>JBLMWX010000230.1:0-3129 GCA_050257455.1 Gemmatimonadota bacterium | reverse complement strand
AGCATCTCGATGAATGCCTGGATCCGGATCTTCGTGCGCCCGTCGAGCGGGCCCGGGACGTCGCCCTCCAGGGTGAGGACCGGCAGCCCGATCTCCTCGCGCAGGAGAATGTCCTCGATCTGCCGGAAGCAGAACGACTGCACGTAATGGACGACCCCGCGGACGCGGCGCCGGGCGGTCTCCCGCCGGATGTCTGCCAGCCGCTCGAAGAACGAGTACGGGTACGTGTACCGCAGGTACTGCTCCGCGAGGCTGCCGGCGCGTCCCGGCATGGCGAACTGGCGCTGCACCTCGTTGAAGACGCACCGCGCCCCCGCCTCCTCGAAGAATCCGTAGAGGCCCGACGTGATCGGCGGGACGCCGACGAACGCCAGCGGGACGAGGTCCCGGCGCGGCGCGCGGACCCGGGCCCGGCGGAGGAAGGCGGCGGCGCGGCGCGCGAACCGGTCCGGGTCGCCGTTGAAGTCCGAGCAGTTGACCAGCCAGAGATGGTTCTCCTCGCCCGAAACCTTCCCGTCGCGCCACGTGAGGTCGTCGATCTCGAGAGCCGCCTGCCGCGCGGGGGCCAGCTTCGCCCGCCACGCTTCCGCCCGCCCGACGGTGGTCCCGAAGCGGCCCGCCATCTTGGCGAGCTCGCGGGACAGGAAGCCGGGGTCCCGGTCGAAGGGAAATGCGAACGGGACGATGCGGACGCCCCGGTGGCCGAGCACCTCCATGAGAGCCTGGGTGAAGCTGCAGTCGCCCTGCGTCACCGCGACGACGTTGCGGAAACGGCTCCGCCGGACGACCCCGTAGATCCCCTTGATCCAGCCGCAGCAGTTCCGCGGGAAGCCGTCCGACTCCGCGATGCGGACGAACTCCTCCGGCCGGGCCGCGGCGATGAATCGATTGTTGAGATCGACCGGAGCGTGCCCCCCGGCGAACAGGATTTCGACCGGGATGGTCGTGGTGAAACCGACGCGCGAGGCTAGTCCCCCTTGATGAAGAGGAAGTAGATGAGGACGAAGCCGACCGCGAGGGTCCCGCCGACGAAGAGGAACATCTTCATGTCGAGGACCGCCTCGCCCAGCTCCGAGTAGCGGGCGACCGCCAGGATGGCGCACAGCCCGAAGATCAGCAGGATGACGTACTTCCAGCGCATGAGGACGGCGACGACCGCCACGGCCGCGATCGCCACGAGGACCCTCGGGTCCGCCGCAAGCTGCGCGATGTCGATGCCCGCGATGTAGTCGATCGCCTCTTTCATGCCCCCTCTTGGCCTCCCGTCGTGTTGACAAGGATACGATAGCGTCTTATGGTAGGAAAATCAAAGTATTAGGGGACCGCGTGGATCAGCCTGTCGGCGTGTTCGATTCCGGCGTGGGGGGACTGACCGTTCTGAAGGAGCTCGTGGCGGCGCTTCCGGGCGAGCGGTTCCTCTACCTCGGCGACACCGCCCGCGTGCCGTACGGGACGAAATCCCGCGAGACCGTGACGCGGTACGCGATCGAGATCGCCAACTACCTCGTCACGGCCCACGACATCAAGATGCTCGTCGTGGCGTGCAACACCGCCTCGTCCCTCGCCCTCCCGGTCCTTCGGAAGATCTACCGGATTCCCGTCGTCGGGATGGTCGACCCGTGCGTGAGGCGCGCCGCGTCCCTGCCGGGCCGCGGATCGATCGGGGTGATCGGGACCGCCGGCACGATCCGGTCCGGGGCATACGAGCAGGCGCTTCGCGCCGCGATCCCCGCGGCGCGCGTCCGGTCCCTTCCGTGCCCGCTGCTCGTGTCGCTGGCCGAGGAAGGCTGGGCGGACACCGCCGTCGCCCGCGCCGTCACCGCGGAGTACCTCGCCCCGTTCCGGGAGGAGCCCGTGAACGCCCTCATCCTCGGATGCACGCATTACCCGGTCCTCAAGGCCGTCATCCGGGAGGTTCTCGGAGACGGCACGGTCCTGATAGACTCGGGGGAGGAGGCGGCCCGGGTGGTCGACATCCTCCTTTCGGAAGGCGGCATGAAGAGCGCGGGCGGCGAGGGCGGCGCCTCCTTCCTGGTGACCGACGATCCCGAGCGGTTCGCGCGGGTGGGCGAGCCGTTTTTCGGGGGGCCGATGGGGACGGTCGGGAAGGCGGTCCTTTGAACGGGCGTCACACGGCCGACAGGGGCGGGGACGGATGACGGCGGCGGAATCGCACGACGGCAGCCAGATGCTCACCGGCTTCAACCACAACCTGAGGTACAGGGGAAAGACCTACCACGTCCAGACCGAGGACGGCGGGCGGGACAATCCCGCCATCGTCACCCACACGTTCCTCGGCGGCGTCATCGTCGACTCCGTGCGGAAGTCCTACGCCGACATCGTCGGGCGGGACGGGTGGCGGGACAGCCTGCGGGACATGATGAAGGCGCAGCATCTCGAGCAGATCCGCCGGCTGTTCTCCGGGGCATTCGACGCCGCGACGGAATCCAAGGCGGGCGATGATTGAGGCCTTCCGCCTCGGCGCCCTCGGTCGGGCCGGGACGCTCTGGGACGGGGTGGACCTGTCGTTCGGAGACGGCGACGTGTGGCTCGTCGCCGGTCCCCCGTCGTGCGGCAAGACCCTCCTCCTCCGCATCCTCCGCGGCGACCGCCTGCCGGACGCCGGCGACGTCGTCGTCGGCGGCGAGTCGATCGTGCGCGGGCCGCGGGCGGCGGCCGCCTCCTTCCGTGCGTCCGCCGGGCTTGTCCCGGAGTCGTTCCCGGCGGCCGGACCCGCGGGGAGACGGGGAGCGCGGACCGTCGGGGATCTCTTTCGTCTCTCCGCGATCGTCGCGGGGGGGATCCCGGCGAAGGAGAGGCGGCGCCGGGAGGAGGAGCTGCTGGCGCTGGTGGGGCTTGCGGACGGGGACGCGGGCGCGGACGCCGCGACCCTTTCCGCCGGCGGGGCGCAGGCGCTGGAGCTGTCGTCCCTGTCGCTCTCGGAGAGGGCGCGGGCGGCGCTGGCCGCCGAGCTCCTGCGGAACCCGAAATATCTGTTCGCCGACATGCTCGTCGCCAACGCCGGGACGGACTGGTCGGACACGCTGGGAGCGCTCTTCCGGGCCCTGGCGCGCGAGGGGAGGACGATCGTCCTCGCGGAACGGGCGGTGCCGGACCGCTGGCACGTCG
>JBLMWX010000229.1:0-2690 GCA_050257455.1 Gemmatimonadota bacterium | reverse complement strand
ACGAAGGCCTGGCTGAACGCCTGTCCCGCGAATTGCGCAAAGCCGAAGTCCCCCAGGAATCCCGACACGTCCTGCTGGAGGCACATCCCGCCGTACTCGAGGTCGACCCAGGCGTGGTCGGCAAGCCCGTGCGGGAGAACGACGCCACCGGTGATGACCCGGACATTGTCGGCAGGTATCGCCATCGCCCGGTAGAGACTGCAGAGGAGAGCGGCCTTCCCGAGGCAGCTCGCGGCGCGATCGCGGACGATATCGCCGGGAGGCGCGGCCGCCGACATCGGCGCGTACCGGACCTGATTCCGGACATAGGCGTAGGCGGCCTCGGGGGTGCCAAGGCGCCTTGCGAGCGACCGAACCGCGGGATCGTCGGGGTCCACGAGGGATATCAGATCGCCGACGTGGTTGACCCGCACATCGTGGAAGGAAGGTCGGTGCGTCTCCCTTCGGCTCCCGTACAGGACGCCCGCGACGAAGACGCACGATCCGACGAGGATCAGGAGGCCCGCAAGGTACGCTCTCCGCACGCCCCGCTCCGTTCCCGAAGGGAGAAGCATATCGATCACGATCGATTGACTCTATCCAAAACGGCGGCGGGAAGCAACGACGTCTCCCGCCAATGCGGAATCCGGCGCCCAGGGACAGTGGCGGGGATGTTACACTTTCCCCGGGGACAATCATGAGCGGAACCGTCGCGCTTCCGGTCTGGATCGTCGCCGTCCTCGTCCTGGCGGCCGCCCTCGCGGTCGTCGACCGCCTTCTCATCCCGAGCGTCCGCTGGTTCATCCGGCGGCGGGCCAACGTCGTCATCGAGGAGATCGGCAGGCGTCTCCACCTGGAGATGAGGCCCTTCGCGCTGACCAAGCGGGAGGTCCTGGTCGACCGGCTGATGTACGACCCGAGGATCCTCGAGGCGGCCGGGAGCCGGGCGCGGGAGGACGGGACGCCGCGGGACGTCGTCATGGCCCGGGTGGAGCGGTACGCCCGGGAGATCGTGCCGGCCTTCAACGCGTACGCCTACTTCCGGATCGGCTACTGGCTGGCCCGGAACGCCGCCCGGGTCCTCTACCGGGTCCGCGTGGCCGTTGCGGACGCGGCGGGTCTCGCCGCGGTGGACCCGAAGTCGAGCGTCGTCTTCGTCATGAACCACCGCAGCAACATGGACTACGTCCTGGTGGCGTACCTCGCCGCCACGCGAACCGCCCTGAGCTACGCCGTCGGGGAATGGGCCCGGATCTGGCCGCTGCAGACGCTCGTCCGCTCTCTCGGCGCCTACTTCATCCGGCGCGACTCGAAGGACCCCCTCTACCGGCTGGTCCTCGAGCGGTACGTGGCGATGGCGACCGAGGGGGGAGTCGTCCAGGCCGTCTTCCCGGAAGGCGGGCTGACCCGCGACGGCGCCCTGCGCCCGCCGAAGTTCGGGCTCCTCGACTACATGACGCGGTCGTTCGATCCCGGGGGAGAGCGGGACATCGTGTTCATCCCGGTCGGCATCAATTACGACCGGACCCTCGAGGACCGCAGCCAGCTCCTGGCGCTGGCGAAGGACGCCCCGAAAAGGAGCCTCGCGTTCGCCGCGACCACGGCCCTGAAGTTCATCGCCCGCAATCTCGTCCTGATGGCGCGGGGACGCTGGTACCGGTTCGGGTACGCCTGCGTCAACTTCGGATCGCCGGTCTCGATGAAGGCTTACTGCAGGGAGCGCGGGTTCGACTTCAGGACCCTCGACAGGGACGACCGGTTCCGGCGGGTGGAGGCGCTCGCGGGGCGGCTGCTCGACGCGGTGGGCCGCGTGATCCCGGTGCTGCCGGTATCGCTCGTCGCGACGGCGTTCCTCGACTTCGGGAAGCAGCGCGCCGGCCTCCTCGACCTCAAGGCCGAGGTCCACGGCCTCATCCGGTCGCTCCGGGAGCGCGGGGCACACGTCCACGTTCCGCGCGGCGACGAGGATTACGCCGTCGAGGTGGGGCTGCGGATGCTCTCGCTGCGGCGGCTGGTCGCCGACGAGGGCGGGCTCTACGTCGCGCGCCCCGAGGAAGTCCCGCTCCTGCGGTATTACGCGAACTCGATCCGGCACCTGCTCCCCGCGCCGCCGTCGCGGCACCGTCCCGAACGGGGGCCGGATTTGCACGCCCCCGCCACTTCCTGAGATAATGAAGCTGGAACCGGCCGCGGGCCTTCGGGGAAGGGAGAGCGCCATGACGGAGAAGGCGAAGCGCTGCATGGTGTGCGGCATTGCGGATCCCGGGGAAGACACGATCTGCCCGCTGTGCAAGGCCATGATCCGCGGAGAGGCGGTCGAGCGGCACCGGGAGATCAAGAAGGAAGCCGACCGGGTCCTTCACAAGGAGGGAACCGACCTCATCAGGCCGAAGACGCCTTCGAAGGCTGCCTGAGAAGCGGGCGGGCTACCACTCCTTCAGGGCGAACCCGACGCCGATGCGGTTGGACGAGGCATTGTAGTCGAGAAGGCTCTCTCCGTAGCCGTTGAAGTACTGCACGTACCCGCTCACGCGCCGGATGAGCGGGAAGCTCCATTCGACCTGCACGGCGCCCTTGTTGCCGCTCCCGCGGAGGTTGTTCCTCAGGACGAGCCCGAACCGGTGGCCGCGCCACACCGAGTCGACGCCGATCTGCCCGTACCCCAAGTATCTCTCGATCCCGGGATTGTCGTCCTCGCTGGCGGCCTCGGG
>JBLMWX010000228.1:0-14099 GCA_050257455.1 Gemmatimonadota bacterium | reverse complement strand
TCGAGAAGAGCTGAGCGGAGGCGGAGAGGAAGGCCATGGCCAAGAAGATCGTCGCACAGATCAAGCTCCAGATTCCCGCGGGGAAGGCGAACCCGTCCCCG
The DNA here is from genome assembly GCA_050257455.1 of Gemmatimonadota bacterium. Lineage (GTDB taxonomy): Bacteria > Desulfobacterota > Deferrimicrobia > Deferrimicrobiales > Deferrimicrobiaceae > JBLMWX01. The sequence continues at coordinate 13,998 of JBLMWX010000228.1, read as the reverse complement.
CCGGTCGGTCCCGCGCTCGGACAGCACGGCGTCAACATCATGGAGTTCTGCAAGGCCTTCAACGCGAGGACGGCGTCCCAGGAGGGGATGATCATCCCGGTCGTCATCACGGTCTTCGCCGACCGCTCGTTCACGTTCATCACGAAGACGCCGCCCGCCGCGGTTCTCCTCCTCAAGGCGGCCGGGATCGAGAAGGGGAGCAAGACCCCCAAGCGCGAGAAGTGCGGGAAGATCGCGCGGAGCAAGGTGGAGGAGATCGCGAAGCTCAAGATGCCCGACCTCGACGTGAAGGACCTCGAGGCGGCCGTCAGGACCATCGAGGGAACGGCCCGCAGCATGGGGCTCGACGTCGTCTAGGGACGGTCCCGGATGACGACCTGGCAGGACGACAAAGGGATCGCGGTCACACGACAGAGGTGGATGGAAGAGAAGGGAACGCCGGGACCGTCCCGGGTTTGACTTCGCGTCTTTCGAAAGAGAGGGAAACATGCCGAAGCACGGGAAAAAGTACCTGGAATCACGGAAGAAGGTGAACAGGGAGGCACGGTACTCTCTCGACGAGGCTCTGAACCTGCTCAAGGAGACCGCCACGGCGAAGTTCGACGAGACCATCGAGGTCGCGATGCGCCTGGGGGTCGACCCGAAGTATCCGGACCAGCAGGTTCGCGGCTCCGTCGTGCTGCCGCACGGGACGGGCAAGAGCGTCCGCGTCGCCGTGTTCGCGAAGGGTGAGAAGGCCAAGGAGGCCCAGGATGCCGGCGCGGACTTCGTGGGAAGCGACGAGCTGGTGGCCAAGGTCCAGGGCGGGTGGCTCGACTTCGACAAGGCCGTGGCGACGCCGGACATGATGGGGGCGGTCGGCAGGATCGGGAAGATCCTGGGGCCCCGGGGGCTCATGCCGAACCCGAAGGTCGGCACCGTGACGTTCGACGTGGCCAAGGCGGTGCGGGATCTCAAGGGCGGCAAGGTCGAATTCAAGGTCGAGAAGAGCGGGACGCTCCACGCCGGGATCGGGAAGGCGAGCTTCGGGACGGAGAAGATCCGGGAGAACTTCATGGCCTTCTTCGAGGCGATCAACAAGGCGAAGCCGTCGGCCGCCAAGGGGACCTACATCAGGACCCTCGCCATCTCGGCCACGATGGGGCCGGGGATCAAGATCAACGCGAGCGCGCTCCAGCAGGACTAGGACAGAAGACGCTCTTTGGACAATCGGAAACTTCTTTTGTCAAAGACCGCGGGTTCACCCCGGCGTGACCAAACGGGCGGCATGCGACGCGCCCGGCCCGCGCAGACAAGGGGAGCCGGGGCGACCGGTGACGCCGGCCGCTTCCTCGGGCCTCGCCCCCTCACTTTGACGGAGGTTTCGATAGGAAACGCATCTTTCAAGGGAAAGGGGGAATGAGCGAGGTGAGGAAAACGAGCAAGGCGGACACCGTCGAGTCCATGCGCCGCGCGATCGCGTCCCAGAGGGGCGCCGTCGTCGCCGCGCATCACGGCCTCACGGTGGCGGAAGTCACGAGCCTCAGGAAGAAGCTCCGGGAGGCCGACGCGGATTTCAGGGTCGTGAAGAACACCCTCATGCGCCTGGCCGCCAAGGGGACCGGGTTCGCGGGGCTCGACGACGCCTTCGTGGGTCCCACCGCCGTCGGCTTCGCGAAGGGCGATCCCGTGGCCCTGGCGAAGGCGATGAAGGAATTCGCCGGCGGCAACCCGAAGCTGAAGCTGAAGGCCGGGTTCCTCGACGGGAAGGTTCTTTCCGCGAAGGAAGTCGAGGCGTTGGCCGAGACGCCGTCCCGCCAGGTGCTCCTGGCGCGGCTGGCCGGCGGTCTCGCGGCGCCGATGGCGCGCCTGGTCCAGGCGCTCTCCGGGCCCGAAAGGAAGCTTGTCTACGCGTTGCATTCCGTCCACGAACAGAAATCCAGACAAACAGCCGCATGACGAACGGAGGATACGACGATGGCGTCCATGAGCAAGGATGAATTCATCAAGATGGTCGAGGGCCTGACGGTCCTGGAGCTCCACGAGTACGTCAAGGCGCTCGAAGAGAGGTTCGGGGTGACCGCGGCCGCACCGGCGGTGGCGGTCGCGGCAGCCGGGCCGGGCGCGGCGGCCGCGCCGGCCGCCGAGGAGAAGACCGAGTTCGACCTGATCCTGACCGACTTCGCGGACAAGAAGATCCAGGTCATCAAGGTCGTCCGGGAGCTCACCGGGCTGGGGCTCAAGGAGGCGAAAGACCTCGTCGAGGGCGTCCCGAAGCCCGTCAAGGAAGGGATCGCGAAGAAGGATGCCGAGGAGATGAAGAAGAAGATCGAGGAGGCGGGGGGCAAGGCGGAGATCAAGTAGTCCCCGTACGAGGAAACGACGCGGGCGCGGGGGGGAGGGCGACCTCCCCCCGCGCCACAACCCAAACTGCCGGAACCCCGGGGTGAACACGATGGCTTATCTGGACTACCGCAATCGGGTCAAGAGGGTCGACTTCTCGAAGATCGACAAGGTGATCGAGATCCCGAACCTGATCCAGGCACAACAGGAATCCTACAACGAGTTTCTCCAGATCGACATCCCGGTCGAGAGGCGCAGGGAAAGCGGCCTCCAGGCCGTGTTCCGGAGCATCTTTCCCATCGCCGACTACAACGGCCGGGCGTCTCTCGAGTTCGTCTCGTACGTCATCGGCCAGCCGAAGTGGAGCGAGGACGAGTGCCGCGAGCGGGGGATGACCTACGCGGCCCCGATCAAGGTGACCGTGCAGCTCGTGATCTTCGACGTCGACGAGAGGACGGGCGCGCGGACCATCCGCGACGTGAAGGAGCAGGAAGTCTTCTTCGGGGAGATCCCGCTCATGACGGACCGCGCCACCTTCATCATCAACGGGACCGAGCGCGTCATCGTGAGCCAGCTCCACAGGTCGCCCGGCGTGTTCTTCGAGCACGACAAGGGGCGCTCGCACGCGTCGGGCAAGGTGCTGTTCTCGTCGCGGATCATCCCGTACCGCGGCTCGTGGCTCGACTTCGAGTTCGACCACAAGGACATGCTCTACGTGAAGATCGACCGGAAGCGGAAGTTCCCCATCGCCGTGCTGCTGCGGGCGTTCGGGATGACCACGGAGCAGCTGCTCCGGACCTTCTACGAGGTCGAGGAGGTCGCGATCGAGGGGGAGAAATGCTCGAAGGTCTTCCGCCCCGATCTGATGATCGGGCTCAAGATGCCCGTGGAGATCCGGAACCCGAAGACCAACGAGGTGGCCTTCAAGAAGGGCGTCAAGGTTTCCAAGAAGCGCGTCGAGCGGTTCGGCGACGTCGCGTTCGGCAGGATCTCGCTGCCCGTGGAGGACCTCCTGCAGAAGGTCAGCGTCACCGACATCGCGGACCCGGCCACGGGGGAGATCATCCTCGAGTGCGGGCAGAAGGTCACCGAGGAAGCGCTCGCCGCGATCCGCCAGAAGGGGATCGGGTCGGTCTGCGCCTTCTCGCTCGAGAACTCCGACCGGGCGATCTGGGAAGGCCTCGTGACGGACAAGATCCGGGAGCGGGACGAGGCCCTGAAGGAGATCTACAAGAAGATGCGGCCGGGGGACCCGCCCACCAAGGAGGCCGCCGAGTCGCTGTTCGAGAACATGTTCTTCAACGCCGAGCGCTACAGCCTGTCGCGGGTCGGCCGGCTCAAGCTCAACCACAAGCTGGGGGTCACGGACGAGGCGCTGGACACGACGATCCTCCGGTACGAGGACATCCTCCGCGTCATCCGGTACCTCATCAACCTGAAGAACGGCGTCGGCGAGGCGGACGACATCGACAACCTCGGCAACAGGCGGGTGCGCACGGTGGGCGAGCTCATCGAGAACCAGTTCCGCATGGGCCTGGTCCGGGTCGAGCGCGCGATCCGCGAGAAGATGAGCCTCCAGGACATCGAGACCCTGATGCCGCACGACCTCATCAACGCGAAGCCGGTGTCGGCGGTGATCAAGGAGTTCTTCGGCTCGTCGCAGCTGTCCCAGTTCATGGACCAGACCAACCCCCTGTCGGAGGTGACGCACAAGCGCCGCGTCTCGGCCCTGGGGCCCGGCGGGCTCACCCGCGAGCGGGCCGGGTTCGAGGTCCGCGATGTCCATCCGACGCACTACGGCCGCATCTGCCCGATCGAGACGCCGGAGGGACCGAACATCGGGCTCATCGCGTCGCTGTCGACCTTCGCGCGGATCAACGAGTTCGGATTCATCGAGACGCCGTACCGGGTGGTCCGCGACGGCGCGCTCACGAACGAGATCGTGTACCTCTCCGCGATGGACGAGGAACAGCACGTGATCGCCCAGGCGAATGCCGTCGTGGACGGCTCGGGACGGTTCGCCCAGGAGGTCGTCATCGCCCGGAAAGAGGGCGAGTTCGCGATGGTGCACGCGTCCGAGGTGACCCTCATGGACGTGTCGCCGAACCAGCTCGTTTCGGTGGCGGCGTCGCTCATTCCGTTCCTCGAGCACGACGACGCCAACCGGGCGCTCATGGGTTCGAACATGCAGCGCCAGGCGGTCCCGCTGCTGCGCACGGAGCCGCCGTACGTGGGCACGGGGATGGAGTCCGTGGTCGCGCGCGACTCCGGGGCGGCCGTGGCGGCGCGCCGGGGCGGAACCGTGGAATCGGTGGACGCGCGGCGGATCGTCGTCCGCCCCGACGAGCCGGACGCGTCGGGCAAGTACGGCGCCGACATCTACAACCTGGTCAAGTTCCGCCGGTCGAACCAGAACACCTGCGTCAACCAGAAGCCGATCGTGACGCTCGGCCAGCGCGTCGGCCCGGGCGAGGTCGTCGCGGACGGGGCGGCGACGAGCGACGGGGAGCTGTCGCTCGGCCGCAACGTGCTCGTGGCGTTCATGCCGTGGCGGGGTTACAACTTCGAGGACTCCATCCTCGTTTCGGAGAAGATCGTCAAGGAGGACATCTTCACCTCGATCCACATCGAGGAGTTCGAGTGCGTCGCCCGCGAGACCAAGATGGGCAAGGAGGAGATCACCGCGGACATCCCGAACATCAGCGAGGAGTCGCTCAAGGACCTCGACGAGAGCGGGATCGTCCGCATCGGGGCCCGGGTCAAGCCGATGGACATCCTCGTGGGAAAGGTCACGCCGAAGGGCGAGACCCAGCTCTCGCCGGAGGAGAAGCTCCTGCGGGCGATCTTCGGCGACAAGGCGGGCGACGTCAAGGATTCGTCGCTCCGCGTCCCGCCGGGGATCGAGGGGATCGTGATCGACGCCAAGGTCTTCACGCGCAAGGGCGGGGAGAAGGACGACCGGGCCCAGGCCTTCGAGGGGAAGGAGATCGACCGGCTGCTCCGGGACCAGGACGACGAGATCCGGATCATCCTCGAGACCGCCGCCGGCAAGATGCGGTCGATCCTGCTCGGCAAGACCTCGGCGACGCGGCTCACGACCGAGGACAAGTCCGAGGTCCTGCTGGCCCGGAAGAAGAAGATCACGGAGGAGGTCCTCGAGTCGATCCCGAAGGAGATGTGGGCCCAGATCGCGGTCGAGGAGGACCCCACGGCCCGGGAGCGTCTCGCGGACATCCACCAGGTCGCCCAGGACCAGATCAGCCTCCTGCGCGCGGTGTTCGACGAGAAGATCGGCCGGCTGAGGAAGGGCGACGAGCTGCCCCCGGGCGTCCTCAAGATGGTCAAGGTCTACATCGCGATGAAGCGGAAGCTCTCGGTGGGCGACAAGATGGCGGGGCGGCACGGCAACAAGGGGGTCATCTCGCGGATCGTTCCCGAGGAGGACATGCCGTACCTGTCGGACGGCACCGCGGTGGACATCGTCCTCAACCCGCTCGGGGTCCCGTCGCGGATGAACGTCGGGCAGATCATGGAGGCGCACCTCGGGTGGGCCGCCCGCGGCCTGGGGGAGCAGATCCAGCGCATGATCGAGAGCGCGTTCAGCGCGAAGGCGCTCCGCGACTGGCTTCTCAAGATCTACAGCTCCGAGCGGTTCGCCGGGTACCTCTCCGGGCTGTCGGAGGAGCAGGTTCGCCGGGTCGCGGAGGGGATGAACTCGGGGGTGTTCATCGCGTCGCCGGTGTTCAGCGGGGCGCAGGAAGCCGAGATCAAGCAGTACCTCCAGTTCGCCGGGCTGCCGGAGTCGGGGCAGACCGACCTCTACGACGGCAAGACGGGCGAGCCGTTCCAGCAGAAGGTGACGATCGGATCGATGTACATGATGAAGCTCCACCACCTCGTGGACGACAAGATCCACGCCCGCTCGACCGGGCCCTACTCGCTGGTGACCCAGCAGCCCCTCGGGGGCAAGGCGCAGTTCGGCGGCCAGAGGCTCGGCGAGATGGAGGTCTGGGCCCTGGAGGCCTACGGCGCCGCCTACACGCTGCAGGAGTTCCTGACCGTGAAGTCGGACGACGTCCCGGGCCGGGCGCGGATGTACGAGGCCATCGTCAAGGGGAACTTCTCCCTGGAGCCCGGCCTGCCGGAGTCCTTCAACGTCCTCATCAAGGAGCTGCAGGCACTCGGTCTGGACGTGAACCTGATCGGCGACGAAGGAAAGTAAAGGCCCGCGGGCCATCGAACGGAGGCATCCCTTGGAAGACCTCTTCACGCGTTTCGAGAAGCCGAAGGATCCCCTGTACTTCTCCGGGATCCAGATCTCCATCGCGTCACCCGAACAGATCCACAAGTGGTCGCACGGAGAAGTCAAGAAGCCGGAAACGTTGAACTACCGGACCTTCAAGCCGGAGCGCGACGGGCTTTTCTGCGCCAAGATCTTCGGGCCCATCAAGGACTACGAGTGCAACTGCGGGAAGTACAAGCGGATGAAGCACCGCGGCATCGTCTGCGAGAAGTGCGGCGTCGAGGTGATCCAGTCCAAGGTCAGGCGGGAGCGGATGGGGCACATCGAGCTGGCGTCGCCCGTGGCCCACATCTGGTTCCTCAAGAGTCTCCCGAGCCGGATCGCCACGATCCTGGACATGCCGATGAAGGAGATCGAGGCGGTCATCTACTTCGAGAAGTTCATCGTCACGTCGGCCGGGAAGAGCGACCTTCAGAAATACGAGGTCCTGTCGGAGGCGCGGTACCGGGAAAAACGCGAGGAGGCGGGAGACGGGTTCGAGGCCGGGATCGGCGCGGAGGCCATCCGGACGCTCCTCGCGGAGCTCAACCTGGAGAAGATCTCGGCCGAGCTCCGGAAAGAGATGATGGAGACGTCCTCGGAGGCCAAGAAGAAGAAGATCTCGAAGCGGCTGAAGATCGTGGAGGCATTCCGGGACAGCGGGCAGCGGCCCGAGTGGATGGTCATGTCCGCGATTCCCGTGCTGCCGCCGGACCTGCGGCCCCTCGTGCCGCTCGACGGCGGGCGGTTCGCCACCTCCGACCTGAACGACCTGTACCGGCGCGTGATCAACCGGAACAACCGGCTCAAGCGTCTCCTGGACCTGTCGGCTCCCGAGATCATCATCCGCAACGAGAAGAGGATGCTCCAGGAGGCGGTCGACGCCCTGTTCGACAACGGGCGGCGCGGCAAGCTGATCACGGGGTCGAACAAGCGGCCGCTGAAGTCGCTGTCCGACATGCTCAAGGGGAAGGGCGGGCGGTTCCGCCAGAACCTCCTCGGGAAGCGCGTCGACTACTCGGGGCGGTCGGTGATCGTCGTCGGACCCGAGATCAAGCTGCACCAGTGCGGGCTCCCGAAGAAGATGGCCCTCGAGCTCTTCAAGCCCTTCATCTTCAACAAGCTCGAGGAGGGGGGCTACGCGACGACGATCAAGGCCGCCAAGAAGATGGTGGAGAAGGAGAAGCGGGAGGTGTGGGACGCGCTCGACGAGGTCATTCGCCAGCTTCCCGTGATGCTGAACCGCGCCCCGACGCTCCACCGGCTCGGGATCCAGGCGTTCGAGCCCGTCCTGATCGAGGGGAAGGCCATCCAGCTGCACCCGCTCGTCTGCACCGCGTTCAACGCCGACTTCGACGGCGACCAGATGGCCGTGCACGTCCCGCTCTCGATCGAGGCGCAGATGGAGGCGCGCGTGCTCATGATGTCGACGAACAACATCCTGTCGCCGGCGCACGGCAAGCCCGTGATCAGCCCGACGCAGGACATCGTCCTCGGCATCTACTACCTCACCCGCCACCGGGAGGGGTTGAAGGGAGAGGGGCGGAAGTTCTCGAGCTTCGAGGAGGTCCGGATCGCGTACGATGCCGGGGAGGTCGCCCTCCAGTCCCGGATCAAGGTTCGGGTCGACGGGAAGCTCGTGGACTCCACGTGCGGCCGGGTCCTGCTCTACGAGATCGTGCCCCCGGAGGTCCCGTTCACGTACGTGAACAAGGTGATGAAGAAGAAGGATCTCGCCGACCTGATCGACGCGGCCTACAGGAGCTGCGGGCAGAAGGCGACCGTGATCCTCTCGGACCAGCTGAAGACCCTCGGCTTCCAGTACGCGACGCTGTCGGGGATCTCGATCTGCATGAACGACATGAAGATCCCGAGCAACAAGCAGACCCTGCTCAACAAGGCGACCGCGGAAGTGGAGGCGGTCGTCGAGGAGCACCGCGACGGGCTGATCACGAACGGCGAGCGGTACAACAAGGTCGTCGACATCTGGTCGGCGGCCACCGAGCAGATCGCGTCGGAGATGCTCCGCGAGATGGGCACCGAGACGGTCCGGGGCAAGGACGGAAAGGACCTCAAGGTCCCGAGCTTCAACCCGATCTACATGATGGCCGACTCCGGGGCCCGGGGCTCCGACAAGCAGATGCGACAGCTGGCGGGAATGCGCGGCCTCATGGCCAAGCCGTCGGGTGAGATCATCGAGACCCCGATCACCTCGAACTTCCGCGAGGGACTCTCGGTCGGGCAGTACTTCATCTCCACGCACGGTGCCCGGAAAGGGCTCGCGGACACGGCGCTCAAGACCGCGAACTCGGGGTATCTCACGCGGCGCCTGGTGGACGTGGCGCAGGACTGCATCATCATCGAGGACGACTGCCGGACGCTCGACGGCATCCCGGTGCGGGCGCTGATCGAGGGCGGCGAGATCATCGACCGGCTCTCGGACCGCATCCTCGGCCGCGTCGTCCTCGAGGACATCTACGATGCCGACGGGAAGCTCATCGTGTCGGCGAACGAGGAAATCACCGAGGAGACGGCGCGGCAGGTCGAGAACTCCGGGCTCGACGAGGTGAAGATCCGCTCGGTCCTCACGTGCCAGAGCAAGCGGGGCGTCTGCGCGCTGTGCTACGGCCGCGACCTCGCGCGGGGAAAGATGGTCACGAACGGCGAGGCGGTGGGGATCATCGCCGCGCAGTCGATCGGGGAACCGGGGACGCAGCTCACGATGCGGACCTTCCACATCGGGGGCACCGCGTCCCGTTTCGTCGAGCAGAGCTACATCCAGGCGAAGCACCAGGGGAAGGTCCGCTTCCAGGGGCTCACCGCGCTCAAGAACAAGGAAGGCAGGCTGGTCGCGATGAACCGGAACGGGTTCATCGTCGTTCTCGACGAGGGGAACCGGGAGAGGGAGAAATACCAGATCACGTACGGCGCCAGCGTCCTGGTGAAGGACGGCGAGAAGATCAAGGAGGGGCAGCGGCTCGCCGAGTGGGACCCGTACAACATTCCGATCCTGACCGAGGTGTCCGGGAAGATCAAGTTCGGGGACGTCATCGAGGGCGTGACGATGCGCGAGCAGGTCGACGAGGTCACCGGCCGGTCGACCCGGGTGATCAGCGAATCGCGCGATCCGGACGCGCGCCCGCGCATCTCGATCAAGGACGACGCCGGCAAGACGCTCAAGCTTCCGGGCTCCACCAGCGACGCCCGGTACCTCCTGCCCGTGGGTTCCAACATCCTGGTCGAGGAGGGGATGGAGGTGCAGGCCGGCGACATCATCGTCAAGATCCCCCGGGAGACGACCAAGACCAAGGACATCACCGGGGGGCTCCCGCGCGTCGCCGAGCTGTTCGAGGCGCGCAAGCCCAAGGAGTACGCGGTCATCTCCGAGATCGACGGCGTCGTCCGCCTCGGGAAGGACTTCAAGGGCAAGCGGAAGATCCAGGTGGTGCCGGAGATCGGGGAGGCCCGGGAGTACACGATCCCCCGCGGGAAGCACATCACGGTCCACGACGGCGAGCGGGTGCGGGCGGGGGAGGCGCTCATGGACGGGTCGCCGAATCCGCACGACATCCTTCGGGTCCTCGGGGACAAGGAGCTCGCGCGGTTCCTGGTCGACGAGATCCAGGAGGTCTACAGGCTCCAGGGCGTCCGGATCAACGACAAGCACATCGAGGTCATCGTCCGGCAGATGCTGCGGCGCGTGAAGATCTCCGATCCCGGGGACACGAACTTCCTGGTCGGGCAGAGCGTCGAGAAGTGGGTCTTCCGCGAAGAGAACGAGGAGATCAAGGTCCGCGGGGACGAGCCGGCGAAGGCGGATCCGCAGCTCCTCGGGATCACCAAGGCGTCGCTGTCCACCGAGTCGTGGATCTCGGCCGCCTCGTTCCAGGAGACGACGAAGATCCTGACGGACGCGGCGGTCCACGGGCGGGTCGACCACCTCGCCGGCCTCAAGGAGAACGTCATCATGGGCCGCCTCATTCCCGCGGGGACGGGGGGGCACCTGTACCGGATGGTCGACCTGGAGTCGGACCCCGCGCTGCCCACGGAGATCCGGGAGGAGGAGGCGCAGGAGGCGATGGACGAAGAGGAAGAAACGGGTTGACAGGGAAGCCGCAGCGTGTTAAAAAAATTGCTTCCGTTTGGAGCCCGACAAACGTAACGGACGGAAAGGTCAAGGAATGCCCACGATCAATCAGCTTGTCCGGATGAGCCGCGCGGCCGTGTCGCAGCGGAGCAATTCGCCGGCGCTCGACACGTGCCCGCAGAAGCGCGGGGTGTGCCTCCGGGTCTACACGACGACGCCCAAGAAGCCGAACTCGGCGCTGCGGAAGGTGGCCCGCGTCCGGCTCACCAACGGCGTGGAGGTCACCGTCTACATCCCGGGCGAGGGACACAATCTGCAGGAGCACTCGGTCGTCCTGATCCGGGGAGGGCGCGTCAAGGACCTCCCCGGTGTCCGGTACCACATCATAAGAGGAAAGCTGGATTCCGTTGGTGTCCAGGACAGACGGAAGTCGCGGTCGAAGTACGGCGCAAAGCGACCCAAATAGCTTTCCCTGACCGGTCAGGAAGAAGTACCGTCCTCTCTCCGGCAATCCGGCCGGAACGGGTGAACAGCGGGATTTCGGAAGCGAAGCGCGGCAATATTCGTCGAGGAGGCTTGTCGCATGCCCAGGCGAGGCTTTGTGTCCAGGCGGGTCATCGGGGCGGACCCGGTCTACGGCGATCCGCTCGTCGCCAAGATGATCCACGGCATCATGAAACAGGGCAAGAAGCGCGTGGCGGAGCGGGTGGTGTACGGTTCGATGGACATCATCAAGGAGAAGACGAAGGAGGACCCCGTCGTCGTCCTCAAGAAGGCCGTGGACAACACGAAGCCGCTCGTCGAGGTCAAGTCGCGGCGCGTCGGGGGCGCCACCTACCAGGTCCCGGTGGAGATCCGCCCCGAGCGGCGCCTGTCCCTCGCCATCCGGTGGCTCGTCGGGTACGCGCGCGAGCGCGGGGAGAAGACGATGACGGACCGGCTGTCGGCGGAGCTCATCGACGCGTTCAACAACAGGGGCCTCACGATCAAGAAGAAGGAAGACACCCACAAGATGGCCGAGGCCAACAAGGCCTTCGCGCATTACCGCTGGTAGGGCGAGGGGAGAAGGGCGGGTTTTCCGTGTCGCGGACCACATCCCTCGAAAAGACCCGGAACATCGGGATCATGGCTCACATCGACGCCGGGAAGACGACGACGACGGAGCGGATCCTCTACTACACCGGGGTCTCCCACAAGATGGGGGAAGTCCACGACGGGACCGCGACGATGGACTGGATGGAGCAGGAGCAGGAGCGCGGGATCACCATCACGTCCGCGGCCACGACCTGCTTCTGGCGGGACCACCGGATCAACATCATCGATACCCCGGGGCACGTCGACTTCACCATCGAGGTCGAACGGTCGCTGCGGGTGCTCGACGGTGTCGTCGCCGTCTTCTGCGCCGTCGGCGGCGTGGAGCCCCAGTCCGAGACGGTCTGGCGCCAGGCCGACCGGCACCGCGTCCCCCGCATCGCCATGATCAACAAGATGGACCGCACGGGCGCCGATTTCGACCGCGTCGTGCGGATGATGAAGGAGCGCCTCGCGGCGAACCCGGTCCCCATCCAGCTTCCCCTCGGCAAGGAGGACGGGTTCAGGGGGATCATCGACCTCGTCAGGCTGCAGGCGGTGGTGTGGGACGAGGACACGCTGGGCGCCCGGTACCACGTCGAGGCGGTCCCGGAGGAGACGGCGGCCCTCGTTGCCGAGTACCGCGAGAAGCTCCTCGAGTCGGTGGCGGACGTGAACGACACGCTGCTCGAGAAGTACCTGGCCGGCGAGGAGATCCCGGTCGCGGAGCTCCAGGGGGCCATCCGGCGGGCGACCACGGATCTCAAGATCATCCCCGTCGTGTGCGGCACCGCCTTCAGGAACAAGGGCGTCCAGCCGCTGCTCGACGCCGTCGTCGATTACCTGCCGTCTCCCGTCGACATCCCCCCGGTGGTGGGAATCGACCCGTCGGACGGGTCGGCGGTCGAGCGTCGGGCGTCCGACGACGATCCGTTCGCGGCCCTCGCCTTCAAGATCATGACGGATCCCTTCGTGGGCCAGCTCACCTTCATCAGGGTCTACTCGGGCACGCTCTGCTCGGGGGACCACGTGTACAACGCGACGCGCCGGAAGAAGGAGCGGATCGGGCGGCTCCTCAAGATGCACGCCAACAAGCGGGAGGAGATCAAGGCGGTGTACGCGGGCGACATCGCGGCGTGCGTGGGGATGAAGAACGCCTTCACCGGCGACACCCTCTGCTCGCCCGAGCACGAGATCGTCCTCGAGTCCATCGCGGCGCCCGACCCCGTCATCTCCATCGCGATCGAGCCGAAGACCAAGGCCGACCAGGAGCGGCTCGGCCTGTCGCTCCAGAAGCTCGCGATGGAGGATCCCTCGTTCCGCGTCAAGTCCGACGAGGAGACCGGCCAGACCCTGATCTCGGGGATGGGGGAGCTTCACCTCGAGATCATCGTGGACAGGCTCATGCGGGAGTTCAAGGTCGAGGCCAGCGTCGGCCGGCCGCAGGTCGCGTACCGGGAGACCGTGACGCGGGTCGCGAAGCAGGAGGGGCGGTACATCCGCCAGACGGGCGGGCGGGGGCAGTACGGCCACGTCTGGCTCACCGTGGGCCCCAACGAGAAGGGGAAGGGGCTCGAGTTCGTGAACCGGATCGTCGGGGGCGTCGTGCCGAAGGAATACATCCCCGCGGTCGAGAAGGGCGTGCGGGAGGCGGCGGAGAACGGAGTCGTGGCGGGATATCCCGTCGTCGACGTCAGCGTGGCCCTGATCGACGGATCGTTCCACGAGGTCGACTCGTCGGAAATGGCCTTCAAGATCGCCGGCTCGATGGCGTTCAAGGCGGCGTGCGGCAACGCGGGCCCCGTGCTTCTCGAGCCGATCATGGCGGTCGAGGTCGTGACGCCGGAGGAGTTCATGGGGGACGTCATCGGCGACCTGAGCGCCCGCCGGGGACGCATCCAGAAGATCGAGGCGCGGGGGAACACGCAGGTGATCGCGTCCCACGTTCCGCTCGCGCTCATGTTCGGGTACGCCACCGATCTCCGCTCCAAGACCCAGGGCCGCGCGACCTACACGATGCAGTTCGATCACTACGAGCCCGCCCCGCTTTCGGTGAGCGAGGAAGTCGTCGCCAAGGTGAAGGGCGCCTGACGGGCAACCCCGCGAAAGGGAGGAGAGACGCATGTCCAAGCAGAAATTCGAGCGGAAGAAGCCGCATGTCAACGTGGGCACGATCGGTCACGTGGACCACGGCAAGACGACGCTGACGGCTGCGATCACGAAGGTTCTGGCGACG
>JBLMWX010000227.1:0-5298 GCA_050257455.1 Gemmatimonadota bacterium | reverse complement strand
AGCTGGGGCAGGCCCTGCGGATGCGGTTCTGCCCGGAGGTGGCGTTCATCTTCGACAACTCGTTCGACCGGGGAGCGCGGATGGACCGGCTCCTCAAGGACATCTCGGAGCATGAGCGCGGCTAGGAATGACATCGAGGGGATCTGCCGGGTCTTCCGCGAGCACGACCGCTTCCTCATCGCGTGCCACGAGAACCCGGAAGGCGACGCGATCGGCTCGGAGCTTGCGCTGGCGCTCGCCCTCCGGAAGATGGGGAAGACCGCGACCGTCCTCAACGCGGACCCGGTGCCGGCGAACCTCGCCTTTCTCCCGGGGGCCGGAACGGTCGTGGCCGAGGCGGACGGTTCGCGGTACCAGGTCGCCGTCGTGGTCGACTGCGGATCCCCGGAGCGCACCGGGCGGGTGGGGCCGGAGCTGCTCAAGTGCCCCGTGATGGTGAACATCGATCATCACCGCACCAACGGCGCCCACGGCGACTTCTGCCTCGTCGAGCCCGACGCGCCCGCGACGGGGATCCTCGTCCACCGCGTGCTGTCCGCCATGGGGGCCGAGATCGACCGCGACGTGGCGGTCAACATCTACGTGGCGATCCTCACGGACACCGGCTCCTTCCATTACTCCAACGCCTCCCCGGAGTCGTTCTTCGTCGCCGGCGAAATGGTCAGGACCGGGATCGATCCCTGGGCGGTCGCCGAGCAGGTCTACGAGACGCAGACCGCGAACCGTCTCCGGCTCCTCGGGCGGATCCTCGATTCACTGGAGATCGCGGCCGCGGGCAAGGTCGCGGCCATCTCGACCCGGAGTGCGGACCTCGCGGAATTCTCGGCGACGAAGGACCACCTGGAGGGCTTCATCAACTATCCGCGTTCCATCGTCGGCGTGGAGGTCGCGGTTGCCTTCCGCGAGGAAGCGGACCGCGAGTACCGCGTCAGCCTCAGGTCGAAGGGGCGGGTGGACGTCTCCGCGATCGCGTCGTCCTTCGGGGGAGGCGGGCACAGGAACGCGGCCGGGTGCACGGTCCGCGGGGACCTTGCCGAGGTGAAGAGGCGCGTGCTCGGGGCCCTCGAGGCGGCGCTCGCATGACCGACGGCGTGATCGTCCTGGACAAGCCGGAGGGGATGACGTCGTTCCGGGCCGTGGAGACCGTCTCCCGGCTGCTCGGCAGGCGCAAGTGCGGGCACGCCGGCACGCTCGACCCGATGGCGACGGGGGTCCTTCCCGTCTGCGTGGGCAGGGCGACGAAGATCGCCGCCTACATCGCGATGCAGGACAAGGAATACGACGCCTCGTTCCGGTTCGGCGTCGCCACCGACACGGGCGACGTCACGGGGCGGGAGGTCGAGGCGAGGCCGGGCGCCGTCGCGGCGGAAGACGTCGTTTCGGCGGCCGTCGCGGCGCTCGTCGGGGCGTGGGAGCAGGTTCCGCCGGACTACTCGGCGGTCAAGGTGGGCGGAACGCGCGCGTACGCGCTGGCGCGGCGCGGCGAGGCCGTGGCTCTGGCGCCGCGGCGCGTGACGGTGACCGAGGCCAAGGTCCTCGCGTGGTCCCCCGGCGGGTTCCGGCTGGTCCTCACGTGCTCGAAGGGCTTCTACGTCCGGGCGCTGTCGCGGGACCTCGGGCGGGCGCTGGGCGTCCCGATGGCGGTGTCCGCGCTTCGCCGCCTGCGGTGCGGCCCGTTCCGGGTCGCGGACGCCGTGACGCTCGACGCCCTCCGGGACGCGGCGCGGCGCGGGGAGGCGGGTGGGGCGGTCCTCTCCATCTCCCGGGCGCTCGCCGGGTTTCCCCAGTTCGAGGTCCCGGCGGACGCGGTCGCCGCCGTTCGGCAGGGACGGTCGCCCGGCCCCTGGCTCGCGGGCCGGGGAGTGGCAGGGCCCCAGCCGGTCGTCCTGCTGACCCACGGGGCGGAAGGGGCGGTCGCGCTCGTCGGGCGCGGCGCGGCGGGGGAATGGACGATTCTGCGGGGGTTATGAATTTACATGCCGCGGTCGTTATGCTATAAATAAATACGCGATTATCCTGAGTGATTTCTGATCATCCGAAGGGAGAAGGGGCGGAAAGGACATGAGTCTCGTCACGGAGAAGAAAAAGAACCTGATCGGCAAATTCCGGATTCACGACACGGACACCGGGTCGCCAGAGGTCCAGATCGCCCTCCTGACGGAGCGGATCAACATGATCACCGACCACCTGAAGGCCCACTCCAAGGATTTCAATTCCCGAAGGGGGCTCCTCAAGCTGGTCGGGCAGCGCCGGCGGCTCCTCGATTACCTGAAATCGAAGGAATCCCTGCGGTACAAGGCCGTGGTCGAAGCCCTCGGCCTGCGCAAGTAGACCGGGACACCATACCTGCCGAATAGCGGCCGCTCAAGGCCGACAAGAAGGGACCGACGACAAGTGGGACACGTGTACGAAGCGGAAATTGCGGGAAGGACTCTGTCCATCGAAACGGGCGACCTGGCCAAGCAGGCCGGGGGCGCGGTGGTGGTGAGGTACGGCGACTCGGTGGTCCTCGTCACGGCGTGCGCGTCCGAGACGGCGCGGCCGGGGATCGACTTTCTCCCCCTCGTGGTCGACTACGTCGAGAAGACGTTCGCGGTCGGGAAGATCCCCGGGGGATTCTTCAAGCGGGAAGGCCGCCTCTCGGAAGCGGAGGTGCTGACGTCGCGCCTCATCGACCGGCCGATCCGGCCGCTCTTCCCGAAGGGGTTCTACAACGAGATCCAGGTCATCGCCACCGTGCTCTCCGCGGACAAGGAGAACGACACCGGGGTTCTCGCGATGATCGGCGCCTCCGCCGCGCTCACCGTCTCGGACATCCCGTTCGCCGGGCCGATCGCCGGCGCCCGGGTGGGACGGATCGACGGAGAGTTCGTCATCAATCCCCGGATTCCCGACATCCCGAAAAGCGACCTCAACATCTTCGTCGCGGGAAGCCGGGATGCGATCCTGATGGTGGAGGGGGAGGCGAGCGAGGTCCCGGACGAGGAGGTGCTCGACGCCATCCTCTTCGCCCACCGGTCCCTGGTTCCGATCCTCGACAACCAGGAGCGGATGCGGGGGGAGATCGGCAAGCCCAAGCGCGAGTTCGCGAAGGAGGAGCTGGCCGCCGACCACCTGGAGCGGATCACGGGGATCGCGGAGGCGGGGCTGCGCGAGGCGTACCGCATCGTGGCGAAGCAGGAGCGGCGCCGGAGGATCGACGAGATCGCCGAGTCCGTCCGGAGCGCGTTTCCCGAGGAGGAGCGCGCCGCCAAGGCGCCCCTGATCGCCGCGGCCTTCAAGGACATCGAGAAGCGGATCGTGCGGGGAAAGATCCTCTCTGACAAGGTCCGGATCGACGGCCGGGGGCTTGCGGACATCCGGGACATCGAGTGCCGCGTCGGCGTGCTCCCGCGCACGCACGGCTCCGCGCTCTTCACGCGGGGCGAGACGCAGGTGCTCGCCACGGCCACGCTGGGCACGGCCCAGGACGAGCAGCGGATCGACTCCATCCTCGGGGAATCGACGAAGGCCTTCATGCTCCACTACAACTTCCCCCCGTTCAGCGTCGGGGAGGTGAAGATGCTGCGCGCACCGGCCCGCCGCGAGGTGGGGCACGGCGCGCTCGCCGAGCGGGCGATCAGCAAGGTTCTCCCGGCCGAGCTCGATTTCCCCTACACGATCCGGATCGTGTCGGAGGTCCTCGAGTCCAACGGCTCCTCGTCGATGGCGACGGTCTGCGGGGCGTCGCTGTCGCTGATGGACGCGGGGATCCCGTCGAAAGGCGCGGTGTCCGGGATCGCGATGGGCCTCATCAAGGAGGGCGACGACGTCGCGGTCCTGTCCGACATCCTCGGCGACGAGGACCATCTCGGCGACATGGACTTCAAGGTCGCCGGCACCGCGAAGGGCGTCACGGCCATCCAGATGGACATCAAGATCGGCGGCGTGAGCCGCGAGATCATGCTGTCCGCCCTCTCCCAGGCCCGGGAGGGGCGCCTGTTCATCCTGGACAAGATGGGCGCCGTCCTCGACCGGCCGCGCTCCGAGCTGTCGCCGCACGCCCCGCGGATCTACGTGATGACCGTCAAGACCGAGAAGATCCGCGAGATCATCGGCCCGGGAGGCAAGGTCATCCGCGGCATCCAGGAGCAGACCGGCGTCAAGATCGACATCGACGACGACGGCACGGTCAAGATCGCGGCCGTCGACGCCGAGTCGGCCAAGGCGGCCATCTCCATCATCCAGGGGATCGTCCAGGAGGCCGAGGTCGGCAAGACCTACACGGGGAAGGTTCGCAAGATCATGGAGTTCGGGGCCTTCGTGGAGCTGTTCCCCGGCACCGACGGCCTGCTCCACATCTCGCAGATCTCCAAGACCCGGGTCCGCGCCGTGTCCGACATCTTCAAGGAGGGCGACGAGGTGACCGTCCGCGTCCTGGAGATCGACCGGGACGGCAAGATCCGTCTCTCCCACAAGGAGTTCGAGAAGGAGGGAGAGAACCCGAACCTCGAGGGCGAGGCGCCCGCGCGCGAGCCCGCGGCGCCGCGGGACCGCGGCCGCGAGCACCCGGGCGAGCGGGGGCGGGGACAGGAGGGCGGACGAGGGGGCCGGAGGAGGCGGTAAGCGGTGGGATCCCGGATCCCCCGCGCCGCCCGCGGAGCGGGGCTCGGATGACGATCGCCAGGACGGTCCTCGACAGCGGCGTCACGATCGTGACCGAGCAGGTGCCCCACCTGCGATCCGCCACGATCGGCGTCTGGTCGGAGGCCGGATCCCGGGTCGAGGCGCCGCGGGACAACGGGATCGCCCATTTCATCGAGCACATGCTGTTCAAGGGAACGGGGCGCCGCAAGGCGCTCGACATCTCCCGCGAAATAGAGTCGGTCGGGGGAACCATGAACGCCTGCACGGAGAGGGAGTATGTCTTCTTCTTCGCCAAGGTGCTCGCCGGGGATTTCCCCCTCGCCGTCGACATCCTCTGCGACATCTACCTCAATTCGGTCTTCGACCGGGACGAGCTCGAGCGGGAGCGGGACGTCGTCCTCCAGGAGATCCTCATGGTCGAGGACAATCCCGAGGATGTCGTCGACGACCTCTTCCACGCGTCGTACTGGGGCGGCCACCCCCTTGGGCTCCCCGTCCAGGGGACGTCCGGGTCCGTGGCGGCGTTCACCAGGGATCGTGTGACGTCGTGGTTCGGCGACCGGTTCCGGCGGCGGGGACTCGTCGTCTCGGTCGTCGGGAACCTCGAGCACGCCCGCGTCGCGGAAGCGTTCGACCGGCATCTCGCCCCGCTGCGCCTCGGCGACCGGCGCC
>JBLMWX010000226.1:0-3059 GCA_050257455.1 Gemmatimonadota bacterium | reverse complement strand
GCGCCAGCTCTTCCTCCGCCGTCACGCCCGCCGACCCCGGCCGGGTCGATTCTCCCCCCACGTCGATGATGTCGGCCCCCTCTTCCGCCATCGCGATCCCGCGCCGGATCGCCTCGTCCGGCGACGCGTACCGGCCGCCGTCCGAAAACGAATCCGGCGTGACGTTCAGGATCCCCATGATCCGGGGAGCTCCCGCGAGGTCGAGAGTCCGTCCCCGGCACGACATGGCGAAGTCGCGGGCACCCCACCGCTCGATCGCGCGGACGACGGGACGGAGCGTCCGTTCGGAGGGCCCCCCGCCGTTCATCCAACCCAGGACCTGCTCGCGGGACGACACGGAGAAGAGGAGTGTCCGTGTCCCGCGCGCCCACGGGATCCCCCGCTCCCCGAGAAGCCCGGGAAGCGCGGCGGCGTCCTCCCCGTCCAGGGGGACGCCCACGAGACAGGCGCGCAGGTCGCCGACCAGCCGGTCGGCGTCAGGATTTGCGACCCCGAGGAACGCGATGCGGCGGCGCGCCTCCTCCGGACTGCCGTAGTGCAGCACCCGGATCATCGCGGAACCCTTCCGGTCAGGAGGCGGGCGTTCCCGCGCCGGCCTCCGGCGGCCCCGGCGCGGGGGGGACCACCAGCTCCTCGATCGTCCGCTTGATCTCGGCGCCGTCGACGACCTCCTTCTCGAGGAGCGTCTTCGCGACCCGGTGCAGGACGTGGATGTTGGTCTTGAGCAGCCCCTTCGCCCGCTCGTAGCACGAGCCGACGATGTCCTTGACCTCCTGGTCGATGTCGCGCGCGGTCGCCTCGCTGTAATCCTGGTGACGCGTCATGTCCCGCCCGAGGAAGATGAGATCCTGCTTCTGCCCGAAGGTGACGGGCCCCAGCTTCTCGCTCATCCCCCACTCGCAGACCATCTTGCGCGCGATGTAGGTGGCTCGCTCGATGTCGTTGCCGGCGCCGGTCGTCAGCTCGCCGCGCACCAGCTCCTCCGCCACCCGCCCCCCCATGAGGATCGTGATGTTGTTCTTCAGGTAGTCCTTCGAGTAGGTGTGCCGCTCGTCGATCGGGAGCTGCTGGGTCACCCCGAGCGCCATCCCGCGGGGGATGATGCTCACCTTGTGGATCGGGTCGGCGCCGGGAATGAGCGTCGCCACGATCGCGTGCCCCGCCTCGTGGTACGCCGTGGACCGCTTCTCCTCCTCGCTGATGATCATCGACCGCCGCTCGCGCCCCATCATGACCTTGTCCTTGGCCATCTCGAAGCACTCCATCGTGACGCTGGACAGGCCCAGGCTCGCGGCGTGGAGCGCCGCCTCGTTGGCGAGGTTGGCGAGGTCCGCCCCCGTGAATCCGGGAGTCCCCTTGGCGAGCACTTCGAGGTTCACGTCGCTCGCCAGCGGGATCTTCTTCGTGTGCACGCCGAGGATCTGCTCGCGGCCCTTGACGTCGGGCTTCGGCACGACGACCTGGCGGTCGAACCGTCCGGGGCGCAGGAGCGCCGGGTCGAGGACGTCCGGGCGGTTCGTCGCGGAGATGAGGATCAGCCCCTCGTTCGTCTCGAATCCGTCCATTTCGACGAGGAGCTGGTTGAGCGTCTGCTCCCGCTCGTCGTGGCCGCCGCCCAGGCCCGCGCCGCGGTGGCGGCCGACCGCGTCGATCTCGTCGATGAAGATGATGCAGGGCGCCGACTTCTTCCCCTGGATGAACAGGTCGCGCACCCGCGCGGCGCCCACCCCGACGAACATCTCGACGAAGTCCGAGCCGCTGATGGAGAAGAACGGGACCCCCGCCTCGCCGGCGATCGCCCGTGCCAGCAGCGTCTTTCCCGTCCCCGGGGGCCCGACCAGCAGGACGCCCTTCGGGATCCTGCCGCCGAGGCGCGTGAACTTCTTGGGGTCCTTGAGGAACGCGATGATCTCCTGGAGCTCCTCCTTGGCCTCCTCGATCCCCGCCACGTCGGCGAACGTCACCTTGTGCGTCGACTCGGTGAGAAGCTTCGCCCGGCTCTTGCCGAAGGCCATCGCCTTGCCCCCGCCCGCCTGCATCTGCCTCATGAAGAAGATCCACACGCCGATGAGGAGCAGCATCGGGAGCCACGACACGAGAAACGTCATGTACCACGGATTCTCTTCGAGCGGCTTCGCCGTGATCTTCACGTTCTTCGCGGTCAGGTTCTTGACGAGATCCGGATCGTCGGGGGCGTAGGTGTGGAACGCCTTCTTCTCCTTCTTGGCGCCTTCGACGTACTTCCCGGTGATCTCCTGTCCCTTGATGGTGACTTCCTTGACCTGCCCGGCGTCGACGGCAGCCCGGAAGTCCGAGAAGGAGATCTCCTCCTGCTCGACCTTCTGGGCCTTGAAGGTGTTGAAGAGGAACACCATCGCGAGCGCGATCAGCATCCAGAGCGCGAGGTTCCTGTAGAACTGGTTCAATGTTCGGGTCTCCTGTGGGAGATTTCGTATATATTCTGTCTATTTGTATTGATGCGGGTCCCGGCCGGCGGTTCCATGGCTTATCTTAGCACACGCGCACCCGTCCGGGGGCACATCCTGTCATTTCCCGGATATCCCGGCGGCGAACTTCAGGAAAGCCCCAGGACGACCGTGCGCCGCGTCTCCCGCGTCACGGGGGCGGCCGAAGACCGGACCACCCCCGGGATCCACACGATCTCGCCGCCGCCGTCGCAGACGACGGGGCGGCCCCACCGCTCCTCGCGCGGGATCTTCCGGTCGATCAGGATCTCCTTGACCTTCTTGTGCGCCGCCGCCCCGAACGGCCGGATGCGGTCTCCGGCCCGCAGGCGGCGAACGGAAAACGGCATCGAGACCGCATCCGCGTCGAACGCGGCCTTCATCTCGCCGCCCGCGAGCTCCTTGAGGCGGGCCGCCGAAGGCCTGCCGTTGACCCGTCGAACGACCAGCTCCGCCAACGGCTCGCCGCGGCCGACCGCGGTCTCGCCGGCCGCCCGCGCGCGGAAGACCGCCTCGCCGTAGCGGCACGCAAGCGACGCCCCCTGTCCGATGTCGAGTCGCGCCGACGGCTTTCCGCCGACGATCAGCCGGTCC
>JBLMWX010000225.1:0-5603 GCA_050257455.1 Gemmatimonadota bacterium | reverse complement strand
GGAACAGCTCCCGGAACGTGAGCGACCGGTAGACGACGAGACTCACGAAGAGCGAATAGACGACGGCCACGACCGCCGATTCGGTCGGCGTGAAGATCCCCCCGTAGAGTCCCCCGAGGATGACGACCGGGGCGAGCAGCCCCCAGAACGCCTCCCGCACGACAACGGCAAGCGGCTCGGACGAGGACGCGGGAGAGCTGTACCCGCGGCGCCGCGCGATGATCAGGGCGGGCACCACCAGGGAAGCGCCCGCCAGGATGCCGGGGAACACGCCTCCCGCGAACAGCGCCCCGATCGAGGTGTTGGTGATCGCCCCGTAAAGGATCAGGGCGATGGAGGGAGGCACGATGATCGCGGTCGACCCGCCCGCCGCGATGAGGGCGGCGGAAAACGGCCGGTCGTACCCCTCCCGTCCCATGGCCGGGATGAGGATCGCCCCGATCGCCGCGGCGTCCGCCGGCCCCGAACCGGAGATCCCGCCGAAGAACACGCACGTCGAGATCGCCACGATCGCCAGCCCCCCCGCCCAATGCCCGACGAGACGGTTCGCCAGGCGGATGATCCGCCGGGAGATCCCGCACCGCTCCAGCAGGAACCCCGCCAGGATGAACAGGGGGATCGCCAGCAGCGGGAACTTGGCGATCCCCGCGTAGAAGTTGGAGGAGATGATCGGCGCCCCCAGGTGCGCCCCGTAGATCACGACGACCGCCGCCATCCCGATCGCCACCGCGATCGGGATTCCCAGGAAGAGCAGGACGAAGAAGAGGAGGAACAGGACGATCCCGTAATCCATTCAGCCGCGCCCCCGTGACCGGAAATCCCGCGCCACCTCCTGGACGATCCGGAAGATGACGACCAGGCAGAGGACGGGCAGCAGGAGCGTGTAGACCCACTGGGGGACGCTCAACGCCTCGGAGATGATCCCCAGCTCCCGTTCCATCGCGGCCTGCGACAGCCCGTGACGGATCAGCAGCGCGAAGAGCGCGACGGCCAGGATCCTCCCGAGGAGCCAGAAGAGCCGGGCGACCCTTTCACCCACGTACCGGTTCAGGAACACGAGCTTGAGATGCGAGCCGCGCTTGAACGCCGCCGCCGCCCCGAACATCGTGATCCAGACCAGGGCGTTCACCTCGATCTCCTCGGACGGCGCGAAGGAGTACCGGATCAGGTAGCGCGTGACGACGTTCAGGAAGGCGAAGAGGGTCATGAGGGCGAGGATCGCCGCCCCCATGACCTCCTCGAAGTGCTCGGCGAACCACCGGAGCCTGTTCCTCATCGGATGCCCGGCCCGGTCAGTGCGACGCGATGATCTTCTCCGCTTCCTCCACCAGGTCCTTGCCGATCTTCGCCTTCCACTCCTGGTACACGCCCCGCGTCTTGTCCACGAAGAGCTGCCGCTCCTTCTTCGAGAGCGTCGTGACCTCCATCCCCTTGCTCTTCAGGAGATCCAGCGCCGAGAGGTCGGGCGGGATCAGCCCCTTGCGCACGGTCTCGACCTGCCACTTCGTCGCTTCGGCCGCCGCCTCCCGGACGATCTTCCGGTCTTCGGGCGTGAAGGAGTCGAAGACCTCCTTGTTCACCGTCATCATCAGCGGATCGATCACGTAGTGCCAGATGGTGATGTACTTGTGGAACTGCCAGATCTGGACGGGGATCAGAACCCCCACGACCGGGTTCTCCTGGCCGTCGACCACCCCCTGCTGGAAGGCCACCTGCGCCTCCCCCCAGTTCATGTTCACCGGGTTGGCTCCCAGCGCCTTCATCGTGTCGATGAAGGCCGGCGTCCCGACCACCCGGATCTTCAGGCCCTCGAGATCGGCCGGCGTGTGGATGGCCCGCTTGGAGTTCGTGATCTCGCGGAACCCGTTCTCCCCCCAGCCGAGGAACAGGACTCCCTTCTCGTCGAGCAGCGCGGCGATCTTCTTCCCGACGCTTCCGTCCTTCACGGCGTCCAGCGTCCTGTAATCGGGAAACAGGAAGGGAAGGTTGAACAGGTTCAGCTCGTTGATGGTGGAGGACCAGTTGATCGTCGAGGCGAAGGCGAAATCCGCGACTCCCTGCTTGAGGATGAGGAACTCGTTCGTCTGCTTTCCCGCCATCAGGGCGGACGAGGTGTACACCTTGATGTTGATTCTCCCCTTCGTCCGTTCCCTCACGAGGTCCGCGAACTTCGTCGCCCCCTCGCCCCACGGGAACTTGGGCCCGACGACGACGCTCAGCTTGTATTCGCTCTTGTACGCCGCCGGAGCCGGAGCCGGCAGGAGCGTCGCCAGGGCCACAGACACCACCAGCGCGAACAGCAGGCATGGCAAACCGCGTTTCATGACGATCCCCCCCAGATGGAATGGATGATGATCTATTTCTACGAGCAGGAGGACGAAAAGTCAAACGCGGGAGGCCCGACGATCGCGCGCCGGCCTCCCCGCAGTCGCGGCCTTCCGGGGGAAGGCGGCGCTGCTCCGCCCGATTGCCGCTCCGGCCGCCATCGTCCAATCCGCGTGCTCTTTCCGGCGCCCCCTGCTAAGATCGGATGTGGTCGGAACAGGAGGTGGCTCGTGGGCATTCTGCAGGGGAGGAAGGGGCTGATCCTCGGTGTCGCCAACGAGAAATCCATCGCGTGGGGCGTGGCCAGGGCCTGCCACCGCGAAGGGGCCGCGCTGGGGTTCAGCTACCTCGGCGAGGCGCTGCTGAAACGCGTTTCCCCCCTGGCGGAATCGATCGGTTCGAGCTTCCTCGAGCCGCTCGACGTCGGCGACGATGGCCAACTTGACGAATTCTTCGCCAAGGTCGGGGCCCGCTGGGGGCGGCTCGACTTCCTCGTGCACTCCATCGCGTTCGCGAACAGGGAATCGCTCAAGGGCGACTTCCGGGATACGTCGCGCGAGGATTTCCTTCTCGCGCTGGATATCTCCGCCTACTCGTTCGTGGCGTGCGCCCGGCGGGCAGCCCGGCTGATGGGACCGGGCGGCTCGATGGTCACGATGAGCTACCTCGGGGCGGTGCGCGCCGTTCCGAACTACAACGTGATGGGCGTGGCGAAGGCGGCCCTCGAAGCGGCGACCCGTTACCTGGCCATCGATCTCGGCGGGGATGGGATCCGCGTCAACGCCATCTCGGCCGGGCCGATCCGCACGTTGGCCGCCTCCGGCGTGGGCGATTTCCGGAAGCTGATGGAGAAGAACGCGCGGGGCGCCCCCCTCCGCCGGAACGTGACGCAGGACGAGGTCGGAAACGCCGCGGCGTACCTCCTTTCGGACTGGGCGTCCGGCGTGACCGGCGAAGTCCACTACGTCGACGCGGGGTTCAACATCGGGGTCGGCGACCCGGGCGCCGAGACCGCTCCACCGGGTTCCTCCGGCCCGTCACGCTGAGCGAGAGACCCCCGGAAGGCGAATCCTGTCCCCGGGACCGCGCGGGGACCGCAGGATCCCCGGGATCCTTTGCCGCCCCCGTCGCGCGGGCGGATCCCGGTCCCCCGAGCAAGATCGACGTTCGAAGCCATTTTTCCCGCCGGGCGGCGAACAATTTTCCGGAAATCGGCGTCTAAGGAGTATCGGCGCGTTTGAACGAGGGAAGTCCGGATGAAGAGCGAGAAGAAGATCCCCTGGAGGAAGATGGCGGCCGCGGCGGCGCTCCTCGTCATCTTCGCGGCGGTCTTGTTCGCGATCCCTCCCGAGCGTTTGGCGTGGCAGGGTCCGTACGTGATGGGCACCCTGCTTCTTCCCAAGCCTTCCGCGGCTCCCTATGTCAGGCCCGAAATGCTGAAGGACAGCGCCGATTCCGCGTTCAGCCTTCTCGCGTTCCTCTCGGTGGCGGGAATCCTCGCCCTCGCGGCCAGGAAGCTGCCGGTCCTTCCGCAGGGCCGGAGGATGGGACCTCCGGACCGCGGCCTCAAGCTGCCGGCCAAGGACAAGATTACGATAATGTATATCCTTTAGGGCGGCCGCTTCCGGGCCCGTCCCCGGGCCGCGGGCGCGCGGCCGGCACATCCGTCGTGGAGGCCACCATGGAATACCGACGGCTCGGCAATTCCGGTCTCGTCGTCTCCCGGATCTGCCTCGGCTGCATGAGTTACGGGGATCCCGCCGCAACCGTTCCCGGATCGCCCCTGCGCTGGGAATGGGCGCTCGCGGAGGCAGAGGCGCGCCCCTTCTTCCGGCGCGCCATCGAGCTCGGCATCAACTTCTTCGACACGGCCAACGTATACTCCTACGGCGCGAGCGAGCAGATCACCGGTCGCGCGCTTCGCGACTTCGCCCGCCGCGAAGAGGTCGTCATCGCCACGAAGGTCTGGGGAGTGATGCGCCCGGGACCGAACGGCGGAGGCCTCTCGCGCAAGGCGATCCTCAACGAAATCGACGCGAGCCTGGCGCGGCTCGGAACCGACTACGTCGACCTCTACCAGATCCACCGCTGGGACGGCGCGACGCCGATCGAGGAGACCATGGAGGCGCTTCACGACGTCGTCCGCGCGGGCAAGGCGCGGTACCTGGGCGCGTCCTCCATGTACGCCTGGCAGTTCGCCAAGGCGCAGCACGTCGCCGGGAGGAACGGCTGGACGCGTTTCGTGTCGATGCAGAACCATTACAACCTCCTCTACCGCGAGGAGGAGCGCGAGATGGTGCCCCTGTGCCGCGACCAGGGGGTCGGACTGATGCCGTGGAGTCCCCTCGCGCGCGGCCACCTGGCGCGCGCCCCGGAGGCGACGGGGACGAGGCGGTCGGAGACGGACCGCTTCGGCAAGACGCTCTATTCGGCGATGGCCGACGCGGACGGGCGGGTCCTCGCCGCGGTCGACGGGGTCGCGAAGGCGCGCAAACTGCCCCACGCGCAGGTCGCGCTGGCGTGGCTGCTCCGGAACGATGCGGTGACCTCCCCGATCGTGGGCGCGACGAAGATGGAGCACCTCGAGACGGCGGTGGGGGCGCTCGGCGTTCGGCTGTCCGGGGACGAGGTCGCGGCGCTGGAAGCGCCGTACGTCCCGCACCCGGTGGCGGGGTTCGGCTGAAGGCCGGCGACGCGCGGCCGCCCGGTCGGCGGGCGTCGCCGGAGCCGAGACGCCGCAGCCGGGCTGCCGCACCGCATCCCGTGGCATCGATCCTGCCCCTGGCGACGAGCAGGCGGAAAATCTCCTGAAAGATTGAGGCCTTCTTTTCGCGCGGCCCAGGCGCCGCCGGATCCGGCATGTGATGTCAAATGAATTCGGGACGGGCTCATCGACGTGGTCGTTGCATCCCTCGTTCGCAGTCGGCGCCAGGAAATCCAACGCCGTTCCGCGGGAGAGCGGCCGGTTCGGCTTTTTGTCCCTCGGCATCGGCAACCAGTTGTTGACAGCAGGGCGAATGCTAAATTAAAATAGCTTTCATTAGCGAGTCGAGCGACCGTTTTTCGGAACCAACGCATGACGGCCCCGGAACGGAGGGGGGCGCGATGCGGGTTCTCGACCGGTTCCCTTTCTTCATTTTCCTCCCCCGAGCAGTGACCCCCGTACGCCGCGAGCGCGTCTTCCTGGTACCGGGGGTCTGCGAATAACGGGAGGATCGCGGAGTTGGCGCATCGTCGGGGAGAACCGGACGATCTGGCCCGGGGCGCGATAAGACTCC
>JBLMWX010000224.1:0-4182 GCA_050257455.1 Gemmatimonadota bacterium | reverse complement strand
GCGTCGACGATGCGCTCCTCGATCCGCGCCGCCCGCGACTTGGCGATGAGGTGGACAATCACCTCCGTGTCCATCGTGGACTGGAAGATCGACCCCTCGACCTCGAGGCGCTTCCGGAGCTCGTGCGCGTTCACGAGGTTCCCGTTGTGGGCGACCGCGATCGAGCCGCTCTCGAAGTCGACCACGAACGGCTGCGCGTTCTTCAGATCCGACGACCCGGTGGTCGAGTAGCGGACGTGGCCGATGGCGACACGGCCGGGAAGGCGGGACAGGGTCTCCTCGGAGAAGATGTCGGCGACGAGCCCCATCTCCTTGTGGAACGTGATGACGTCCCCGTCGGTCGAGGCGATGCCGGCGCTCTCCTGGCCGCGGTGCTGGAGGGCATAGAGCCCGAGGTACGCGAGGTTCGCCGCCTCCGGGTGGCCGAAGACCCCGAAGATCCCGCACTCGTCGTGAAACCCGTCCCTCATGGCTTCCATTTTAGTACGGATTCCCCCCGCGCCCCCTGCCGCGCGCGCCGAAAACCCGGTCGAACACCGCGTCCACGTTCCTGAGGTAGTACCCGACGTCGAACAGGGCGTCAAACTCCTCACGGTCGAGAAGCGACCGGACCTCCCTGTCCTTCCACAGCAGCCCCGCGAAGTCCTTCTCGGCGCGCCACGCGTTCATCGCGGACCGCTGGACGACCTCGTAGGCCCGCTCCCGCGAAAGCCCCTTGGCCGCGAGGGCGAGCATCACGCGCTGCGAGTACATGAGCCCGTGGGTGCGCGCGAGGTTCCGCTTCATCCGGTCGGGGTAGACGACGAGCTTCTCGATCACGCCCCGGAACCGGGCGAGGGCGAAGTCGAGGACGATGGTCGCGTCCGGCGCGATCACCCGCTCGGCGGAGGAATGGCTGATGTCCCGCTCGTGCCAGAG
The DNA here is from genome assembly GCA_050257455.1 of Gemmatimonadota bacterium. Classification (GTDB taxonomy): domain Bacteria; phylum Desulfobacterota; class Deferrimicrobia; order Deferrimicrobiales; family Deferrimicrobiaceae; genus JBLMWX01. The sequence goes on along the minus strand of JBLMWX010000224.1, from coordinate 3,264 downwards.
CGCGACGTTCTCGAAGGCGGTCACGGCGTATCCCCTGAGAAGGCGCGACAGCCCGCAGATGTTCTCGGAGAGGACGGGGTTCCGCTTGTGGGGCATCGCCGACGACCCCTTCTGCCCTTCCGAGAAGAACTCCTCCACCTCGAGAACCTCCGTGCGCTGGAGGTGCCGGATCTCCGTCGCGAACTTGTCGAGCGAGGACCCGACCACGGCGAAGGCGGCGAACACCTCGGCGTGCCGGTCCCGCTGGACGACCTGCGTCGAGACGGGCGCGGGGGCGAGGCCCAGCTTCCGGCAGACGTACTCCTCCACGAACGGGTCGATGTTGGCGAAGGTCCCCACGGCCCCGGACAGCTTGCCGACGGAGATCACGGCGCGCGCCCGCCGGAGGCGGGCGACGTTGCGGCGCATCTCGTCCGCCCAGAGGGCCATCTTGAGGCCGAACGTCACGGGCTCCGCGTGGATCCCATGCGTCCGCCCGATCATCACCGTGTCCTTGTGCTCGAGCGCCCGGGCCTTGAGCGCCTCGAACACCTTTTCGGACTCCCGGATGAGAAGGGAGATCGCCTGCCGCATCTGCACGGCGAACGAGGTGTCCAGGACGTCCGAGCTCGTCATCCCCACGTGGAGAAAGCGGGAATCGTCCCCGATGTGCTCCGCCACCGAGGTGAGGAACGCGATGACGTCGTGCTTGACCTTCTTTTCGATCTCGTCGATCCGGGCGACGTCGAAGCGCGCCTTCGCGCGGACCCGCGCGAGCGCGTCGGCCGGAATCCACCCCTTCTCGACCATCGCCTCCATGGCGAGCAGCTCGATGTCGAGCCATATCCGGAAGCGGTTCTCGGCTTGCCAGATCCTGGCCATCCCGGGGCGCGTGTACCGCTCGATCACGAGGACCTCCCCCCTGCCTGCGTCTCCCGCCGGTCTTCCGCCGGCGGCATGCCGGCTGCGACGCGTCCGGGCCGACCTATGACCCGGTGTGGCCGAACCCGCCTTCGCCGCGGGGCGTGCCGCCGAGCTCGTCGACGACCCGCAGGCATGCCCTGACGACGGGCGCGAACACGATCTGCGCGATCCGGTCCCCGCGGCGCACGCGGAACGCCGCGTCCCCGAGGTTGACGAGGATCACGCGGATCTCCCCGCGGTAGTCCGCGTCGACCGTCCCCGGGCTGTTCAGGCACGTGACCCCGTGCCGGGCCGCCAGCCCGCTCCGGGGCCGGACCTGGCCCTCGATCCCCGGGGGCAGCGCGACCGCGATTCCCGTCGGGATGAGCGCCCGTCCCATCGGGGGGATCAGGACCTCCCCCTCGACGTCGGCGCGCAGGTCCATCCCGGACGCACCGTCCGTCTGGTAGGCCGGCAGCAGGTCGCCGCTGCCCGCCCGCACGGGAAGGACGGGGATGTCGATGGCTCCCGCAGGTCTCAAAACGCGGGGACCTCGCCCGCCGGCAGGTCGCCGACGGCGGCGAGGGAAAAGGCGTCCCGGCGCAGCAGGGCGCCGGCGAACTCCCGGACCTCGCCCGTCGTGAGCGCCTCCACCCGCCGGACCGCGTCCTCGTGCTCCTCGATCCGCCCGAACAGCAGCTCGTTCATCGCGAGCCGCGACATCCGGTACTCCGCGCTTTCCAGGGCGAGGATCATGCTTCCCTTGACAAGCTCCCGGCCCATCGCGACCTCGTCGTCCCCGATGTCCCCGCTCCCCATCCGCTCCACCACGTCCGCGACGACGGACAGCAGCTCGCCGAGCTTGTCGCGCGAGGTGCCGGCGCTGATCTTGACGATGCCGGAATCCGAGTACAGCGACATGGACGACCCGATCGAGTAGGCGAGGCCCCGCTTCTCGCGGACCTCCTGGAAGAGGCGGCTGCACATGCTCCCCCCGAGGATCGTGTTGAGCACGCGCGCCGCATACCTGCGATCGCTGGTCCGCGGGACCGCGGGGGCGCCCAGGCACAGGTGGACCTGGCCCGTCGGACGCCCCTTGAGGAAGGTGCCGCGCGCCGGCGCGGGCGGCGCCTCGGGGGCGCGCCGCTCGCCCAGCCGGAGCGGGGCGAGCTGCCGGTCGAACGCGTCCGCGACGCGGGCGTGCTCGAGGTTCCCGACGACCGACACGACGAGCCCCCGCCTCCTGAAGCGGTCGCCGAACCAGGACGTCACCCGGTCCCTGGTGAAGGCCGCCACGGAGCCCGACGTCCCCTGGACCGGAAGCCCGAGGGGATGGCCTCCCCAGTACGACGCGTGGAAGAGGTCGTCCACGACCTCCTCGGGGTTGTCCTCGACCATCAGGATCTCCTGGAGGACCACGTCGCGCTCCCGCTCGAGCTCGTCCCGGTCGAAGACGGAGTTGAGATAGATATCGCAGAGGATGTCGACGGCGAGGGGGAAATCTCCGGCGAGCACCTTGGCGAAGAAGAAGACGTACTCCCGCTCGGTGCAGGCGTTCATCGTCCCCCCGACCGACTCGATCTCCCGGGAGATGTCGAGGGCCCTGCGGCGCGCCGTGCCCTTGAACAGCATGTGCTCGATGAAGTGGGCGATCCCGTTGTCCCGCGGCATCTCGACGCGGGACCCGGCCTCCGACCAGACGCCGATCGTGGCGGACCGCAGGTAAGGGACCTGCTCGGTCACGACGGTCACGCCGCTGTCGAGGACGGTCCTGCCGATCGTCATGCGCGCGCCGCCCCCCGGACCGGGAAGGGACTCCGGCTCCCCACCCGCTACCGCCTCCTCCGGCCCCCGCGCTCGCCCTCCTGGCCGCGACCGCGCTCGCCGCCGCGGTGCTCGCGCTCGCGCCGCCCCTCCTGCTCGCCCTGGGGCGCCTCGCCCTCGAGGTTGGGATTCTCGCCCTCCTTCTCGAACTCCTTGTGGGAAAGGCGGATCTTGCCGTCCCGGTCGATCTCCAGGACGCGGACCATCACCTCGTCGCCTTCCTTGTAGATGTCCGAGACGGCGCGGACGCGGGTCTTGGAGATCTGCGAGATATGGAGCAGGCCGTCCGTCCCCGGGAAGAGCTCGACGAAGGCGCCGAAGTCCATGATCTTGCGGACCTTGCCGTTGTAGGCCTTGCCGACCTCGGCCTCCTGGACGATCCCCTGGATGATGGAGATCGCCGCCTTGGCCGACTCGGCGTCGACCGCCGCGATCTTGACCGTTCCGTCGTCCTCGATGTCGATCTTGACGCCGGTCTGCTCCTGGATGCCGCGGATGACCTTGCCTCCCGGGCCGATGATTTCGCGGATCTTGTCGGTCTTGACGTTCATCACGTAG
>JBLMWX010000223.1:0-4244 GCA_050257455.1 Gemmatimonadota bacterium | reverse complement strand
CCTGGACCGCCGCGCCGGCGGCCACCACCTCGTCCGGGTTCACGCCCTGGTGCGGGTCCTTCCGGAAGAAATCCTTGACCATCTGCACGACCTTCGGGATCCGCGTCGAGCCGCCGACCAGGACGACCTCGTCGATCCGGTCCACCGTGATCCCGGCGTCCCGGATCGCCATTTCGCACGGTTTCAGCGTCCGGTCCAGGATGTCCTGGATCATCTGCTCCATGCGGGCGCGCGTCAGCTTGAGCTGGAGGTGCTTCGGCCCCGTGGCGTCGGCCGTGACGAACGGGAGGCTGATCTCGGTCTCCATCGTCGACGACAGCTCGATCTTCGCCTTCTCGGCCGCCTCGCGCAGACGCTGGAGGGCCGTCCGGTCCTTGGAGAGATCGATCCCCTGGTCCTTCCGGAACTCGGCGATGATCCACTCGATGATCCTCTGGTCGATGTTGTCGCCGCCCAGGTGCGTGTCGCCGTTGGTGGACTTGACCTCGACCACGTTGTCGCCCACCTCGAGGACCGAGATGTCGAACGTGCCGCCGCCGAAATCGAAGACGGCGATCAGCTCGTTCTTCTTCTTGTCCAGCCCGTAGGCGAGCGCCGCCGCCGTGGGCTCGTTGATGATCCGGAGCACGTCGAGCCCCGCGATCACGCCGGCGTCCTTGGTCGCCTGCCGCTGGGAGTCGTTGAAGTACGCCGGGACGGTGATGACCGCCTTCTTGACCTCCTCGCCGAGGTACGTCTCCGCCGCCTTTTTCAGCTTGCCCAGGACCATGGCGGAGATCTGCTGCGGCGCGTAGTCCTTCCCCCCCGCCGTCACGCGCGCCTCGCTGTTCTGCCCGCGCGCGACCTTGTACGGGACGAGCTTCATCTCCTCGCCCACCTCGTCGTACCGGCGCCCCATGAACCTCTTGATCGAGAAGATCGTGTTCTCGGGGTTGAGCACCGCCTGGCGCTTGGCCACCTGGCCGACCAGGATCTGGCCGTCCTTGCCGAACCCGACGACCGACGGGGTCAGGCGGCTCCCTTCCTCGTTGATGATGACCTTGGGCTCGCCGCCTTCCATCACGGCCACCACCGAGTTGGTGGTGCCCAAGTCGATCCCGATGATCTTCGCCATGTTCTGTCGCTCCTCTCTCTCTAGAAGGGTCAGCCGTCAGACGGCTTCCAGCATTTTCGTGATGTACCGGGCGAGCAGCCGCCCGTCGACCGGCTTGGTCACGTACCCGACCGCGCCGGTCTCCACCGCCCACATCCGCCGCGCCTTGCTGTCCTCGGCGGTGACGAAGAGGACGGGGATCCGCGACGCCAGGTGCCCGAGCCGGATCAGCGCGTCGAGGCCGCCGAGCGACGGGGTGTCGAGGTCGACGACCACGAGGTCCGCCGTCCCGCGGACCGCTCTGCGAAGCCCCGCGCTCCCGTCCGTGAAGAGCTCCGCCAGCGCCCCGGTCTCGGACAGCGCGCCGAGAAGCGACCCGATGAGGCCGAAGTCGTCGGTCGGCGAATCCGCGATGAGCACGATCCTGCGGGCGGCCATCTCGATCCTCCTGCCCCAAATCTACCAATTTCCGTGCCAACCGGCCCGAACCCGTGCCACGCCAATAACTAGTTGAATTTAATTGATTAAATAATTTCTGGGGTTTGGAACACGGTGAGGTCTTGCATTGTGGGCGCCAAAATGGCGCGCTCCGGGCGCCCCCAGACACGCCATTATGACACGATTCCGTACTCCTTCACCTTCCGGTGGAGCGTTCTCAATCCGATCCCGAGGATCTTCGCGGCCTGCGTCTTGTTGCCGCCGGTCTCCGCAAGCGCCGCGCGGATGGCGTCCCTTTCGATCTCCTCGAGGGTCCGCGGGGCCGGCAGGGGGATCGGCCCGGCCGGGGACGGGGGAATCGCCTCCCCGCCGATCCCCGGGGGAAGGTCGCCGGTGCCGATCGTGCCGCCGGCGGCGACCAGGGCCGCCGTCTCGATCGCGTTGCGCAGCTCCCGGACGTTCCCCGGCCACCGGTGGGCGAGGAGCACTTTCAGCGCCTCCGGCGACAGCCGCTTCTCCGGCGTTCCGTTCTCGCGGGCCACCTCCTTGAGGAAATGGTCGGCGAGCTTCGGGATGTCGTCGCGCCGCTCGCGCAGCGGCGGGACGACGATCGTGAAGACCTTCAGCCGGTAGAACAGATCCTCCCGGAACGCCTTCTCGGCGACCCGCGCCGCCAGGTCCCGGTTGGTCGCCGCGATGATCCGGACGTCCACCCTGATCACCTGGGACCCGCCGACGCGGATCACCTCCTTCTCCTCGATCGCGCGGAGGAGCTTGGCCTGGAGCGCCGGGGACATCTCGCCGATCTCGTCCAGGAAGAGGGTGCCGCCGTCGGCGACCTCCATCATCCCCTGCCGCGTCGCGACGGCTCCCGTGAACGCCCCCTTCTCGTGCCCGAACAGCTCGGACTCGAGCAGGCTCTCGGCGAGCGCCGCGCAGTTCAGGGGGATGAACCGGCGGCCCCGCCGCGGCGAGAGGGCGTGGACGGCGCGGGCGACGAGCTCCTTGCCCGTCCCGCTCTCCCCCTGGACGAGGACGTTCATCCGGGTCGGGGCGACGAGCCGGATCTTGCGGAACAGCTCCTCCATCGCGCGGGACGCCCCGACGATCCCCTCGATCCCGTACTTCCGGTCCACCTCCTCCCGCAGGTGCGCGATCTCCTTGCGCATCGCCCGTTCCTTGACCGCCTTGAACACGGCGGCGCGCAGCTGCGGGATCCCGACCGGCTTCATGAGGTAGTCCGACGCCCCGGCGCGCACCGCCTCCACCGCGCTCTCCACGGTGCCGAACGCGGTGAGGACGACGACCGGGACGCCGGGGTTCTCCTCGGCAACGCGGCGGATCACGTCCATCCCCGTCAGTCCCGGCATGCGCAGGTCGGTCAGCACCACGTCGCCGCCCTCCGCCGCGAGCCGGGCGAGTCCCTCCCGGGGATCGCCGAACGGGTGGACGTCGAAGCCGTCCCGGCGCAACGCCGCGGCGACGCTCGCGAGGCTGTCCGCGTCGTCGTCGAAGACGAAGATCCTCGCCTTCTCCTTCGTCATCGCATCCTCTCCGGCAGCGGTCGGGCCGCCGGCGGCCCGGCCAGCGCGGCCTTGAACTTGTCCTCCGGCGGCAGGATGATCGTGACCGTCGTCCCGATCCCTTCCCGGCTCCGGATGGCGATGGTGCCGCCGTGGGCCCGGACGATCTGCCGCACGATCGGCAGCCCGAGGCCGCTCCCGTTCTTGCGCGTCGTGAAGAAGAGGCGGAAGATCTGCTTCCTGTCCGCGGCGGGGATGCCCCGCCCGTTGTCCGTGACGCGGACGAAGGGACGGCCCCGCTCCGTTCCCGTCGTCACGCGGATCGATTTCTTCTCCTTGTCCAGCGCCTCCTCGGCGTTGAGGAGGACGTTGAGGAGCGCCTGCTTGAGCTGCTTCTCGTCGGCGAACAGCGGGAGGGCGCCCGGGTGAAACCGCGTCGAAAGCTCGATTCCGCGGCGGGCGAAATCCATTTCCAGGAACCGGAGCGTGTCGGCGGCGATCCGGTTGAGATCCGCCACGACGAGCTCCATCGACGGCGGCCGCGCGAACCGGAGAAACTCGCTCAGGATGTCGTTCAGCCGCCGCGTGACCTTCATGTTGGCGCGCGCGAGCGAGAGGAGCTCCTCCTTGCGCTCCGGCGTCACGTCCGGCAGGGCGGCGAGCATCTCCACCAGGATCTGGCTGTTGATGAAGAGGGAGTTCAGCGGGTTGCGGATCTCGTGGGCCAGGCCCGACGCGACCGCACCGAGGTCGGCGAGCTTCTTTCGCGTCCCGGTGTTCGGCACGAGACGATTCTACAACAAATTCCGGCTAATTCGGCAGGCGACGACCGTCCCCCCACGAAGCGCCCGGAAGGCGCTGCGCCGCCGGGGAATTCCTCACCTCGCCCCCCTCTTGCGCACGGAGAGGTGATCCCGGGGAGCGACTCATGTCCGGGAGCGGGGCACTGCGCTCCGGCCGCGCCGGCCCGGCCTCGCTGGTGAACGTGCCCTGCGGTCATCTCCCAGCGCTCATCCTCCCGCCTCGACACGCGCAGTTCCCCGCTGCCCATGTGCGTACGGCATCCGCGTCGCGCCGACGGCCACCCAGTGGAACACCCGAAGTGGCATGAGCGCACGCCGGGCCTGAACGTGCGGCCTCCGCTCGTGGGACCCCCCGTCGGCCCGCAGCGCCTTCCGGGCGCCGTCCCG
>JBLMWX010000222.1:0-11959 GCA_050257455.1 Gemmatimonadota bacterium | reverse complement strand
AGGCGCGGATCGTCCGCAACTGCCGGGCGATGGCGGAGGCGATCGGCCGCCGGGGCTTCCGGCTCGTCTCGGGCGGAACCGACAACCACCTGTTCCTCGTGAACCTGAAGGACACCCCGCTGACGGGCAAGGAGGCGCAGGAGGCGCTCGACCGCGTGGCGATCACCGTCAACAAGAACACGGTGCCGTTCGAGACGCGCAGCCCGTTCGTGACGAGCGGGATCCGCGCCGGCACGCCCGCGGTGACCACGCGGGGGATGGGGGAGCGGGAGATGGAGGCGATCGGCACGTGGATCGCCGACATCCTGTCCGCCCCGGCGGACGAGGCGGTCCGGAAGCGCGTCGCGGCGGACGTCCGCGCCCTGTGCGAGGCGTTCCCGCTGTACCCCGGACGGCTGGCGTCGTACGCGTAGGGGGATCGAACGGTGACGACGGCGTCGCGCGTGCGCCCCGACTGGGACACGTACTTCATGGACATGGCGAAGCTGGCGGCCCGGCGGTCGTCGTGCCTGCGCCGGGCCGTCGGGGCGGTGCTCGTCAAGGACAGGCGCCTCCTCGCCACCGGCTACAACGGGGTGCCGTCCGGCGTGACGCATTGCGAGGTCACCGGGTGCCTGCGGGAGAAGCTCGGCGTTCCGTCGGGGGAGCGGCACGAGCTGTGCCGGGGGCTCCACGCCGAGCAGAACGCGATCATCCAGGCCGCGTTCCACGGCGTCTCGATCCGGGACGCGGTCCTCTACTGCACGAACCTTCCCTGCATCATCTGCGCGAAGATGCTCATCAACGCCGGCGTGCGGCGCGTGGTCTACCTCGAGGGGTACGCCGATTCCCTCACGCAGGAGATGCTCGCCGAGGTGGGGCTGGAAACGGTGCGGCTCGGGGGGAGCGCCCCTTGAAGTGCCCGCGGTGCGGCCACGGCGACAACAAGGTGGTCGACTCCCGCGTGGGCAAGGACGGGGACGTGATCCGGCGCAGGCGCGAGTGCCTCTCCTGCCGCGTCCGGTTCACGACCTACGAGCGCATCGAGGAGGAGCTGCCCCTCGTCGTCAAGCGCGACGGGCGGCGGGAGCCGTTCGACCGGCAGAAGATCCTCACGGGGATCCTCAAGGCGTGCGAGAAGCGGCCCGTGAGCTACGCGACCATCGAGCGCGTCGTCGACGCGCTCGAGGGCGAATTCCAGGCGTCGGGGGAGCGGGAGATCTCCTCCGTGCAGGTCGGCGAGCGGGTCATGGCCGAGCTCCTCAAGCTGGACGACGTCGCCTACGTGCGCTTCGCCTCCGTGTACCGGCAGTTCAAGGACATCAGCCAGTTCGTGGAGGAGATCAAGTCGCTCATCGCGGAGCCTCCCCCGGACCGGCCGCAGAAGGCGTGAACCGCATGGCCTTCCCGGACGCGGCGCACATGCGGGCGGCGCTCCGGCTCGCGAGGAAAGGGGTGGGGCGCACGTCGCCGAACCCGGCCGTCGGCGCGGTGCTGGTGCGGGCGGGGACGGTCGTCGGGGCGGGGTACCACCGGCGGGCCGGCCTGCCGCACGCCGAGGTCGAGGCCATCCGGGCGGCGGGCGCGGCGGCGCGGGGCGCCGACCTGTACGTCACGCTGGAGCCGTGCGCGCACGCGGGCCGGACCGGGCCGTGCACCGGGGCGATCCTCGCGGCGGGGATCCGCCGCGTGGCGGCGGCGATGGAGGACCCGAACCCCCTGGTCTCGGGGCGGGGGTTCGCCGCCCTGAGGGCCGCGGGGGTCGCGGTCGCCGCGGGGCTTTTGGAGCGCGAGGCCCGGGAGATCAACGCCGGATACTGCCGCTGGATCGTCTCCGGCCGGCCGCACGTGACGCTCAAGCTCGCGCTGTCGATGGACGGGCAGATCGCCGCGCGGTCGGGGTCGTCGCGGTGGATCAGCGGCGCGAAGGCGCGCGCCGTCGTCCACCGGATGCGGTCGGCGGCCGACGCCGTCCTCGTCGGCGGGGAGACGCTGAGGAGGGACGACCCGCTTCTGACGGCCCGCGTCCCCGGGGGGAGGGACCCGAAGCGGATCGTCCTGACGTCGCGGCCGGGCGCGGTCGCGGGCAGCCGGCTGGTCCGCGGCGGGCCGCCCGGGGTGATCGTCGTCTCGCCGCGCGGCGTCCCGGCCCGCGAAGCGGAGCGCGCGCGGGCGGCGGGCGCCCGGGTCCTGCTCCTGCCGGCCCGGGGAGGACGGATCGGCGCCGCGACGCTCCTGCGGGCGCTGGGGCGGGAGGGAATCGCGTCGCTGCTCGTGGAAGGGGGCGGCCGGACGGCCGGCTGGCTCCTCGCGGAGGACGCCGTCGACCGGTTCGTCTTCTTCCTCGCGCCGCTGCTCCTCGGGGACGGGGTGCGGGCGTTCTCCGGGTTTTCGGCGCGCACGGTGGCGGGGGGGCGCGGCCTCTCCGTCCGGTCGGTGCGCCGCGTCGGCCCGGACCTCATGGTGACCGCGGAACGGGGGGTGTGATGTTCTCCGGGATCGTCGAAGAGACCGGCACGGTGGCGTCCGTCGCGCGGAGGGGCGCGGGCGCGGTCCTCGCCGTCGCCACGGCGCTTCCGCTCGACGCCGTGCGCCCCGGCGACTCGATCTCGGTCTCCGGCGCCTGCCTCACCGTCGCGAAGAAGGGGGCGGGGCGGTTCGAGGCGGACATCTCCGCGGAAACGTTCGATCGGACCGCCGTCAGGACATACCGGGCCGGGACCCCCGTCAACCTGGAGCGGGCGCTGCCGCTCGGGGGGCGCCTCGACGGGCACCTCGTCTACGGGCACGTCGACGGGACCGGAACGGTCCGCGAAATCCGCCCCGCGGGGGAGTCCCGGGTATTCCATATCCGGACCGATCCCTCTATAATGAGGTACATCGTGTTCAAGGGCGCGGTGACGGTCGACGGGGTGAGCCTCACCGTCAGCGCGGTCCGCCCGGACGGATTCGAAGTGGCCCTGATCCCCTTGACCCTGGAGCGCACGACGTTCGGAGGAATGCGGCCCGGGGCCACGGTCAACGTGGAGACGGACATCGTCGGCAAATACGTCCTCCGGTTCCTCGAGCTCCGGGACGGCGGCGTCTCGCCGGATCTCCTGAAAAAACACGGGTTCGCATAGGGTTTTCGAGAAAGGTCGGGCACGGCATGGCTCTGGCGCGCATCGAGGATGTCATCGAGGACATCCGGGCGGGGAAGATGATCATCCTCGTCGACGACGAGGACCGCGAGAACGAGGGCGACCTGACCATCGCCGCGGACCACGTGACTCCCGAGGCGATCAACTTCATGGTCCGCCACGGCCGCGGGCTCGTGTGCCTGAGCATCACCGAGGAGCGGGCCCGGCAGCTCAATCTCCCGCCGATGGTCGCCGACAACTCGTCGCCGTTCGGGACGGCGTTCACGGTGTCGATCGAGGCCCGCCGCGGCGTCTCGACGGGGATCTCCGCGTACGACCGTGCGACGACGATCCGGGTCGCCATCGCCGAAGGCGCCAAGCCCGACGACCTCGTCCGCCCCGGGCACGTCTTCCCCGTCGTCGCCCGCAAGGGCGGCGTCCTCGTCCGGACGGGGCAGACGGAAGGATCCGTCGATCTCGCCCGGCTCGCCGGGTGCGCGCCCGCCGGCGTCATCTGCGAAATCATGAACGAAGACGGTACGATGGCCAGGATGCCGCAGCTGGCGCCCTTCGCGGAGGAGCACGGCCTGAAGATCGCGTCCATCAGGGACCTCGTCGAATACCGGATGCGGCGGGAGCGGATGGTGAGCCGCGTGGGCGAGACGCGGATGCCGCTCCGGAGCGGCGGCGAGTTCAAGGCGGTCGCCTACCGGAACGAGATCAACGGGGACACGCACATCGCGATGGTCAAGGGCGAGATCCGGCCCGACGTTCCCATCCTCGTCCGCGTGCACTCGGAATGCCTCACGGGCGACGTGTTCGGGTCCCTTCGCTGCGACTGCGGGGAGCAGCTCCGGAACGCCCTGCAGATCATCGAGGCGGCCGGGACGGGCGTCCTGCTCTACATGCGGCAGGAAGGGCGCGGGATCGGGCTCGAGAACAAGATCCTGGCCTACAAGCTCCAGGACACCGGGTTCGACACCGTCGAGGCCAACGAGCGCCTGGGCTTCAAGCCGGACCTCCGCGACTACGGGGTCGGCGCCCAGATCCTGGCCGACCTGGGCATACGCGAGATCCGGCTGCTCACGAACAACCCGAAGAAGATCATCGGGCTGACCGGCTACGGCCTGCGGATCGTCGAGCGGGTTCCCATCGAGGTCGCGCCGAACGAGGTCAACGTGCGGTATCTGAAGACCAAGAAGAAGAAGATGGGACACATCCTGAGCGTGGAATAGGGGGGCGAGATGGTCCGGACGCTGGAAGGCGACCTGCAGGGGCAGGGACTCAAGGTGGCGATCGTGGCGTCGCGGTTCAACGGGTTCATCACGGACCGGCTGATCGAGGGGGCGGTGGACGCTCTCCGGCGCCACGGGGTCGACGAGAAGGACATCTCGCTCGTCAAGGTGCCCGGCTCCTTCGAGCTCCCGCTGGCGGTCCGCCGGGTCGCCGCGGGGAAGGTGGATGCGGTCGTGGCGCTCGGGGCCCTCATCCGGGGGGGGACGCCGCACTTCGAGTACCTGAGCGCCGAGGTCACCAAGGGCCTCGCCCAGGTGACGCTCGAGACCGGCGTTCCCGTGGCGTTCGGGGTGCTGACCACCGACACCGTGGAGCAGGCGATCGAGCGCGCGGGGACCAAGGCGGGGAACAAGGGGTTCGAGGCCGCGCTCTCCGCGATCGAGACGGCGAAGCTCCTGAAGCGGCTCTAGGAGGACCCCCGGGGGGTTCGAAGGCGTGCGCAGGGAGTCGCGGGAGAAGGTCTTCCAGACGCTCTTCATGATGGATGCCCTGGGGGTTGGCCCGGACGAGGCCATCCCCCTTTTCGCTTTGATCGCGGCCGCGCCGCCGGACGCGGCGTACTACGAATCGACCCTCCGGGGCGTCTGGGAGCACCGGGAGGAGATCGACGGGCTGATCCGCCAGGCGGCCGAGAACTGGCGCCTGGAGCGCATGACGCTCGTCGACCGGAACATCCTGCGGCTGGGGGCCTACGAGATCCGCCACGCGCGCGACATCCCGTTCGTGGTGGCGATCAACGAGGCGGTCGACCTGGGGAAGCGGTTCGGCTCGGAGGATTCCGGCTCCTTCATCAACGGGGTGCTCGACCGGATCTCGGAAATCGCGAACAAGAAGGTGAAGGCGTGAGATACCGACCGCAGGACATCGAGCCGAAGTGGCAGAAGCGCTGGGAGGAGGAAGGCGTCTTCCGGTGCCCGGACGCGCTGTCCGCGCCCAAGTACTACTGTCTCGAGATGTTCCCGTACCCGTCCGGCCGCATCCACATGGGGCACGTCCGGGTCTACACGATCGGCGACCTCATCGCCCGCTTCAAGAGGATGCGCGGTTTCCAGGTGCTCCACCCGATCGGGTGGGATGCCTTCGGCCTTCCCGCGGAGAACGCCGCCTTCCGGCACGGGACCCACCCGGCGAAGTGGACCTGGGAGAACATCGGCTTCATGCGGGAGCAGCTGAAGCAGCTCGGCATCTCCTACGACTGGGACCGCGAGTTCGCGACGTGCTCTCCGTCCTACTACCGCTGGGAGCAGCTCTTCTTCCTCCGGATGCTCGCGGACGGCCTCGCCTACAGGAAGCGGGCGCTGCTCAACTGGTGCGAGGAGTGCCAGACCGTCCTCGCCAACGAGCAGGTCAACCGGGACGGGACGTGCTACATCCACGACCACACCCCCGTGACCCAGCGCGAGCTCGACCAGTGGTTCCTGGGGATCACGAAGTACGCGGACGAGCTTCTCTCGGGGCACGAGGAGCTCCGGGGGGGGTGGCCCGAGAACGTCCTCGAGATGCAGCGGAACTGGATCGGGCGGAGCGAGGGGGCGGAGATCGACTTCCCCCTGGCGGACGGGGACGGCGCGATCACCGTGTTCACGACGCGGCCCGACACGATCTACGGGGCCACCTTCATGAGCATGGCGCCGGAGCACCCGCTCGTCCTCGAGTTCGCCCGGAAGGCCGGCAGGGAGCAAGAGGTCCGGGCGTTCGTCGACAGGGTCGCGCGCCAGGACAAGATCGTGAGGACGAGCGAGGACCTCGAGAAGGAGGGGATCTTCACCGGCGGATACTGCACGAATCCCGTCACCGGGACGAAGATCCCGGTCTTCTCGGCCAACTTCGTCCTCTACGAGTACGGGACGGGAGCGGTCATGGCCGTCCCGGCCCACGACCAGCGGGACTTCGAGTTCGCGAAGAAATACGGGCTGCCGATCGTGCCCGTGATCCAGCCGGACGGCGAGCCGCTGGCCGGGGACACGATGGAGCGGGCGTACGAGGGGCCGGGAACGATGGTCGCGTCCGGCCCGTTCACGGGCCTGCCGAACGAGGAGGGGAAGGCGCGCGTGACGCGCCGCTTCGAGGAGCGGGGGATCGGCCGGGGGAAGGTCCAGTACCGCCTCCGCGACTGGGGCATCAGCCGCCAGCGGTACTGGGGGTGCCCGATCCCGGTCATCCATTGCGCGACGTGCGGGGTCGTCCCGGTCGCGGAGGCCGACCTGCCCGTCGTCCTGCCCGAGGACCTGCCGTACAGCCGGGAGAAGGGGAACCCGCTCGCCTCGGCCGAGGGGTGGCTGCGCGTCCCCTGCCCGCGGTGCGGCGAGCCCGCGAGGCGCGAGACGGACACCTTCGACACGTTCTTCGAGTCGAGCTGGTACTTCCTCCGGTACATCGACCCGAAGAACGACCGCGAGGCGCTCGATCCCGGGAAGATGCGGCGGTGGATGCCGGTCGACCAGTACATCGGCGGCGTGGAGCACGCCTGCATGCACCTCATCTACGCCCGCTTCTTCCACAAGGTCCTCCGGGACAAGGGGCTGGCGCCGGGCAACGAGCCGTTCCGGCGGCTGCTGTCCCAGGGGATGGTCTGCATGCAGACCATGGAGTGCCCCAAGCACGGGTGGCGGTATCCGGAGGAGGTCGACGCGGAAGGGAAGTGCCGGCAGTGCGGGGAGACGGTCGACGTCGGACGGTCCATGAAGATGTCGAAGTCCAAGCGCAACGTCGTGGAGCCGTCCGCGCTCATCGAGAAGTACGGCGCCGACACGGCGCGGCTGTTCTCGCTCTTCGCGGCGCCGCCGGAGAAGGACCTCGACTGGAGCGAGCAGGGCGTCGAGGGGGCATTCCGCTTCCTCGGACGCGTGTACCGCCTCGTCGCCCAGAAGGCGGAGGCCCTCCGGAAGGCGGGGCCGCTCGCCGCCGGCGAGCCGGCGCCGGCGGTCCGCCGCATCCGCCAGGCGACGCACCGCACGCTGAAGAAAGTGACCGGGGACGTGGAGGAGCGGTACCACTTCAACACGGCGATCTCGGCGGTCATGGAGATGGTGAACTTCCTCTACCTCGTCGACGACGGGGCGTGGGAGTCGCCGGAGACGGCCCCGGCGCTCCGGGAAGCGGTGGAGACGCTCGTCGTGATGCTGTCCCCGTTCGCGCCCCACGCGAGCGAGGAGCTCTGGGAGCGGATCGGGATGGAAGGCCTGGTCTGCCGGCGGCCGTGGCCCGAGGCCGACCCGGAGATGGCGCGGGCCGAGGAGATCCTCGTCGTGGTCCAGGTCAACGGCAAGGTGCGCTCCCGCATCACGGCGGACGCGGCGGCGTCGGAGGAGGAGATCCGGGGAATGGCGATGGCCGACCCGCGCGTCCTCGACTTCATCGGGGGGAAACCGGTGCGGAAGGTCGTCTACGTCCCCGGAAAGCTCGTCAGCATCGTCGTATGACTTTCAGGGGGACACTCTTGATCTTGACCGCGCTCCGTTTCCGGGTCCCGCGTTGAAAGCGTGTCCCCCGCCGGTGCGCACGTCGGGGAGCATCCCCCGGCACGCCCTGCTCCTCGCGCTTGTCGCGCTGTTCCTCGCCGGCTGCGGCTACCGCCTCCGGGATGACCCGGGAATGCGGTTCTCCGACCCGGGAATCGTCGTCGACCTCAGGCCGTTCGCGAACGCCTCCCTCGTCCCGGACGCGGGGGCGTTCCTCGCCGGGCGGCTCCGCGAGGAGCTGGCGCGGGAAGGATTCCGCGGACGGTTCGCGCGCGGCGGCGCGGACTTCATCGTCGAGGGCACGGTGAGGTCGGTGCAGGAGGAGCTCGTCTCCCGCGGGGCCGACCAGTACGGCCTCGGGTACCGGCTGACCCTCACGGTCGACGTCCGGGTGCTCGAGGTGGCGCGCGGCCGGCTGGTCTGGAAGGAGGAGGGGATGAGCGAGTCGGCCCCGTTTTTCGCCGGAGCCGACTTCCAGTACACGGAGTCCAACCGGAGGATGGCGTTCGAGGAGACGTGCCGCCAGATGGCCCGCAGGATCGGGCAGACCCTCCGGTTGCTGCTGTGAGGCCGGTCGCTCGTCCGGCCCTCTTCCGGCAGTGGCTCGCCGGGGATCCGTCGCCCGCGTATCTCCTCGGAGGCGAGGGGGCGGGCCTCGCCGACATGCTCGGAGAGCTCCTGGAGGCGCGGTTCCGGGACGAGGGCGCCGCCGTCGAGCTCCGGCTCGTGACGGCAGCCGACCTCGAGAGGGAATCGCCGTCGGTCGAGTGGCGGACGTTGTCGTTTTTCGCCAGCCGCCGCGTCTTCGTTCTCCCCGACGTCGAGGAGATCCGGAAGGCCGCGCGCAAGGAGCTTCTCGCCTACCTCGCCGCGCCCGAGCCGTCGGTCGTCCTGGTCCTGCCCTGCGCGGGCCGCGACGGACTGAAGGCGTTCTCGGCGCTCCCGGGGGTCCGCGCGGCGTCCCCGCGCGAGGACCAGGTCGTCTCCGCGCTCGCGCAATATGCGGCGGCGGCGGTGGCCGGGGCGGGCAAGGAAATGTCCGACGACGCCGCGGAGTTTCTCGCCCGCTGGGTGGGATCCGATTTCTCCCGCGTCAAGTCGGAGACGCGCAAGCTGCTCGCGTTCGCGGGCGAGCGGCGGCTGATCGGCGAGGAGGAGATCCGCGCGGTCTGCGTCGCGGGCGGGGCGGTGAACCCGTTTCGCCTGGCGGACGCCCTGTTCCTGCGGGACGGGCCCGGGTCCCTCGATCTCTTCCGGAAGTTCGCGGCCGCGGCCGATTCCTCCGACTTCCACGGCCTCGTCGGCGCGATCGCGTGGGGCGCCAGGAAGCGGATGGGGGGACCGGGATTCGGCCAGAGGGGGCGGCCGACGCTGTCGGCGGAGCGGGGCGGCGCGATCCTCGCGGCCCTGTCCCGCATCGACAGGGGGCTCAAAGGGGAGAGCGGACTCTCCCCGGAACAGCTGTTCGAGATCTACCTGCTGAAGCTCCTGGCGTGAGGGACGGCGGTCACTTCGCCGTCGCGGCTTTGTGGACGGCCTTCGAGAGCCTGGCCACCTTGCGGGCGACGGTCTTCTTGTGCAGGACGCCCTTGGACCCGGCGCGGTGGATGGCGGAGACGGCTTCCGAAAGCGCCTCCGCCGCCTTGTCGGCGGCGCGTCCCTCGATCGCGGTGCGCACCTCCTTGACGGCCGTCTTGACCGTCGAACGGATGTGGCGGTTCCGGGTCCTTTTCTTGAGGCTCTGCTTGTGGCGCTTGATCCCCGACTTCAACTTTCCCAACGGATACCTCCCGGGCTGCTTTCGCGAGAAATCGCAAAGAGGTACTCTAATATGGGAGGGAACGACATGTCAAAGCAAAATCTTTCCCCACGGGGGCCCGGGGCGGCCCGACCCGTCCTGCTGACGCGCCCCGTGCGGCTTCCGCACGGCTTTGCGAGCGCCGTGGTCGCCGGAGGCCGCCTGCTGGCGGTCGAATGGGAGGAAGGGCTTCCCGCCCTGCGCCGCGCGACGGCGGCGCGCTACCCGGGGGCCCGGACGATCGACGCGCGGGGGGACAAGGCCGGGCGGTATCTCCTGGCGTACGCGGCGGGGACGCCCGTGGCGCCGCTCGCGGACGAAGGGATCGAGATCGCATGGGAGCGCGTCGGGGCATTCGACCGCGCGGTGCTGCGGGCGGCGGCGGCGGTTCCCTACGGCCGGACGACGTCCTACGGCGAGCTTGCCGCTCGGGCCGGGAAGCCGCGCGCGGCGCGCGCGGCGGGAGGCGCGCTTTCTCGGAACCCGTGGCCGGTGATCGTCCCGTGCCACCGCGTGGTCGGCGCGCGGGGCGCTCTCGTCGGATTCGGGAAGGGGATCGCGGCGAAGCGGGCGCTTCTGCGGTTCGAGTCGGCCGCGCGATCCGCCGCCGGGCGTGCCCAATAAACGGGCAAATTGTACAACGCATACTGACGGTGCGCGGGGCGGGGAATATCCACAAGGCATTCCACAGCCTTTCCACAACGGATGTGGAAAAGCGCAGCGCGTCAGCGCGTGACCTTCTTGGCCATCTCCCAGAACCTGTCCAGCGTTGCGAGGTCGGCACCCTCTATGGAAGTGCCCGATTCAGCTGCAATTTTTTCCATGGCGGCGAAGCGGCGCTCGAATCGCGCATTCGCGGAGATGAGCGCGACCTCGGGATTGACCTTGAGGAAACGCGCCAGGTTGACCAGCGAGAAGAGGATGTCCCCCAGCTCGTGCTCGAGCGCGCTCGCGCCGCCTCCCGGGATCGCGTTTTTCAGCTCCGCAAGCTCCTCGTCGACCTTGGAAAGAACTTGCGCGGTGTTCTCCCAGTCGAAGCCCGCCCGTGCGGCCTTCCGGGTGATCTTCGCGGCCCTCAGGAGGGACGGGAAGGAGCTGGGAACCCCCCCGACCAGAGAGGGATGATTCCTGTTCTCGACCGTCTTCTTGATGTGGTCCCACTGGCGGGAGACCGCGTCCGGGGAGTCGGCGGTCGCGTTCGAGAACACGTGCGGATGACGGCGCACCATCTTCTCGGTGATCGACGAGATCACGTCGGAGATGTCGAACTCGCCGGCCTCCCTGGCGATCTGCGCGTGGAAGAGAATCTGGAGCAGGAGGTCGCCGAGCTCCTCGCAGAGAAGCGACGGCTTTCCCTGGTCGATGGCGTCGAGGACCTCGTGCGCCTCTTCGAGGAGATACTGCCGCAGCGACGCGTGGGACTGGGCGCGGTCCCACTCGCATCCGCCCTCGGCGCGCAGCCTGGCCATGATGTCGACGAGTCGTCCGAAATCGTCCATTGCCGGTTTTTTCCGCGAGTTATGATAGCATACAAATTTCATGGGACGCTTGACGCGCACGCATCGCGGAAAGGCCGCATCGACCGCGCTCCTCGCCCTGGCGGTCATCTTTCTGTCGGCGTCGCCGGCGCGGTCCGCAAGCGGGGACCGTTTCGCCGGCTATGGGCCCGCTGTGGGGGACCAGGCGATCCGCGTCGTGGCGGCGGCCGGTCCGGGAAACGAAACGGCCCTCGACAGGGAGGTCCGGGCGCTTCGGAAGCTCATGTACGCCCGGGGCATCCTGTCGATCAACGCGATTCCCGACCTCGTCTTCGAACGGGCCGTCCGCGAAGGGTGGCGCAATCGCGCGGCGGATTCCGTCCGGACCGCGATGCCGGTATCCCCCCTGTCCGCCTCGGGATGGGCGCTGCTCGTCAAGGACGACGTCCTCGGGGTGCGCACGGAGCGGTTGGCGGGCGACGTCGCGGGGCTTGCGGGCGCCGTGCGCCGGTTTGCGCCGGCGCAGCTGGGGTGCGCGGCCTGGCTCGCGTCCTACCTGTCCGCCGCGGCCTGCTGGTTCGTCGCGTGGGCCTCCATCGCCATCTTTCTCAGGGCGCGGCCCGCGCTGGAGGCCGACATCTCGCGGATCGTCGTGATCCCGCCGCGCGACTTCCTGGCCGCCGCGCTGGCGGCGGCGATCTTCCTCCTGCCCGTACTGGGGGGGCAGGGGCTGGCGGTGGCCGCGTGCTTCTGGATGGTCCTGTCGGCCGGGTACGCCCGGCGCGGCGAGCTCGCGCTCGCCGCGGTCGCCCTCCTCGTCCTGGCGGC
>JBLMWX010000221.1:0-15988 GCA_050257455.1 Gemmatimonadota bacterium | reverse complement strand
GTCCCATTCCGCGCGGTGGGCGAACGGGAACCGCTCGTCGAGGACGCGCCAGACATCGCGGACGGTGACGACGTCCCGCCTCAACGCTGTCCCCTCCCGGAAAACAAAAATGCACCGCGGGACGGTGCATCCGAGCGGATCCCGGCCCCTGCGACCGGGTGGCAGGTCTCAAGGGCAGAGTCTGGTGGGCCCACCTGGCCTCGAACCAGGGACCGACCGGTTATGAGCCGGTGGCTCTGACCAACTGAGCTATGGGCCCGGAAAATCCCTTGTGCGGTCAACTGTTCATCGTAGGTACGGAGCATCGCGTTGTCAATGACGGCCCGCCCCGTCCCGTCCTCCTCCCTCACTCCATGAAGGTCCGCAGGCGCTTGCTCCGGCTCGGGTGCCGCAGCTTGCGGAGCGCCTTCGCCTCGATCTGGCGGATCCGCTCCCGGGTCACCTCGAAGTCCTGCCCGACCTCCTCCAGCGTGTGGTCCGACTTCTCCCCGATCCCGAACCGCATCCTCAAGACCCTCTCCTCCCGGGGCGTGAGCGTCCCGAGGACCTTCTTCACCTGGTCGGCCAGGTCGATGTTGATGACCGATTCCACCGGGGATACCGTGTTCTTGTCCTCGATGAAGTCGCCGAGATGGCTGTCCTCCTCCTCCCCGATGGGCGTCTCGAGGGAGATCGGCTCCTTGGCGATCTTCAGGACCTTGCGCACCTTCTCGATGGGAATGTCCATCCGCTCGGCGATCTCCTCCGGGGTCGGCTCGCGGCCCAGCTCCTGGACGAGGTAGCGCGACGTCCGGATGAGCTTGTTGATGGTCTCGATCATGTGGACCGGGATCCGGATCGTGCGGGCCTGGTCGGCGATCGCCCGCGTGATCGCCTGGCGGATCCACCACGTGGCGTACGTCGAGAACTTGTAGCCGCGGCGGTACTCGAACTTGTCGACCGCCTTCATGAGGCCGATGTTGCCCTCCTGGATGAGGTCCAGGAACTGCAGGCCCCGGTTCGTGTACTTCTTCGCGATGGACACGAC
This sequence comes from Gemmatimonadota bacterium, assembly GCA_050257455.1. Lineage (GTDB taxonomy): Bacteria > Desulfobacterota > Deferrimicrobia > Deferrimicrobiales > Deferrimicrobiaceae > JBLMWX01. The sequence continues at coordinate 14,961 of JBLMWX010000221.1, read as the reverse complement.
GAGGCGCAGGTTCGCCTCGACGAGCTCGCGCTTGGCCTCGCGGACCTTGCGCTCGCCCTCGTCGATCTCCCCGAGGGTCTGCCGGATCTCGTCGGCGCCCAGCCCCGCCTCCCTCTCGACCTTGCGGATGCGGGAGCGGGCGTCGCGGATCGTCGTCTCCATCTCGAGGAGGCGGTCCTTGCCGACGCGGAGTCTCCGCGCCGCCTGGAGGAGCTTGCCCTTCTTCCGCTTGACGTCCCGGACCAGCTTGAGAAGCTCCTTCTCGGGGAGCCGCGTCCGCTCGCAGCACGCCCGGATCTTCGCCTCCTCCTCCTCGATCTTGTCGAAGTACCGGCGGATCTTGTCGCCGATCGCCTCGATCTGGCGCTCCTTGAGGTGGATCTCCTGGATCGACTCCTCGACCCGGCCGAAGAGGACCGCGGCCCTCCCCTTCAGGGACTTCCGCTCCTTCTCGGGCAGGCGCCCCCTCTTCAGCTTCTCCTCGACCGCCGCGGCGGACTGGAGCGTCTTCCTGATCTTCCCGATGATGCGGAGGACCTTGTCGAGCGCCTGCGCCTCCTCCTCCTCGGTGGAATCCTCGTCGAGGTCCTTGATGACGTCACGGATCTGGAGCTCCCCCGACCTGAGCTTCACGCCCATCTCGGCGAGCTCGTCCATCGCCACGGAGCATTTCTTCACCGCGGCGACGATCTCCCGCTCCCCCGCCTCGATCCGCTTGGCGAGGCTGACCTCTCCCTCGCGGTTGAGCAGCGGGATCGATCCCATCTCCTTGAGGTAGAGCCGCACGGGATCGTTGGCCTTGATCCCGGCCGCGTACTCGAGCTCCTCCTCCTCCTCCTCGGGCGCCTCCTCCTCGGGCGCCTCCTCCTCGCCGATCAGGAGGTTCCCCCCGCCAAGGGGGACCTTCTGGAAGGCGTCGACGACCTCGATGGCGTTCTCCCCGAAGATCTCCATGACGTCGTCGATCTGGTCGCCCGTCAGGATGTCCGGAGGCAGTACGCTGTTCAGCTCGTCGTACGTGACGAAGCCCTGGGCGCGCCCCTTCTCGAGCAGGCCGTCGATGCCGTCGAATTTCTCTTTCCTCGCCATCCCGTTCACCTCATCCCCGCGTTCTTCGCTCCTGCTCCAGCCGCTCGCGTTCGCGGCGCACGGCCATCTGCCGGGACAGGAGCTCCGCCTGCTCCTCCGCCCGCGCCTCGCCGATCGCCGCCTTGATCCGCGACTCCTCGCGCCGCATCGCCCGGATCCGGAGGGCGATGACCGCGTCCGGGTAGATCCGGCGCGCCTCCTCCCCGGGCATCTCCGCCCGGAGCAGCAGCTCCGAGATCCGTTTCCGCAGCCCCTCCGGCAGCGCCTCGTCCAGCAGGGACGGCGGGTCCACCGACGCGCCTTCCGCCTTCCGGCCGGAGAGCAGGGCGATCGCCTCCCGGAGCTCGGCCCCCTCGACCAGGTCGGCGACGCCGTCCCGGGCGACCGACTCGACCAGCGACGGGTCCCGCGCCAGCAGGCCGAGCAGGAGATCCTCCTCCGGGGACGGGGACGGCGCCGGGGGCGGCAGGCCGGCCGCCGGCGTCGCGGATGCCCCCCGGGCCCGCTTCAGGCGCTCAAGGACCGTGTCCTCCGGGAGACCGGCGGCCCGCGCGACCTTCTGGACGTACAAGCGGTACTCGGCGGGGTCCGTGATCCAGGGCAGGTACTTCCCCATGAGCTGGAGATACGCGAGCTTCCCGGCGATCCGCGACAGGTCGTGTTTCTTCGCCGCCCCCCGCTCGATGTACTCCATGAGGGGGGCCGCCTTCGCGAGCCTCTCGGCCAGCTCCGGCCCCGCCAGCTCTTTCGCCCAATCGTCCGGGTCCAGCCCCTTGGGAGGGAACAGGACCATCGGGCTCACCCCCGCCGCGTAGAGGGGTCCGCCGGCGCGCACCGCCGACCGTTTCCCCGCCATGTCGCCGTCAAAGAATAGGATGACGGTGTCCGCCAGGCGCTTCAAAGTCCGCGCGTGGCTCTCGGTGAGCGACGTGCTGCAGGTCGCGACCGCGTTCCGGATCCCCTTCTGCCAGAGGCCGATGAGATCCATGTACCCCTCGACCACGACGACCGCCCGCTCCTTCCGGATCGCCGGGAGCGCCTGGTACAGCCCGTAGAGCAGCGCGCTCTTCCGGTAGATCTCGGACTCCGGGGAATTGAGGTACTTGGGCTCGGCGTCTCCGATCGCCCGGGCGCCGAATCCGCACACGCGGCCGCGGGCATCGGCGACGGGGAACGTCAGGCGGCCGCGAAACCGCTCCCGGTAACCCCCGCCCTCCCGCCGGAACAGCAGTCCGGCGCTGTCCGCCTTGGCGAGATCGATCCCCTGCCGCGAGAAGGCCTCGACGAGGTCCCGCCCGCCGCCCCCGTATCCGAGCAGGAACTCCTGCTCGGCCTCGGGCGTCACGCCCCGGCGCCGGACCAGATCCCGCGCGGCCCTCGCCCCGGGAGAGGACCGGAGCAACTCCCGGAAGATTCCCGATGCCGCCGAGAGAATCCGGTAAAGGTCTTCCCCGGGCCGCCGGTCCGCCCCGCCCGCCTCGTAACGGACCGCGATCCCGTACCGCTCTCCCAGGTCCTCGACGGCCTCGGCGAAGGAGAGGCTTCGCGCCTTCATCAGGAAATGAAAGACCGACCCCCCTTCTCCGCAGCCGAAGCAATGGAAGATCTGTTTCGAGGGATGGACGAAAAAAGAGGGGGTCTTCTCCCGGTGGAACGGGCACAGGCCCCGGTAGCTCGCGCCGCTCCGCGAGAGGCGGACCGTCTCCGAGACGACCTCGACGATATCCGCCCGCTCCCGTATCTCCCGGAGGGTGCTTTCGGAGATCCGTCCCCCCAAATCGACCTCTGGCCTCTTTCTCCCCGGCAAAAAAATCCCGGGCGACGGCGTCGCCCGGGATGCCGCTCCCGCCGCCGGGCGGTCAGCCCGCGAGAAGTCGCCTCACGACTTCGTTGACCGTCTTCCCGTCCGCGCGGCCGGCCACCTTCGGCATCAGCTCCTTCATCACCCGGCCCAGGTCCGCCGGCGACGTCGCGCCGACGGCCGCGACGGCTTCCCGCGCGAGCGATTCGACCTCGGCCGCCGACAGGCCCTCCGGCAGGTACGCCTCCAGGACCGCGATCTCCCGCTTCTCCTTATCCGCCAGCTCCGGCCTGTTCCCCTTGACGTACAGGTCGACGGCCTCGCGGCGCTGCTTGATCATCGTCCCGAGCACCTTGACGACGGCCTCGTCGTCGATCGCGCCCCGGGCATCGATCTCGCGGTTCTTCACCGCGGCGATCGCCATGCGCAAAGCAGAAAGGGCCAAGGAGTCGCGCTCCTTGGCCGCCTTCCTCATGTCCTCCTGGATCCGCTCCTTGAGGCCCATCGGCTACTGGCTCATCTTCTTCATCTTCTTCAACGCGCGTTTCCTGGCCGCGAGGGCCTTCTTCTTCCGCTTGACGCTCGGCTTCTCGTAATGTTCGCGCTTGCGGATTTCCGAGAGAATTCCGGCTTTTTCGCACTGCTTCTTGAACCGCTTGAGCACGCTCTCGAAGGGCTCCTCTTCCTTGACGCGGACGCCCGGCATCGATGGATCACCCCTTCCTCTGCCGACTTATCGCCTAAAATTATAATATGTTACGCGTTTCGCCCTCCAAGTCAAGAGGCGCGATGGTCACGCCGGCCGTCGGTGAACCCGGGGCTCTGCACACGATCGTCGAAACGCCGGTCGTGCCGCATCCGGCCCGCCCCGCTACGCGAGCTTGTGGCCGAGGGGCCTGCCCCCGAGCAGGTGAAGGTGGAGGTGGGGGACGATCTGCCCCCCGTCGTCGCCGTTGTTGATGACGATCCGGTACCCGGACTCGGCGATCCCCTTCTCGTTGGCGATCTTCGCGGCCAGCCGGAGCATCTTCCCGAGGACGGCGACGTCCTTCACCCCCGCCTCGTTCAGGTTGACCATGTGCTCCTTCGGCACGACGAGCACGTGGACCGGGGCCACGGGGTTGATGTCCGGCAAGGCGACCATGTCGTGGTCCTCGTGGATCGGCTGGGACGGCACCTCCTTCCGGACGATCCTGCAGAAAATGCAATCGTCGGCCATCGTCATCTCCCTCCGCGCCTGTAGGCGCTGCGATAGAAGCATGTCCGCTCGCCGGTGTGGCACGCCGGCCCCGCCTGGCGCACGCGGTAAAGAATCGTGTCCCCGTCGCAATCGTAGAGCACCTCCTCCACCTCCTGGACGTGCCCCGACGTCTCCCCCTTGACCCAGAGGGACTTGCGCGACCGGCTCCAGTACGAGGCACGCCCCGTGGCGAAGGTGCTCCGGAGCGCGTCGGCGTTCGCCCAGGCGACCATCAGCACCGCGTTGTCCGACACGTCCTGCGTCACCACGGGCACGAGGCCCCTCTCGTCGAACTTCACGATCCCGATCAGCTCCTCGGCCGTCACCGCCGTGCCTCCGCTTCCGCGTTGAGCGGGACATTCCCGCGTTGCCGGATTGCCCGTTCGAACGGGCCGCCCCGAATTGCTCTACGCCGCGTAGGGCGGCCTGACGATCACGCCCCGCCGCCTCAGGTACTCCTTCGCCTCCGCCACCGTGTGCTCCCGGTAATGGAAGATCGAGGCCGCCAGAACCGCGTCCGCCCGGCCTTCCGTCAGTCCCGCCAGGAGATGGTCGAGGGTCCCCACGCCGCCGGAGGCGATCACCGGGATGCCCACCCGCTCGGCGACGGCGCGCGTCAACGGGATATCGTACCCGTCCCGCGTCCCGTCCCGGTCCATGCTCGTCAGCAGGATCTCCCCGGCTCCCGCCTCCTCCATCCGCGCCGCCCACGCCACCGCGTCGATTCCCGTGGCCTCGCGCCCGCCGTGGGTGTAGACCTCCCACGCGCCCGGCTTCGCCGGCACGCCGCGCGCGTCGACGGCCACCACCGTGCACTGGCTGCCGAACCTCTCGGCGGCCCGGCGGACGAAATCCGGGTCGGCCACCGCGGCGGTGTTGATCGACACCTTGTCGGCCCCCGCCGCAAGGAGGGCCCGGACGTCGTCCAGGGTCCGCACGCCCCCCCCGACGGTCAGCGGCATGAAGACCTGCTCCGCCGTTCTCCGCACGACGTCGATGAGGATGTCGCGCTTCTCGTGGGAGGCGGTGATGTCGAGGAACGCCAGCTCGTCGGCCTCCTCCTCGTCGTACCGCCGCGCGACCTCCACCGGATCGCCCGCGTCCCTGAGGTCGACGAACCTCACCCCCTTGACGACGCGTCCCGCCTTGACGTCCAGGCAGGGGATGATCCGCTTGGCCAGCATCGCCCCCGGGCTCACGCGGTTTCCAGCCGCAGGGCCTCCGCGAGCACGACGGAGCCGTCGTAGAGCGCCCGGCCGATCACGACGCCGCGCACGCCGTCGCCCTCCATCGCCTGGAAGAGCCGGACATCGTCCAACGCGCTCACGCCTCCCGAGGCGACCACGTCGGTGGACAGTCCCCTGGCGAACTCACGGGTCGCGTGGAAGTTGGGGCCCGCCATCATCCCGTCCCGCTGGATGTCCGTGTAGATGAAGCAGGAGATCCCGCTCTTCTCCATCTGGCGCGCGAGGTCCACCGCCTTGACCCCCGTCACCTCCACCCATCCCCGGATCGCCACGCAGCCGTCCTTCGCGTCGATCCCCGCCGCCACCCGCCCCGGGTACGCCCGCGTGATCCTGAGGACCTCCTCCGGGTTGCGGACGATCGACGTTCCGAGGATCACCCGCGAAACGCCCGCGCCGAGGTAGCGCGCGGCGATGTCGAAGTTGCGGATCCCCCCGCCGACCTGCACGGCGGCGTCGATCCCCGAGACGATCCGGAGGATGATGTCCTGGTTGACGGGCTTGCCGAGGAACGCCCCGTCGAGGTCGACCACGTGGATCCGGGATGCCCCCGCCGCGGCGAACCGCCGGGCGACCTCGAGGGGGGAGTCCGAGAAGACGGTGGCGTCCTCGGCCCGTCCCTGCCGCAGCCGGACCGCCTTCCCCCCCTGGATGTCGATCGCCGGGATCACCTGGAACGCCATGGGCCCGCCCTCACGCGCACGCCGCTTCGCGGCACGTCCGGCCGAAGTTGGCGAGCAGCGCGAGGCCCGCCGCCTGGCTCTTCTCCGGGTGAAACTGGACGGCGAGCAGGCTCCCCGCTCCCACCGCCGAGGCGAAATCGACGCCGTACGACGTCCTCCCCGCCACCACGGCCGGGTCGTCCGGCACGACGTGGTAGGAGTGGACGAAGTAGAACCAGCCGCCGCTCGGGATCCCGCGGAGCACGGGATGGTCCATCGTGAATTCGACGCGGTTCCACCCCATGTGCGGGACCTTGAGGAGCGTCCCGTGCGCCCGCATCGCCGCCGGGAAGCGGACGACCCGCCCCCGGAAACGGCCGATCCCGGCGTGCGGGCCGAACTCCTCGCTCTCCTCGAAGAGGACCTGGAGGCCGAGGCAGATCCCCAGGAACGGCCGTCCCGACGCGAGAACGTCCGACAGCAGCGGCAGCAACCCCTGCCGGCCCAGGTTGCGCATGCAGTCGCGGAACGCCCCGACGCCGGGCAGGACGATTCCCCGGCACCGGCCGAGCTCCGCCGCGCTCCCGCTCACGACGGCGCGGCAGCCGACCGACTCGAGCGCCTTGCCGACGCTGCGGAGATTCCCCATCCCGTAGTCGACGACGCCGATCGCATCGCTCGCCGTCATCCCAGGATGCCCTTCGACGAGTGCACCCCGGAGACCCGCGGGTCGATCCGGACCGCCCCCGACATCGCCCGGCCCAGCGCCTTGAAGACCGCCTCCACCGTGTGGTGCGCATTGGAGCCGTACGGCACGTTGACGTGGAGGCACGTCCCCGAGGACTGCGCGAAGGCCCGGAGGAACTCCTCCACGAGCTCCACGTCGAACGTGCCCACCTTCTCGGACTGGAGCGGGCAGCGGAAGACGAGGTGCGGGCGCGCCGAGACGTCCACGGTGACCTGGGCGAGCGCCTCGATCATCGGAACCGTCTCGGAGGCGTACCGGGCGATCCCCGTCAGGCTGCCCAGGCTCTTGCGGAACGCCTCGCCGAGGCAGATCCCGACGTCCTCCACCACGTGGTGGAAATCGACGCCCGTGTCCCCGCTCGCCGCGACCGTCAGGTCGAAGAACCCGTGGCGCGCGAACAGCGTCAGCATGTGGTCGAAGAACGGGATCGACGTCGCGATCCGCCCCTCGCCCGACCCCTCGAGGCGCAGCGCGACCTTGACGTCGGTCTCCTTCGTCTTCCGAGCGACCTCCGCTTCCCTCGGCATCGGCGTCAGGCCTCCCCTCCGGTCCGTTTCTGGATGGCGCGGGCGTGGGCGACGAGTCCCTCCTTCTCGGCGAGGCGCACGACGTGCGGCGCGTCCGCCGAAAGTGCCCGAAACTCATATGATACCACGTTGGTCCGCTTGAGGAACGTCGACACGCCGAGGGGCGACGAAAAGCGCGCCGCGCCTCCCGTCGGCAGGGTGTGATTGATCCCCGCGACGTAGTCGCCCACGGCGACCGGGCTGAACGGTCCCAGGAAGGCCGTTCCCGCGTTCCGGATCCGCTCCAGGGCGCGCCAGGGGTCCTCGACCATGATCGCGAGGTGCTCCGGGGCGATCCGGTTCACCGCGTCGATCCCCTCGTCGAGGGATTTCACGAGGAATCCCCGGGCGCCCGCGAGCGCCGCGGCGACGATCCTCCCCCGCGGCAGGTCCTTCGCCTGCCGCAGGATCTCCGCCGACGACCGGCGGGCCAGCCCCGCGGAATCGGTCACGAGGGCGACGAACGCGTCCTCGTCGTGCTCCGCCTGGGACAACAGGTCCGCCGCGACGTAGGCGGGCTTCGCCGTTCCGTCGGCCAGGACGACGAGCTCGCTCGGGCCGGCCAGCATGTCGATCCCCACCTGCCCGAAGACCTGGCGCTTGGCCTCGGTCACGTACGCGTTCCCCGGGCCGGCGATCACGTCCACCTTCGGCACGGAAGCGGTCCCGAAGGCCAGGGCGGCGACGGCCTGGGCGCCCCCGATCCGGTACACGGCGGACAGTCCCGCGATCCGCGCCGCCGCGAGGACGATGTCGGGCACCGCGCCCCCGGGCGCCGCGCAGGCGGCGATCACCTCCCGCACGCCCGCGACCCTCGCGGGAATGGCGTTCATGAGGAGCGTGGACGGGTACGCCGCCTTCCCGCCGGGGACGTAGACGCCCGCGCGGGCGACGGGAACGACCCTCTGCCCGAGGACCGCGCCCGGCAGCCCCGCGGAAAACCCGGTCTCGGCCTGGTGCGCGTGGAACGCCTCGATCCGCGCCGCGGCGAAGGCGAGCGATTCCCTGAGCCGCGCGGGCGTGCGCCGGTAGGCCGCCTCGATCTCGCGCCCGGGGACCGCGAACCCCTTCCTCCCCGGATCGAACCCGTCGAAGCGCCGCGAGTACTCGGCGAGCGCCGCGTCCCCCTCCCGGCGGACGCGGCCGATCACCTCGGCCACCACGGCGGACACCTTCTCCGATCCCGACGCCCCGCGCCCCTCGGCGGCCGCCAGGGCCCTGGCATACGCGGCGGTGCCCGACTTCACCCAGATCATCGCTGCGCGTCCCCCTATTCCTGCACCCGGGCGATGTCGGCGCCCAGGGCGGCAAGCTTCGTTTCGAGCGCCTCGTACCCGCGGTCCAGGTGGTAGATCCGGAGGATCTCGGTCGTCCCCGAGGCGGCCAGCCCGGCCAGGACGAGCGACGCGGACGCGCGCAGGTCGGTCGCCATGCAGGGCGCCCCGGAGAGCCCCGGCACGCCCTTGACGGCGGCGGTGTTCCCGGAGACGTCGACCTGCGCTCCCATCCGCCGGAGCTCCGCGATGTGCATGAACCGGTTTTCGAAGATGGTTTCCCGGATGATGCTGAACCCGTCGCCGAGGCACATGTACGCCATGAACTGCGCCTGCGCGTCCGTCGGGAAGCCCGGGAACGGGGACGTGTTGACGTTGACCGAGCGGATCGGGACGTCGCGCCGGGCGCGCACCCCGCCGGCCGGGCACGTCACGTCCGCGCCGCTCTCCCGCAGCTTGTCGAGGACCGCCTCCATGGAGGCCGGGTCCGCCCCCTCGACGGTCACGTCGCCCCCCGTGATCGCGCCGGCCAACAGGAGGGTGGCCGCCTCGATGCGGTCGGCCATGACCGCGTGCCGGACGCCCGAAAGCGACGGCACCCCGCGGACCACGATCTCGTCCGTCCCCTCTCCCTCGATGTCCGCCCCCATCGCGCGCAGGGCCCGCGCCAGGTCGCACACCTCGGGCTCGAGCGCAGCGTTCTTCAGGACGGTCGTGCCCGACGCGATCGCGGCGGCCATCATCAGGTTCTCCGTCCCGGTCACGGTCTTCATGTCGAAGTGGACGACGCCGCCGCGGAGGCGCCCCGCCGCCGCGGCCTCGATGTACCCCTCCGACAGCCGGGTGGTCGCGCCGAGGATCTCGAGGCCTTTCAGGTGCTGGTCGATCGGCCGCGCGCCGATGGCGCAGCCGCCCGGAAGCGAGATCCGCGCACGGCCGTGCCGCGCCACGAGGGGGCCCAGCACGAGCACCGAGGCGCGCATCGTCTTGACCAGGTCGTAAGGCGCCTCGGCCCTGACCGCTTCGCGCGGATCGACCCGCACGACGTCCCCGGCGCCCCCCCCGGACTCGCGGCGCTCGACCCCGGCGCCCATGACGCCGAGAAGCTTCCCGAACGTGGTGACGTCCCGGAGCCGGGGGACTCCCGCGATCTCGACCGGGCCGTCCGCGAGGAGCGCCGCGGCCATGACGGGGAGCACGGCGTTCTTCGCCCCCGAGACCCGGACGGACCCCGAAAGCCTCCTGCCGCCGCGGATGTGGAACGTGTCCAGCGCCTTTCTCCTATTCGCCTTTCGTCCAGCGCGCGACCCGGTCGCGGCCCGCGAGATCCTTGAAGACCCCGTCGAAGGAGAGGAGGCCCTTCGGGAGGCGCCCGACGGCTTCTCCCTGCGTTTCGCCGATCTCGCACAGGAGAACCCCGCCCGGCAACAGGTGTCCGGCGGCCCCGGACACGAGGCGCCGGATGACGGACAGTCCGTCCGGCCCGGCCAGGAGGGCCCCGGGCGGCTCGAAATCCCTCACCTCGCGGGGAAGCGCGTTCCACTCCCCCTCGGACACGTACGGCGGGTTCGAGACCACTACATCAAAACGCTCCCCCGTTTTCAAGGCGGAATATGCGTCCGCGCAGGCGAAGAGGACCCTGCCCGCGACGCCCGCGCGCCGGGCGTTCCCGGCCGCGACGGCGAGGGCCCCCGCGCAGACGTCCACGGCGACGACCCTGGCGCGGGGGAGCTCCGCGGCGAGGGTGACCGCGATCGCCCCGCACCCCGTCCCCACGTCCAGGACGAGGACGCCGTCGCGCCCCCGGCCGCCGAGCGCGGCGATCGCGTGCTCGACGAGCCCCTCCGTCTCCGGGCGCGGGATCAGCGTGTCGCGGGAGAGGAGAAACTCCCTCCCGTAGAACTCCCAGGCCCCCAGGACGTACTGCATCGGCTCGCCCGACGCCCTGCGCCGGATCATCTCCGCGAGGGCGGGCGACGGATCGCCCACCTCCCGCCCCGGCTCGAGGAAGAGGCGGGACCGCGGCACGCCGGAGAGGTGGGAGGCCAGGATGTCCGCGTCGGGAACGGACGGGAGTCCGCGCGCGTCCAGTTCCCGACGGCAGAGGGACAAGAGCTCGCCGAGCCGCATGGCGGGGCGCTCAACCGGTGTTCTTGAGCGCCTCGACCTGCGAGTGGGCGATCAGCGCGTCCACGAAGACGTCGAACCCGCCGTCCAGCACCTGGGACAGCTGGTGGACGGTCAGCCCGATCCGGTGGTCGGTCACCCGGCTCTGGGGGAAGTTGTACGTGCGGATCCGCTCGCTGCGGTCCCCGGTTCCGACCATGGCGCGCCGCATGTCCGCCCGCTCGGCGCGCTGCTTCTCGAGCTCGAGGTCGTAGAGCCGGGACCTCAGGATCTTCAGCGCCTTGGACTTGTTCTTGAGCTGGGACTTCTCGTCCTGGCACTGGACGACGAGGCCGGTCGGAACGTGGGTGATGCGGACGGCGGAGTCCGTGGTGTTGACGCTCTGTCCCCCGGGGCCGGAGGAGCGGAACACGTCGATCCGGAGGTCGTCGGGGTCGATCCGGACGTCCACCTCCTCGGCTTCGGGGATGACGGCAACGGTGACGGTCGACGTGTGGATCCGTCCTCCCGACTCGGTGGCGGGAACCCTCTGCACGCGGTGGACGCCGCTCTCGAACTTCAGGCGGCTGTAGGCGCCCTTTCCCTCGATCATCGCGATCACTTCCTTGACGCCGCCGATCCCCGTCTCGCTGCGGGAGAGCACCTCGACCCGCCAGCCCTTCAGCCCCGCGTACATCGCGTAGGCGCGGAAGAGCTCCGCGGCGAACAGGGCGGCCTCCTCGCCGCCGGCGCCGGCCCGGATCTCGATCAGGATGTTCTTCTCGTCGTTGGGATCCTTGGGGAGAAGGAGCAGGCGCACCTCGGCCCGCAGCCGCTCCTGTTCCGCCGAGAGCCGCGCGACCTCTTCCCGGGCCATGGCGCGGAGCTCCGGGTCCTTCTCGGAGGCGGCGAGCTCCCGGTTCTCCTCCATTTCGCGCACGGTCTTCAGGTACCGGTCGTACGCCTCCGCCACCGGGCGCAGCTCGGCCAGCTCGCGCCCGACCCGCTGAAGCTCCCGGGGATTGCCCGTGACGGCGGGGTCGGCCATGAGGCGCGCGAGCTCGGCGACGCGGCCGCGGATCGTTTCGAGCTTATCCCACAAGGCCGGCCTCCGTGCCGCCGCCGGGGGCCACCCGGCGGAACGAGGCGATCGCGACCTCGATCTGGGCCAGGTCGGGCTCCCGGGTCGTCAGCCGCTGGAGGAGGAGGCCGGGCGCAACGAGCGCCCGGAAGACCGGGGATTCCGCCTTCCGGGCCGACAGCCTCAGGACCTCGTACGAGATCCCCGCGACGGCCGGCAGGAGCAGGAGCCGCATGAGGGCCTTCGTCAGCAGGGAGCTGTCGTGCGGGATGAAGGAGAACACGGCAATCCCGATCACCATCACGAAGAGGAGGAAGCTCGTCCCGCACCGCGGGTGGAGGCGCGAGAACGACGCCACCCCCCCGGGGGAGAGGTCCGCCTTCCGCTCGTGCGCGTTCACCACCTTGTGCTCGGCCCCGTGGTACTCGAAGATGCGCCGGATGTCCCGGATCGCGCCGATCGCCACGACGTAGCCGACGAACACCAGCACCCGGACGATGCCGTCGACGACGTTGAACGCGAAGCGCCCGGAGAGCGCGGGGACGAGGAGCGAGATCCCCCGGGTCGCGACGAGGGGAAGCCAGAAGAAGAGCCCCACCCCGAGGAGCAGCGCCAGGGCGAGGGCCCCGGCCATCGCGGCGCCGCCGCCCGCCGCGCCCTCGTCCTTCCGCGGCGCCGCGCCGCCCTTCGCTTCCCGGCGCTCCGCGTCCGCGATCGCCTCGTCGGCGGAGAACTGCAGCGCCCTGTAGCCGATGACGAGCATCGCGACCATCGTGAACACCCCGCGGACCACCGGCGTCTTCGCGAACCGCCTCTGCGCGACGCCCCGGGAGAGCGGGAAGTCCCGGACCACGATCTCCCCGCCCGACTTCCGGACCGCCACGGCGTAGGTCTCGGCCCCCTTCATCATGACGCCCTCGATGACCGCCTGGCCGCCGAGGACGAGCTCCTTCGTCTCCGCCGGCATCATCGCGCCTCCCGCGACAGGGCGGCGATCTCCTTCCGGACCCCGGCCGGATCGCCGCACGTCATCTTCCCCTCCGGGCAGCGCCCGCGCACGCAGCCGGGCCCGGCGTCCTCGAACAGCAGCGGCGCCCTGCTCCTGGCGATCGCGAGCATCTCCATCGCCAGCGCGCGGATCTCCCACTGCGCCCGGCGGCACGCGCGCAGCGCGAAGAAGTGCCGCAGCTCCCGCGCGTTCATCGTGACCAGGATCTTGGTTTCCGTCGCGTTCGGGAGCACGAAGCGGGCGTCCTCCGCCGGGACGCCGTCGGCGAGCATCTCGCGGTAGAGCGCGGCGCTCCGCTTCATGTGGCGCTCGAACTTCGCCCGCGCGGGCCCCCGGGCCACCGTTGCCGGCGCGACGTAGCCGAACTCGGCGGCCACGTACCGCTGGCTCTGCTGGGAGTACGACGCGATCCGGTGCCGGACGAGCTGGTGGGACGCGGCCCGCGAGATCCCCTCGACGCCGAACGTGAACGTCACGTGCTCGAGGACCGACACGTGCCCCATCGAGAGGACCCGCCGCACGAGGGCCCGCGCGTCCCGGCGCGACACGTCCTCGGTCAGGTCGGCGATCGAGGCCGCGGAGTAGCACAGCCGGGCGGCCAGCGCGACCAGGCGCTCCGGCTCGGGCGTGCACTGCAGGAGGATGACGTTCACGGAGCGGGCGTTCGCCGTCTCCCCGCTAGCGGGCCGTCCGGTACTTCTTGTGGAACTTCTCGATGCGGCCCGCGGTGTCGACGAGCTTCTGCTTGCCGGTGAAGAAGGGGTGGCAGTTGGAGCAGATGGCGACCTTGATCTCCTCGGCGGTCGACTTCGTCTCGAACGAGTTACCGCACGCGCACCGGACCGTCGACTTCACGTATTTCGGGTGGATGTTCTCCTTCATCGGGCGTCTCTCCTCTCCGAATCTCCTCACGAATTCATCGAATCGAGGAATTCCTTGTTGGTCTTGGTCTTCGAGATCTTGTCGAGCAGGAATTCCATGCTTTCGGCCGGAGACAGCGGCGAGAGGAATTTCCGCAGGATCCAGATCCTCTGGAGGACCGGCTTCTCGAGGAGGAGCTCCTCCTTCCGGGTGCCGGACTTGTTGATGTCGATGGCGGGGAAGATCCGCTTCTCCGAGATCTTCCGGTCGAGGACGAGCTCCATGTTCCCCGTGCCCTTGAACTCCTCGAAGATGACCTCGTCCATCCGGCTGCCCGTCTCGATGAGCGCGGTGGCGATGATCGTCAGCGACCCGCCCTCCTCGATGTTGCGCGCCGCGCCGAAGAAGCGCTTCGGCTTCTGGAGCGCGTTGGCGTCGACCCCTCCGGACAGCACCTTCCCCGAGGGGGGCACCACGGCGTTGTACGCGCGCGCGAGGCGCGTGATGCTGTCGAGCAGGATGACCACGTCCTTCTTGTGCTCCACGAGGCGTTTCGCCTTCTCGAGGACCATCTCGGCCACCTGGACGTGCCGCTGGGCCGGTTCGTCGAACGTGGAGGAGATCACCTCTCCCTTGACGCTGCGCTGCATGTCGGTCACTTCCTCGGGGCGCTCGTCGATCAGCAGGACGATGAGGACGACCTCGGAATGGTTCTTGGTGAGGGCGTTGGCGATGTTCTGGAGGATGATCGTCTTCCCGGCGCGGGGCGGGGAGGTGATCAGGGCGCGCTGTCCCTTCCCGATGGGCGCGATGAGGTCCATGATCCGCGTCGAATAGTTGTCCGCCGCGTGCTCGAGCTGGAACCGCTCCTGCGGGTACAGGGGCGTCAGGTTGTCGAAGATGATCTTGTCCTTGCTGATCTCGGGGTCCTCGGTGTTGATCTTCTCCACCTTGAGGAGGGCGAAGTACCGTTCCTCGCCCTTGGGCGCGCGGATCTGGCCGGTCACCGTGTCCCCGGTGCGGAGGCCGAACCGCCGGATCTGCGAGGGCGACACGTAGATGTCGTCGGGCCCCGGGAGGTAGTTGGAATCCGGGGAACGGAGGAATCCGTACCCGTCGGGGAGCACCTCGAGGACCCCCTCGCCCGAGACGATGACCTCCTGGTCCGTCTGGGCCTGCAGGATGGCGAAGATGAGTTCCTGTTTCTTGAGCCCCGCCGCGCCGTCCACGTGGAGGGTCCTTGCGATCTCGGTCAGGTCGCCGATCCGCATCGCTTTCAG
>JBLMWX010000220.1:0-9649 GCA_050257455.1 Gemmatimonadota bacterium | reverse complement strand
CCCGACGTCTACAAGCAGAAGGGAGTCCGTTACCGGGGCGAACGCCTCATGAAGAAGGTGGGCAAGGCGGCCGGGAAGTAGGGACGGGCCGAGGACGGGAAACCACAAGACGGGGTCCGATCGAGCCATGAGCCAGAAAAATATCCGCGAAGAGGCACGGCAGAAGCGCAAGGCGAGAATCCGGAAGAGGATCTTCGGCACCGAGCAGAGGCCGAGACTTTCGGTCTTCCGGAGCGCCAAGCACATCTACGCCCAGATCGTCGTCGACTCGACGGGGTCGACGATCCTGGCCGCGTCGTCGCTCAGCCCCGAGATCCGGGACGAGCTCGGGGAGCTGAAGAAGAGCGAGGCGGCCAAGAAGGTCGGGGAGCTGCTCGGCAGGAAGGCGGCGGAAAAGAACATCCGGAAGGTCGTCTTCGACCGGAACGGTTTCCTGTACCACGGGCGGATCAAGGCCCTGGCCGAGGGCGCGCGCGAGTCGGGGCTGGAGTTCTGAAGCCATCAAACGGGGAAGGACGGGGAGGGCGGTTTGAAGAAGGTCAATCCTGAAGGTCTGGAGCTCAAGGACCGCGTGGTCCACATCAGCCGCGTCGCCAAGGTCGTCAAGGGCGGCCGGAGGTTCTCCTTCAGCGCGGTGGTCGTCGTCGGCGACGGGAACGGGCACGTGGGCACCGGGCTGGGCAAGGCGAACGAGGTTCCGGACGCGATCCGCAAGGCCGTCCAGAACGCCAAGCGGGCCCTGATCGAGGTGCCGATCGTGGACGGGACGGTGCCGTTCGAAGTGTTGGGGGAGTTCGGCGCGAGCCGGGTCGTCATCCGCCCGGCGTCGCCGGGAACCGGGGTCATCGCCGGAAGCGGGGTGCGGGCGGTCATCGAGTCCGCCGGGATCTCGAACATCCTGACGAAATCCCTCGGGAGCAACAACCCCCACAACGTCGTGAAGGCGGCCATCGAGGGGCTCGCGCAGCTGCGGACCCCGGACCAGATCTCCGGAGCGCGGAAGCAGAAGGACGAGGAGGCCTCGGCATGAGCCCGATGCTGCGGATTACCCTGACGCGGGGCCTGAGCGGCCGCAACGAGTACACCCGCAAGGTCGTCCGGGGCCTCGGCCTCACGCGCCTTCACCGGCCGGTGCTCCTCAAGGACACGCCCGAGATCCGGGGAATGATCGCGAAGGTGAAGTTCCTTATCAACGTGGAAGAGACGGGAGACGCGAAATGAAGCTGAACGAGCTCGCCCCGGCGAAGGGAGCGACGAGCGCGCGGAAGCGCGTCGGGCGCGGGAAGGGATCGGGGCTCGGCCGGACCGCGGGCCGGGGGGAGAAGGGCCTGCGCGCCCGCAGCGGCGGCGGCACCAAGCCGGGGTACGAGGGCGGCCAGATGCCGCTCCAGCGGCGCATCCCGAAGAGGGGTTTCGTGAACGCGTTCCGCAAGGAGTACGCCATCGTCAACGTGAGGGACCTGAACCGGTTCGAGCCGGGGGCGGTCGTGGACGCGGACGCGCTCGCCTCCGCGGGCCTCGTGAAGAACGTCCGCGACGGCGTCAAGCTCCTGGGCGAAGGCGAGGTGACCCGCGCGGTGACGGTCAAGGTGGACAAGGCCAGCCAGGCCGCCTCCCGGAAGGTGACGGCGGCGGGCGGAACGGTGGAGGTCAATCCGACTTGCTGAGCGGCTTCCAGAACATCACCCGCGTTCCGGAGCTCAAGAAGCGTCTCCTCGTGACCGCCCTGCTGCTGACCGTGTACCGCGTGGGCGTCTACATCCCGACGCCGGGCATCGACACGGCCGCTCTCCAGGCCCTCTTCGCGCAGCAGACGGGAACCCTGTTCGGGCTGATCGACATGTTCTCGGGTGGCGCCGTCAGCCGCTTCTCGATCTTCACGCTCGGCATCATGCCGTACATCAGCGCGTCGATCATCCTCCAGCTCCTGACGGTCGTGATCCCGCAGCTGGAAAAGCTGTCGAAGGAGGGGGAGCTCGGGCGCCGGAAGATCACCCAGTACACCCGGTACGGAACCATCGTCCTGTCGGTCATCCAGGGGATGGGGATCGCCATCGGGCTGGAAGGGGTGGCCGCCGGAGGCGGCGGGTCCGTCGTCTACAACGCGGGATGGGCGTTCCGGCTGATGACGGTGATCACCCTGACATCGGGCACCGCGTTCCTCATGTGGCTCGGCGAGCAGATCACGGAGCGCGGGATCGGGAACGGGATCTCCCTCATCATCTTCGCGGGGATCGTCGCCCGGTTTCCGAGCGGCCTCGTGCGCACCTTCACGCTCATCCGGACCGGCGAGATGAACCTGTTCACCGGCCTGTTCATCCTGCTCCTCATGATCGCCGTGGTCGCCGTGATCATCTACTTCGAGCGCGCCCACCGGCGGATCCCGGTCCAGTACGCCCGCCGCATCGTGGGCCGCCGCGTCTACGGCGGGCAGAGCACCCACCTTCCGCTCAAGGTGAACACGGCGGGCGTGATCCCGCCCATCTTCGCCTCGTCCATCCTGCTCTTCCCGGCCACGCTCGCAAACTTCATCAAGCACCCCGTCACGAAGACGATCTCCGACGCCCTGACGCCGGGCAGGCTGTTCTACGAGCCGCTCTACATCGCGTTCATCATCTTCTTCTGCTATTTCTACACCGCGGTGACCTTCAACCCGGTCGACGTGGCCGACAACATGAAGAAGTACGGCGGCTTCGTGCCCGGGATCCGGCCGGGAAAAAAGACGGCCGAGTACATCGACCGCATCCTGACCCGCATCACCCTCGGCGGCGCCCTGTACGTCTCCGTCATCTGCGTCCTCCCGAGCATTCTGATCTCGCGGTTCAACGTTCCGTTCTACTTCGGGGGAACGGGGCTCCTGATCGTGGTCGGGGTCGCGATGGATACGATCCAGCAGATCGAGACGCACCTCATCACGCGGCACTACGAGGGCTTCCTCAAGAAGGGACAGATCAAGGGAAGGAGGTCGTAGCCGATGCTTGGGGTCATTCTTCTGGGCGCGCCGGGCGCCGGAAAGGGAACGCAGGCCAAGAAGATCTCGGCGGGATTCGCGATCCCGCAGATCTCGACCGGCGACATGCTGCGCGAGGCGGTCAAGAACGGGACCGAGATGGGCCGGAAGGCGAAGGCGTTCATGGACGCGGGCGGGCTCGTGCCGGACGAGGTCGTGATCGGAATCGTCAGGGACCGGCTGAAGGCGAAGGATTGCGACAACGGGTTCATCCTCGACGGCTTTCCGCGGACCATTCCGCAGGCGGAGGCTCTCGACCGGGTCGTCAAGGAGCTGGGGAAGGAGATCCGGGTCGTCCTGTCGCTCGAGGTGGACGAGAAGGAGCTGCTCGAACGCCTGACCGGGCGGCGCACCTGCACGGCGTGCGGCGCGATGTACCACGTCCGGTTCAACCCGCCGAAGTCCGGCGGCACGTGCGACAAGTGCGGCACGGCGCTCATCCAGCGGGACGACGACAAGGAAGAGACGATCAAGGCACGGCTGGTCAACTACAGGAAGTCGACGGAACCGCTTCTCGGCTATTACCAGGGCACCGGGAAGGTCAAGGCGGTCAGGGCGACGGGGGAGATCGACGCGATCTACGACAACATCGCGAGGATCCTCCGGTAACCGCGGTCGGATGATCATCATCAAGTCGCCTCCGGAGATCGAGGCGATGCGGCGCGCCGGCGCCGTCGTCGGGCGGTTCTTTGAAGAGGTGAGGGGGCGCATCAGGGCGGGAGTGACGACCCGGGATCTCGAGGACTTCGCGGAGGAGTTCGTGGCGCGCCAGGGGGTCAGGGGGGCGTTCAAGGGCTACATGGGGTACCCGGCCAACCTGTGCACCTCCATCAACGAAGAGGTCGTCCACGGGATCCCGTCGCGGAGCCGGGTCCTGCGCGACGGCGACATCGTGAGCATCGATTTCGGCGTCGTCCGCGACGGGTATTTCGGGGACGCCGCCAAGACCTACGGGGTCGGGAAGATCCCGGCGATCGCCGCGAAGCTGATGAAAACCACGGAGCACTCGCTCGCGAAGGCCATCGAGGCGTCCCGGGAGGGAAACAGGCTCGGCGACATCTCGAACGCGGTCCAGGCCACGGTCGAGGAGGCCGGCTTCTCGGTCGTCCGCGACTTCGTCGGACACGGGATCGGGCGGATGCTCCACGAGGAGCCGCAGGTCCCGAACTTCGGGCAGCGCGGGAGCGGCCCGAAGCTGATGCCGGGAATGGTCCTGGCGATCGAGCCGATGGTCAACGAGGGAGGACATTCGGTGGAGGTCCTCGCGGACGGGTGGACCGTGGTCACGGCCGACCGGAAACGGTCTGCGCACTTCGAGCACACGGTGGCGATCACCGGGGACGGCTGCGTCGTGCTGAGCCTTCCCTGAGACCCCGGGCGGCGAACGGAGCGGAACTGACGATGCCGAAGGAAGAGGCGATCGAGGTCGAGGGGACGGTCATCGAGCCCCTCCCGAACGCGATGTTCCGGGTCGAGCTGGACAACAAGATGAAGGTGCTCGCCCACATCTCCGGGAAGATGCGCATGCACTTCATCAAGATCCTTCCCGGCGACCGCGTCACGGTCCAGCTCACGCCGTACGACCTGACGCGCGGGCGGATCGTCTACAGAACGAAGTAAGAGGGGAAGACCTATGAAAGTCAGGCCGTCGGTGAGAAAGCTCTGCGCCAAGTGCAAGGTGGTCCGCCGGAAGGGCGTCGTGCGCGTCATCTGCGAGAACCGGAAGCACAAACAGCGCCAGGGGTAGCGTCGCGCGGGCCCGAAGGCCCGCGCGATCGAGGAGGAGAGGCTTGGCACGCATAGCGGGAGTGGACATTCCGAAAATGAAGAAGATCGGGACGGCGCTGACCTATATCTACGGGATCGGCCGGACCGCCGCCCTGAGGATCCTGGAGGAGGCGCGGGTCTCCCCGGACACCCGCACCAATACGCTGACCGAGGACCAGGTGGCGCGCATCCGCGACGTCATCGACGCCAACCATTCGGTCGAAGGGGATCTGCGCAAGGAAGTGTCGATGAACATCAAGCGTCTGATGGACCTCGGCAGCTACAGGGGCCTGAGGCACCGGAAAGGGCTCCCGGCCCGCGGCCAGCGCACCCACACGAACGCGCGCACGCGAAAGGGGCCCCGCAAGGGCGCCATCACGAAGAAGAAGGAACCGACCAAGAAGTAAGGAGGGATGATGGCCACGCCGAGGAAGAAGGGAAAGAAGAAGGTCCGCAAGAACGTCCCGGTCGGGATCGCGCACATCAAGGCGACGTTCAACAACACGATGATCACGATCACCGACCTCGACGGGAATGCGCTTGCGTGGTGCAGCTCGGGCTCGAAGGGGTTCAAGGGGTCCCGGAAGAGCACCCCCTTCGCGGCCACGGTCGCGGCGGAGGACGTCGCCAAGAAGGCGATGGAGTACGGCGTGAATTCCCTCACCGTCTACATCAAGGGGCCGGGCTCCGGGCGCGAGGCGGCGCTGCGCACGCTCCAGGCCGCGGGCCTCAAGATCAACTACATCCGGGACGTCACGCCGATCCCGCATAACGGCTGCCGGCCGCCCAAGAGACGGCGCGTGTGAGCCGGACCGACACGGGAAAGAGGAGGATATTCTTTGGCCAGGTATCGTGAAGCGGTTTGCCGGCTTTGCCGCCGCGAGGGGATGGAGCTGTTCCTCAAGGGGGACCGTTGCTTTACGGACAAGTGCGCCATCAAGCGCCGCGGCTACCCCCCGGGCCAGCACGGCCAGCGCAGACCCAAGCACAGCGATTACGGCGTCCAGCTGCGCGAAAAGCAGAAGGCGAAGCGGATCTACGGCCTCCAGGAACGCCAGTTCCGCAACTACTTCGAAAAGGCGGAACGCCTGAAGGGAAAGACGGGAGACAACCTCCTGATCCTGCTGGAGCGGCGCCTGGACAACGTCGTCTACAAGCTCGGTTTCGCGGTCACGCGGCGGGAGAGCCGGCAGATGGTCCGCCACGGGCACTTCACGGTGGCGGGGCGCAAGGTCAACATCCCCTCGTTTCTCGTCCGTCCGGGCGAGCAGATCGAGATGCGGGAAAAGAGCCGGAAGATGGTCGCCGTCAACGAGGCGCTCGACGCGGTCGTCCGCAAGGGGATCCCGCCCTGGCTGGAGCTCGACAGGGACAGCTTCAAGGGGGTCGTCAAGGCCCTTCCCACGAGAGCGGACATCACGGAGCCCATCCAGGAGCAGCTGATCGTCGAACTCTACTCGAAGTAGATCCTCCGGTCCGGAGGAAGGGGGAAGAATGTTCCAGAGAAACTGGAAGCAGCTCATCAAGCCGCGGCGCATCGAGGTCCAGACCGATACGGCGACCGCCTACTACGGAAAGTTCGTCGCCGAGCCGCTTGAGCGCGGCTACGGGACCACCCTCGGAAACGTGCTCCGGCGGATCCTGCTGTCGTCGCTCCAGGGCGCCGCGATCACGACGGTCCGGATCGAGGGCGTGCAGCACGAGTTTTCGACGATGGTCGGGGTCGTCGAGGACGTCACCGACATCGTGCTGAACCTCAAGGAGATACGGCTCAGGATGCACTCGCCGGAACCGCGGACCCTCGCCCTCGAGGCGAAAGGGCCCCGCCGCGTCAAGGCCTCCGACATCCGGGGGGACGCGATGGTGGACATCCTGAACAAGGATCACCACATCGCGGAGCTTTCCGAGAACGCGACGCTCAAGATGGAGATGACGGTCCGGATGGGGAAGGGGTACGTCCCCGCCGAGCGGAACCTGGAGGAAGGGGCCCCGATCGGGACGATCCCGATCGACGCGATCTTCTCGCCGATCAAGAAGGTCAACTTCACGGTCACGAACGCGCGCGTGGGGCAGCAGACCGACTACGACCGGCTGAACCTCGAGGTCTGGACGGACGGGTCGATCCTTCCGGCGGACGCCGTCGCGTACGCGGCCAAGATCCTCAAGGACCAGCTGACGGTGTTCATCAACTTCGATGAAGAGGTCGAGATGCCGGACGAGCCCGCGCGGCTCGAGGAAGGCGCGCAGAACGAGAACCTCTACAAGCCGGTCGAGGAGCTCGAGCTGTCGGTCCGGGCGTACAACTGCCTGAAGAACGCCGACATCAAGTACATCGGGGAGCTCGTCCAGCGCAGCGAACAGGAAATGCTCAAGACCAAGAATTTCGGGAAGAAGAGCCTCAACGAGATCAAGGATGTCCTGCAGGAGATGGGGCTTTCGCTGGGGATGAAGATCGAGGGGTTTTCGCCCGAGAAATACAGTCCGCCCCGCGACGAGGACTGACGACTCCAAACCGCTGAAGGGGACCAGTCATGAGGCACGGAATGGACCACAGGAAGCTGCGGCGGAACCCGTCGCACCGCAAGGCGTTGATGCGGAACCTCATGAACGCGCTCGTGCGGTCGGAGCGGGTCGTGACGACCGTGGCCAAGGCGAAGGAACTGCGCCGGCTTGCGGACCGCCTCATCACCCTCGGGAAGCGGGCTGACACGCACGCGAGGCGGCTGGCCTTCTCGATGCTGAGCGACAAGGAGAACACCGAGAAGATCTTCGCGGGACTGGCGGGGCGGTTCGTGAACCGGCACGGCGGGTACACCCGGATCGTGCGGACGGGCTACCGGGCGGGCGACGGCTCGGACATGGCGATTCTCGAATACCTGCCGGCGGAGGAGAAGAAGGCGGGAGCGGCGAAGGGGAAGAAGAAGGGGAGGGCGAAGGCCGCCGAAGGGGAAAAGGAGCGCGGGAAGAGCGCCCCAAGGGGCGGTGCGGAAAAAGAGCGGAAGCCGGCGCGAAAGCCGCGCGGGGCGGAGAAGGCGGCGGGAGGGGGTACGGCCGCGAGGAAGAAGGCCGCGGCGCCGGAACGGGAGCCCGGTGCGAAGGGCCCCGCCCCGGAGAAGAAGGCGGGCACGAGGAAATCGGCGGCAAAGAAGAGCCCGTCGAAGCCGGAATAGGCGAAGGACGGCCGGCGGGGCCGAACGGGCCCGCGCGGAGAAGGAGCGGCACCCTTTTGGGTGCCGTTTTTTTAATTAAATTGTCTTGACCGTTCCGACGACATCCAATAACATGAAATTGATTTTCATATTCAAAACCCGAGGCGCCCTCCCTTGGAAAGCCTTCTCCGCCGGATCGATTCGGAAATCACGGCCGCCGGCGGCAAGCGCAGCAAGAGCCGCAAACGCGTGATCGAGCTCTTCTTCCGGGCGGGAACGCACGTGACCGTCGACGAGCTGACGCGGTCGGCACGCCGGGCGAACCGGAACGTGGGTGCGGCCACGGTCTACCGGACGCTCAAGCTCCTGGCGCGGCTCGGGTACGCGACCGAGCACGATTTCGGCGAGGGCGTCCGCCGCTACGAAAGCAACCTGTCGCCCCACCACGACCATTTCGTGTGCACGCGGTGCGGGGAGGTGTCGGAATTCGAGGAGCCGGGCATCGAGACCCTCCAGGAGGAGGTCGCCCGGCGGCACGGCTTCCGCGCGACCGCGCATCGCCTGGACATCTTCGGCTGCTGCCGCCGGTGCGCGCCCGGAGACCCGGAAGGGGAGTCGCGATGAGGGCCGAAGTGCGGGAGGGCAGCTCCCCGGCCAGGAAGGTCATTCTCGTCGGCAATCCGAACGTGGGAAAGAGCGTCGTGTTCGGGCACCTGACCGGACGGTACGTCACCGTGTCGAACTATCCCGGCACGACGGTCGAGGTGACCCGGGGCGAATCCAGGATCCGCGGAACGAGCTGCGAGGTCATCGACACGCCCGGCGTGTACTCGCTGCTCCCCATGTCGGAAGACGAGCGCGTCACCCGCGACATCCTGATGGGGGAGGCCGGGGCCCTGGTGCTCCAGGTGTGCGACGCCAAGAACATGCGCCGCTCCCTCATGATCACGATCCAGCTCGCGGAACTGGGCGTTTCGATGAGCCTGGCGGTGAACATGGCGGACGAGGCGCGCGACAGGGGCGTCATGCCGCGGCTCGACGGGCTCGAGGAGAGGATCGGCGTGCCGGCGGTCGCCACGGTCGCCGTCCGGAAAAAGGGGCTGGACCGGGTCGTGCCGTTGATCGGGAAGGCCGCCGCCGCGACGCTGCGGGTCAATTACGGCGCGAGGATCGAGGGCGCGATCTCGGCAATGGAGCGGCTGCTTCCGGACGACGTCCCCCTGGGGAAGCGCGGCATGGCCCTGATGCTCCTGTGCGGCGACGATTCGCTGACCCCCTGGCTCGCGGAGAACATCCGGGGCGAGGCGATCCGCGAAATGAACGCGGTCCGGCACGACCTCGTGGCCGCGATCGGGGAGGACATCTCCTACAACGTCAACCAGATCCGCCTGTCGTGGATCGACGCCCTGCTCGGCTCGCTGGGGGAGGAGCCCGGAGCGTCGCAGGGGACCGATTGGGCGCGCCTGTTCGGCAGGTTCGCGATGGATCCCGTCTACGGGGTGCCGATCCTGCTTGCCGTGCTCCTCCTGGCCTACGGGTTCGTGGGCGTGTTCGGCGCCGGGATCCTCGTCGACCTGCTCGAGAACAGGGTGTTCGGCAGGGGAATCGTTCCCGGCGCCGCCTGGGTCGTGGAGCGTGTCGTTCCCTGGCCGCTCCTGAAGGATTTTCTCGTCGGCCCCTACGGGATGATCTCGATGGCGCTGTCGTACGCGATCGCCATCGT
>JBLMWX010000219.1:0-7557 GCA_050257455.1 Gemmatimonadota bacterium | reverse complement strand
GGCGCTGATCCCGTCGGGCAGCGGAAAAAGGATCGGGTGCGAATACCCCAGGACCAGCTGGATGGCCCCTTTCTTGACCTCGGCCTTGTACCCGACGCCGACGATATCCAGGGTCTTCGTGAACCCCTCCGAGACCCCCTTGACCATGTTGGCGAGGAGCGTGCGGTAAAGGCCGAACAGGTTCCCCCCGCCGGCCCCGCCGGCCCTGAGCGATACGACGGCCCTGTCCCCCTGCACCTCGATCGCCACCCTTTCGTGGATGGCGCGGGTCAGCGTGCCCTTCCGGCCCGTCACCGACACCCTTCCGTCGGCCACGGTGACCTTCACGCCGGCCGGAATCGCCACCGGCGTTCTCCCGATTCGCGACATCTCTCATCCCTCCCGCGTCCGCGCGGGGAGCGCGGTCACCAGACGTGGCACAGGAGCTCCCCGCCGATCGCCATCTTCCTGGCCTTGTCCCCGGTCATCACGCCCTTCGACGTGGACAGGATGGCAATCCCGAAGCCGCTCTTCACGACCGGGATGTCGTCCTTGCCGACGTAGACGCGCCGGCCCGGGCGACTCATGCGACGCATCCCCTTGATCGCGTAGCCGGACCCGGCGTCCGCCTTCAGGAAGATCCTCAGGACCGGCTGCTTCGGATCCGGCAGGACCCGGAAGTTCCTGATGAACCCTTCCTCCTTGAGGATGGCGGCGATGCTCTCCGACAGCCTCGTGGAGGGGATTTCGACCTGTTCGAAACGCGCCGTCTGCGCGTTGCGCACCCGCGCCAGCAGGTTGGAAACGTGATCGTTGATGGACATCGCCCTCTCCTACCAGCTCGCCTTGATCACGCCCGGGAGCTCGCCCCGGTGCGCGAGGTCCCGGAGGCAGATCCTGCAGAGCCGGAACTTGCGGTAGAACGCACGCGGCCTCCCGCAGCGCGGACAGCGGTTGTACTTGCGGACGGCGAATTTCGGCGCCCGTTGCGACTTGGCGATGATCGATTTCTTGGCCAACTCCCTTCCTCCTGTCCTTTGTCCGCCTACGCCCGGAACGGCATCCCGAGGAGGCGGAGGAGCTCCAGCCCCTCCTCGTCCGTGCGGGCCGTCGTGACGATCGTGATGTTCATCCCCTTGATCTTGTCGATTTTGTCGTAGTTGATCTCGGGGAATATGATCTGCTCCTTGACGCCGAGGGTGTAGTTGCCGCGCCCGTCGAACCCTTTCGGCGACACGCCCTTGAAGTCCCGCACGCGCGGGAGGGCGACCCCCATCAGCTTGTCGAGGAAGTGGTACATCCGGTCCCGCCTGAGCGTCACCTTGACGCCGATGGGAACGCCCGCCCGGAGCTTGAAGTTCGAGATGCTCTTGCGCGCCTTCGTGACGACGGGCTTCTGCCCGGCGATGAGGCCGATCTCCTCGGACGCGGAATCCAGGATCTTGATGTTCTCGATGGCCTCGCCCAGGCCCATGTTGATGATCACCTTGTCGACCTTCGGGACCTGCATCGGGTTCCTGTAGCCGAACTTCTCCCTGAGCTTCGGGACCACTTCCGCCTTGTAATAGTCGAAAAGTCTTGCCATGTCCTTTCACCCCGGTCCGCCCGCGGGCGGACGCTCGCTATTTTTTCTTCGTCTCGAGCATGTCCCCGCACCGCTTGCAGCTGCGGTGACGCGCGCCCGACTCCTCGACGGTCATGGCGATGCGCGTCGGCTTGTTGCACTTGTCGCACATGACGAGCACGTTCGAGTACGCCAGCGACGCCTCCTTCTCGATGATCCCGCCCTGGGGGTTCGTCTTCCCGGGCTTGGCGTGGCGCTTCACCATGTTGACCTTCTCCACGGTGATCCGCCCCTTCTCGCGGTCCACCTTGAGGACGCGGCCGACCTTCCCCTTCTCCTTGCCGGCCGTCACCTTCACGATGTCGTTCTTCCTGATGTGCAGGGTCGCCCTGTCCGCCATTGCGTCCTCTCTTCCCCCGGTCAAAGCACTTCCGGCGCCAGGGAGATGATCTTCATGAACTTCTTCGCGCGCAGCTCCCGCGCCACCGGGCCGAAGATGCGGGTTCCGATCGGCTCGCCCTGCGGATTGATGAGCACCGCCGAGTTCTGGTCGAACCGCAGGTAGCTGCCGTCGGCGCGGCCGACCTCCTTCGTCGTCCTGACCACCACCGCCTTGTACACGTCCCCCTTCTTGACCTTTCCGTGGGGGATCGCCTCCTTGACGCTCACGACGATGATGTCGCCGACGCCCGCGTATCTCCGCTTGCTCCCGCCGAGGACCTTGATGCAACAGAGGCGCTTCGCGCCCGAGTTGTCGGCGGCGTCCAGCATCGTCTGCATTTGGATCATGGCGTGCGCTCCCGCTCGGATTGTTAACGGACCGCCGGCCTCTCGATCAGCCGCAGGACCCGCCACCTCTTTTCCTTGCTCAGGGGCCGCGTCTCCACGATTTCGACGCGGTCGCCGACCCGGAACTCGTTCTTCTCGTCGTGCGCCTTGTAGGTGGTCCGGCGCTTCGTGTATTTCTTGTACACGGGATGGAGGACGACGCGCTCGACCCGGACCACGACCGTCTTGTCCATCCTGTCGCTCATCACCGTGCCGACCTTGGTCTTCCGGATTCCCCGGTCCTTCATCGTGGCCTGCGCCTCCATCTCAGTTCCCCTTCCCTTCCGCCTTCTGGCGGAGGAACGTCTTGACGCGCGCGAGGTCGCGGCGCCGGTTCCGGATCAGCATCCGGTTGTCCAGGGCCGAGGCCGAGCGCTTCATCTTGAGGCGGAAGATCTCGTCGAGGATCTCCGCTTCCTTGTTCCGGAGCTCCTCGACGGCGAGGTCCTTCAGGTCCTTGGTCTTCATCGCGGCCTCTATCCCTCCCGGGAAACGAACTTGGTCTGGATGGAGAGCTTGTGGGACGCGAGGCGGAAGGCCTCCCGCGCGACCGGCTCGGCGACCCCCTCGATCTCGTAGAGCACGAGCCCCGGCCGGACCACGCACACCCACTCCTCCGGGGCGCCCTTCCCCTTTCCCATCCGCGTCTCGGCCGGCTTCTTCGTGATCGGCTTGTCGGGGAAGAGCCGGATCCAGATCTTTCCGCCCCGCTTGACGAAGCGGGTCATCGCGACCCGGGCCGCCTCGATCTGCCGGGACGTGACCCATCCCGCGGTCGCGGCCTTCACGCCGAAGTCGCCGAAATTGAGCGTATTCCCGCCCTGCGCGACGCCGCGCCTGCGTCCTTTCTGCATCTTCCGGAATTTGACGCGCTTGGGAGCGAGCATCGGTCGTCTTCTCCTATTCCGTCTTGGCGCCCCGCGGGGCGGAGGGCAGCACCTCGCCCTTGTAGATCCAGACCTTGACGCCGATCTTTCCGTAGGTCGTCCGCGCCTCGGCGAACCCGTACTCGATATCGGCGCGCAGCGTGTGCAGCGGGACGCGCCCTTCCCGGTACCACTCGGAACGCGCCATCTCGGCGCCGCCGAGCCGTCCCGCGACGTGGATCTTGATTCCCTTCGCCCCGAGCTTCATCGACGACAGCACCGTCTTCTTCATCGCGCGGCGGAACGCCACGCGCCGCTCGAGCTGCATGGCGACGTTCTCCGCCGTCAGCTGGGCGTCCGTCTCGGGCCGCCGGATCTCCTGGATCGTGATCGCGATGTCCTTGGACGTGAAGCTCTTGAGATCCTTTTTCAGGTTCTCGATCTCCGCACCCTTCTTCCCGATCACGATCCCGGGCCGCGCCGTGTGGATGACGACGTGGACGCGGTTCGACTTCCTCTCGATCTCGACCGCGGACACGCCCGCGTGGACGAGGCGCTGTTTCACGTACGCCCGGATCCGGAGGTCCTCCTGGAGGTTGCCGGCGTAATCCTTCTCGGCGTACCACCGCGACCGCCAGTCCTTGATGATTCCCAGGCGCAACCCGTACGGATGTACCTTCTGTCCCAAACGGAGCCTCCTCTTCTCTTTGTCCCGTTGCGTCCCCGGCGGGGGTCCTCTCCGGCCCCCTTTTGGCCGGGCGTCCTACGTCTCGTCCACGACGATCGTGATGTGGCTCGTCCGCCGGCGGTACCTGTGCGCCCGGCCCATCGGGGCGGGGCGGAACCGCTTGAGCGAGGCGCCGGGGTCGACGTACGCCCTCTTGACGAACAGCGTGCCGGTGTCGATCACGCCCGTCTGGGCCGCGTTCGACACGGCCGAGTCGAGGACCTTGATCACCGTCTTCGCGGACGCCTTGTTGGCGAGCCGGAGGATCGTCCGCGCGTCGGAGATGGTCTTTCCGCGGATGAGGTCGACGACCAGCCGCACCTTCCGCGGGGACACCCGCGCGAATTTCAGCATCGCCTTCGCTTCCATGGATCGCCCTCCTCCCCCCGCCTACTTCTTGACCTTCGCCTTGCGGTCCCCCGAGTGGCCATGGAAGGTCCGCGTCGGGGAGAACTCTCCCAGCTTGTGCCCGACCATGTTCTCGGTCACGAACACGGGCATGAACTTCCGGCCGTTGTGAACCGCGAAGGTGTAGCCCACCATGTCCGGCGTGATGGTCGAGCGCCGCGACCAGGTCTTGATGACCTTCTTCTCGCCGGCCTCGATGGCGCGGCGCACCTTCCGCGCCAGCCCTTCCTCGACGTAGGGTCCCTTCTTGACGGATCGCGCCACGAGCGTTACCCCTCCCCGTTATTTCCGCCGCTTGACGATATAGGCGTCGGTCGCCTTGTTCCTGCGCGTCTTGTGCCCCTTGGTCGGCTTGCCCCAGGGGGTGCACGGATGCCGCCCGCCGGACGATTTTCCCTCTCCGCCCCCGAGCGGGTGGTCGATCGGGTTCATCGCCACGCCCCGGACCGAGGGGCGCCTCCCGAGCCACCGGCTTCGGCCCGCCTTCCCGAGCGACACCTTCTCGTGGTCCATGTTCCCGACCTGGCCGATCGTCGCCATGCAGTCCACCGAGACGAGCCGCACCTCTCCGGACCCGAGCCGCAGGTGCGCGTACCGCCCCTCCTTCGCCAGGATCTGCACGACGGCCCCGGCCGAGCGCGCGAGCTGTCCGCCCTTGCCGACCTTGAGCTCGACGTTGTGGACGAGCGTCCCCACCGGGATGTTCCGGATGGGGAGAGCGTTGCCCGGCTTGATGTCGACGTCGCTCCCGGACGCGACCGTGTCCCCGACGGACAGGCCGACCGGGCACAGGATGTAGCGCTTCTCGCCGTCCGCGTAATGGAGAAGGGCGATCCTCGCGGACCGGTTCGGGTCGTACTCGATCGCGGCGACCCGGGCCGGGATGTCCTTCTTGTTCCTCCGGAAATCGACGATCCGGTACTTCCGCTTGTGGCCGCCGCCCCGGAGCCACGCCGTGATCCGCCCCTGGTTGTTGCGCCCTCCCCGGTTCGCCTTCTTCTCGACCAGACCGCGCTCCGGCTCCTTCTTCGCGAGGTCCTCGTTCGTCAGGACCGTCATGGTCCGGACCCCGGGAGACGTCGGCTTGAACTTGCGGATTCCCATAGTGCGGCTCCTTCCCCCCGCGGCCGTCAGACGCCTTCGAAGAATTCGATCTTGTCGCCGGCTTTCAGGACGACGATGGCCTTCTTCCACCCCGGGCGGCGTCCCACCGTCCGGCCGCGTCGCTTCGCCTTGCCGGACACGTTCATCGTCTTGACCTCGACGACCTTGACCTTGAACAGCTTCTCGACCGCATCCTGGATCTGGTGCTTGTTCGCGCGGCTGTCCACCGCGAAGGACACGGCGTTCGCGGTTTCCTTGAGCAGCGTCGCCTTCTCGGTGATCAGGGGACGCTTCAGCACGTCGGTGATGTTCATCTCGCGAGCACCTCGCTGATCCGCTCGCAGGCCGGCTTCGTGATGACCAGCTGGTCGTGGGAGAGGATGTCGTAGACGTTCAGGGCCGAGACCGGGATCACCTTGAAGGTCCCGAGGTTCCGGATCCCGAGGGCGAGGTTTTCCTGCGGACCGTCGCAGACGATCAGGGCGTCGGAGAGCGAAAGGGCCCGGGCGATCTTGAGGAACTCCTTGGTCCTGGGCGCCGGCAGGCTCAGCTCCTCGACCAGCAGGAGCTTGTTGTCCCGGACCTTGTCGCTCAGCGCGCAGCGAAGCGCCGCCTGGTTGGCCTTCCGGTTCACCTTCATCGCGTAGCCGCGCGGATGCGGTCCGAACACCGTGCCCCCGCCGCGCAGGATCGGGGACCTGCTGCTCCCCATCCGGGCCCGGCCGGTTCCCTTCTGCCGGAACGGCTTCTTCCCGCCGCCCGACACCTCGGTCCGCGTTCTGGTGGACGCCGTCCCCGCGCGGCGGGCCGCCAGCTGCGCCGTGACGACGTGATGGAGGAGGTGGGGCTTCGGCTCCGCCGCGAAGACGGACTCCGAAAGCTCGATCGTCCCTTTCACCTGACGCTCCTTGTCGAACAGGTCCACGGTCGGCATCGCGCGCTCCTCGACGTCCCTAGTTGCCCTTCTTGACCGCGCGGCGGACGAACACCAGGCTGTTCCTCGCCCCCGGCACCGCGCCGCGCACCAGCAGGATGTTCCTCTCGGGCTGGACCCCCACGACCTTGAGGTTCAGGACCGTCACCCTCTCGTCGCCGTAATGCCCGCCCATCTTCATGTTCTTGATGACGCGCGACGGCCACGCCGAAGCGCCGATCGATCCCGGCGCGCGGTGGAACATCGATCCGTGGGTCGCGCGGCCGCCCTTGAAGCCCCAGCGCTTCACCACGCCCGAGAATCCCCGGCCCTTCGTCTGGCCCGTGACGTCGACGAAGTCGCCCTCCCGGAAGATGTCGACCTTGATCTCCTGCCCCGCCGCCAGGGGGGATTCGGACCCGACGCGGACCTCCTTGAGCGCCCCGAAAGCCCCCTTCCCCGCCTTCTGGAAATGGCCGAGGAGCGGCTTCCCCGCGCGGTGGGCCTTCTTCGCCCCGAATCCGATCTGGACCGCGTCGTACCCGTCGGAGTTCGCCGTCTTTCTCTGGATGACGGTGCACGGACCCGCCTCGATCACGGTCACGGGGACAACCTTCCCCTCCGTGTCGAAGACCTGGGTCATTCCCAACTTCTTCCCGATTATCCCGGTCGTCATAGTCCGCACCTTGTCGTCGCTTTCTCTTGGCGCCGCGTCCCGCAGGTCAGAGCTTGATCTCGACCTCGACCCCCGCCGGAAGGTCGAGCTTCATCAGGGCGTCGATCGTCGCCGCCGGGGGCTCGTGGATGTCCAGGACGCGCTTGTGCGTCCGCATCTCGAACTGCTCGCGGCTCTTCTTGTCCACGTGCGGCGAGCGGTTCACCGTGAAACGCTCGATCTTCGTCGGAAGGGGGATCGGCCCCGCCACCTTGGCCCCGGTCTGCTTCGCCTTCTCGACGATTTCGCCGGTCGCCTTGTCGAGGAGCTTGTAATCGAAGGCCTTCAGGCGGATGCGTATCTTCTGGTGCTCGATGGTCACGGCATGTCCCCCCTCTGGATGTCCGTTATTCCAGGATTTCCGACACGACGCCGGCGCCCACCGTGCGCCCGCCCTCGCGGATCGCGAACCGGAGCTCCTTCTCCATCGCCACCGGAGTGATCAGCTCCACC
>JBLMWX010000218.1:0-2541 GCA_050257455.1 Gemmatimonadota bacterium | reverse complement strand
TGGGGCTCTACCGGCGCCGCTACGGCATGTTCGCCGTCTCGGGGATCCTCTTCAACCACGAATCCCCCCGCCGCCCCGAGCATTTCGTCACCCAGAAGATCGCCCGGGCCGCCGCCGAGATCTCGCGCGGGCGGAGGGAGAAGCTCCGGCTCGGGAACATCGACGCGTGCCGCGACTGGGGCTTTGCCGGCGATTTCGTGCGCGGGATCTGGATGATGCTGCAGGCGCGGGAGCCCGACGACTACATCCTGGCGACGGGAAAGCTCCACGCCATCCGTGACTTCCTCGGGTTTGCCTTCGGACACGTGGGACTGCAATGGGAGGACTGGATCGAGATCGACCCTGCCCTGTTCCGGCCGGTGGACGTCGGCGTTCTCGTCGGGAATCCGGCCCGTGCGAAGGCGATGCTCGGCTGGGAGCCGGCGGTCTCCTTCGAGGGGCTGGTCCGGATGATGGTGGACGCCCAGCTCGAGAGGCTGTCCGGACACCGGTGAGAGGAGTACGCCGGTGGCGCATCCGCCGGCGCCCGCGGTCACTTCCCCCGGAACTCCGGCTTCCGCTTCTCGAGGAACGCCCGGATCCCGTCGCGGAAGTCCGCGGTCGCCGAGGAGGCCGCGATGCGCTGCCGCTCGTCCTCCATGTGCGCCTCCAGCGGCTGGCACAGCGCCCGGTTGTAGAGCTCCTTCGCCTTCGCGTAGGCGAGCGTCGGGCCGGAGGCGATCGCCGCCGCCAGGGCCGCCGCGTCCGCCTCGAACGTCTCGTCCGGGAACACCTTCTGGACGAGGCCCCACGCCGCCGCCTCCTCCGCGGAGAGCGTCCTCCCGGTGAGGGTCAGCTCCATCGCCCGCTGCGTCCCGAGCGTGCGGGCCAGGAAGTGGGAGGCGCCGCCGTCGGGCGACAGCCCGATGTTCTGGTACGCCAGCGCGAACCGGGCCGACCGCGCGGCGACCGCGATGTCGCCGGCCAAGGCGAAGGAGAACCCGGCGCCGGCCGCGACCCCGTTGACCGCGGAGATGACCGGCTTGGGGCAGCGCCGAAGCGACGCGATGAAGGCGTGCAGCCGGACCGTCAGCTCGAGAAACCGGGTCTCCGCCCCTTCGGTGAAGGATCCCATCATCGCCACGTCCCCGCCCGCCGAGAACGCCTTCCCCGTGCCGGTCAGCACGATGCACCGGACGCCCGGGTCGGCCGAAAGGGCCAGGACGCCCTCGAGGAGCTCCTTCCCCATCTCGAAGTCGTACGCGTTCATCCGGTCGGGCCTGTTCATCCGGACGACGGCCACGGTTCCTTTCCTTTCGATCACCACCGCGCTCATGGATTTCCCCCCCCCTTGCGACGCATGCGCCGCCGGCCCGGGCGTCCGGCGGGCGGAAAACCCGGACCGCCGCGGCACCATCGGACGAGCCGCATAGCTCCCTTGTACATCGTCACGCCGCGCTTCGGCTATAATTTTCGCGTGCCCTTCTCGCGCATGATCTGCTCCGCCTGCGGGGCGGAGCTGACGTACGATTCCCGCAGGGCGCTCGCGCATTCGGGGGGCAAGGTCGTCTGCCCGTACGAGAGCCTCGCGCACGCCGAGCTGCGGGCGGGACACGACAGGATCTACTTCGGGCGCTGGCGGAAGGTGGAGGCCACCTCCATCGACGTCCGACGGGCGTACCACCAGATCGGCCGCCACCTGAGCGCGATCGGGCAGGCCCTCGCGCGCAAGGACGTTCCCGCGGCGCGCCGCGACCTGGAGCGGGCGCTCGAGGCGTTCCGGGCCGAGGATCCGCGCGACGAGTCCCCGGACCTCCTCCGGCTGATGGACCGCGCCCTCTCGCACGCCCACGCGGCGATCGACGACCTCCTGCACGAGGAAGGATTGCCGCCGCACAGCCCGATGGACTTCGCGGAGTGGTACGACGCGGTGGAAGTGCCGTTCCGGGACGAATGGTGAGCGGCCGGCCCGGGAAAGGGGAAGACCGATGATCCCGCTGGATCGGTATCCGAAGCAGGTCGCGCTGCGCGACGGGGCCCGCCTGTCGTTCCGCCCGATGGTGCGGGAGGACGCGGACGGTCTCTGGGACTTCTTCCACCGGATCCCGGCGGAGGACAAGATGTACTTCCGGGAGGACGTGGACCGCAAGGACGTGGTGGTCCGGTGGGCCGAGACGATCGACTACGAGAGGATCCTCCCGATCCTGGCCCTCGATGGCGACCGGGTGGTGGGGGACGCGACGCTTCACCGCCACAGGCGGGGATGGAAGCAGCGGGTCGGGACGGTCCGGATCCAGATCGCGCCCGACTACCGGCACCGGGGACTGGGAACGGCGCTGCTCCGCGAGATGCGCCACGTGGGGGAGAAGGCGGCCCTGCGGCACATCGTGGCCGAGGTGATCGAGGAGCAGCAGGCCGCGGTCCGGGCCTTCGAAAAGCTGGGGTTCGAGCGGGCCGCCGTCTACCGCAACTTCGTCAACGACCAGACGGGGCGGCTGCACAACCTGGTCGTCCTGCTTTATTCCATGCCGCGCTCCGGGGAGGAGATGAACTTCTGACCGG
>JBLMWX010000217.1:0-6984 GCA_050257455.1 Gemmatimonadota bacterium | reverse complement strand
TTCGTCGAGGTGGAGGACATCATCTTCGGCGAGCGGGGCGGCGTCCTCGTGGACCCGTCCGAGGAGCGGCTCAAGTCCGAGTTCGCGGGCGTCTCGCGGACGTACATCCCGCTGTCCGCCGTCGTGCGCATCGACGAGGTCGACAAGGAGGGGGTGAACAAGATCGTCCCCGCGGCGGCTCCGCAGGGCAACGTCATGCCCTTCCCCGTCCCCCCGATGCCGGGCGGCAAGCCTGCCAAGGGATAGGCGTCACAGAAGGACCAGGGCGGCCGCCGCCAACAGGGCCGTCCCCGCCGCCGTCGTCCCCGCGCCGAGCAGCGGGATGAGCACGAGCCCGGCCAGGATCGACCCGACGCACCCTCCCAGAAGATCCGCCGCGTAGACGGGACCGGTGATCCCGCCCTGGTCGGCGACGCCGATGCGGCTCGCGTGGCCGAAGATCCCGGACACCAGCGCCCCGGAGGCGGCGAGGATCGCCGCGCCCGGGGCGAGGCGGAACAGCGCCCCGCCGGCGGCGGAGGCCGGCCCCAGTCCCGCCAGGAGAAGGGCGAGCCCCCCGAGGAGCGCCGCGCCGAGCCGCCGGCCGGCATGGCCGGCCGCCGCCGCCCGGTCGAACGCGAACGCCCCCGCCGCGAGGCCGGCCATGAACGCGGTGAGAAGGAGGCCGATGTCCTGGTACAGGGCGCCCGACTCGGCCTGGTAGCGCAGCAGGACGACGCCCTCCGCGACCATCCCCCCGAACCCGGCCACCGCGGCGAGCGCAGCCCGCCGCCCGGCGGGCCGGAGGCGGGCCAGCCCGAGGAACGCGACGGCGCCGAGGAGGAGGCCGATCCCGGCGCGCCGGTCCGGCGGCCCGGCCCGTTCCAGGGCGGGAACGAACCGGCCGAGCCAGAGGAGCGCGGTCTCGCGGTAGCAGGCGGGCGCCTGGTCGGAGTTGGGCGAAGCCCCGGATCCGGAGAGGAGCCGCGCGACGCGATCCAGCCGGTCGTTCGTCAGGAGGTAGCCCAGGTATTCGGGGGTGACGAGCCGCGCCGCGATGCCGCGCGCGCGGAGCCGGCTTGCCAAAACGGCCGGATCGCGCGAGAGGCGCGCGTTCGAGGCGAGCAGCGTGTCGGTGTCCCCGGGGAGCACCAGCACGTCCGCGAAGGCGGCGGCGAGCGCCGCGTGGACGCTGCCGTTGCGCCGCGCGAGGCGCGGCGTCCCGAAGTTCTCGGACGACGGGAGCCGCAGGGCGACCACGCCGCCGGGCGACAGCCGGGCCGCGCACAGCCGGAAGAACTCCCGGGTGAAGAACCGGTTGCCCTGCCCCGAGGACGGCTCGGGCGAAGCGACGAGGATCAGGTCGTAGGAGGCGCCCTCCGCGAGGAAGCGCCGCGGGTCCGCGAAGATCACCCGCACCGCGCCGTCTTCGAGCGCGCGGCGCGCCCCGGGGGAGAGGAGCGGGACGAGCGCGCGGTACATCGCCCTGTTCGACTCCACGTAGTCCACGCGGGACGGTCCGTGCTTCAGGATCTCGGCGGCGATCCCGGCGACGCCGCCCCCGATGACGAGCACCCGCGGCGCCGCCGGCGCCTGCAGCGCGGACAGGTGGACGATCTCCTCGCTCTCCGTCCCTTCGCTCTCGAAGGCCACGGCGTCGTTCTCGAAGAGCGTCAGCTGGCCTCCCGCCCGCTCGATCGTGACCCGCCCGTACGGCGTGTCGACGGTCTCCACGAGCCGGCGGTGGTTCCACGACGTCGTCAGCCGGTCGAGCGGGCCGGACGCCGCGAGAAGCGCCAGGAGGACCGCCAGCCCCGCGACGGACCACCGCCGCGCCGCGCCGGACGCCGAAGCGACCGCCGCCCCCGCCGCGCCGCACGCCGCTCCCAGCGCGAGGTTCGGGACGCCCCAGGACAGCGCAAGCGTGGCCGCCACGCTTCCCAGCGCTCCCCCCGCGCTCTCCCAGGCGTAGGCGGCGGCGAGGGTCCCGCCGGCGGCGATGAACTTCCGCGCCGCGAGAAGAAACAGGAGCCCCAGCGCCGCGCCGGCCGGGACCAGACCGATCGCCGCGGCCGCGACCTGCCGCCCCAGCGGGAGAAAGGCGCCGGAGACGCCCCCGAGGAGCAGGCGCGCCCCGCGCAGGAAGAAGATCTCCAGCGGAACCAGGGCGGCGACGAGGAGAAAGGCCGCTCCGGCCGCGGACGGGGATCCCGGGACGCCGGGACGTCCGAGGAGGGCGCCCGCGGCGCCGGCGGCGAGCCACAGGCTGACGCCGAGCAGGTAGATGAGCTCCACGCCGAAGGACGCCACCGCGAGCTCGCGCAGGAGCACGACCTGGCCGAGCATCGCGAGAAAACCGACGGCGAACAGGAACACGGGCGCGGGGACGTTCGCGTCCGCCGGTCTCGTCTTCGCGCCCGCCAAGGGGCTACATCCCCTCCCCTTCCCGGAAGACCTCCGCCTGGAAGACGGAGAACTCCGCCCCGGTCTTCCAGCATCCCCGGGAAAGCCCCGCCTTGAGGCAGAGATGGTCAAGCATCTCGTCGCGTCCCCACCCCTGCTCGGTCGCGACCTGCGGGAGAAAGACGGCCGAGCGCCCGTCCTTGGACAGGAGGACGCCGTCGCGGCCGACGACGATTTCCGCGGCTCCCGCGACAGGCCTCATCGGCGACAGGACCGAGATCTCGATCCGGAGCGCCGCGACCTCCTCCGGTCCCACCGGCGGAAAGCGGGGGTCGTTGGCGGCAGCCTGCAGGGCCATGGCGCCGACAACGCGGTCGAGCGGCGCATCGGGGGCCATCCGGCCGATGCAGCCGCGCAGCGCCCCGTCCTTCGTGAGGGTGACGAAGGCCCCCCGGGGCGCCCGGACGCGCGCCGAGAGCCCCCGCGACAGGGGAATCGTCCCGGTCTCGAGGTACCGGCGGATCGTCTCCCGCGCCAGCGCGAGCAGCGCCCGCCGGTCCCCGGCCTCCAGCCGCCCCGGGGCGCCCGCGTCCGGCCGGGGTTCCAGGACGGCCGTGTCCGCCCCGGCCGGCCCGTCCGTGAAGACGACCGCGCCGTATCCGACGACGCGCCGCGCGTCTCCCACGGCGACGTCGCCGGAGGTGGCGTAGCTCGCGACGGCGCCGCGCGTCGCGCCGAGCGCCCGGGCCGCCGACATGGCGACGAGGATCGGGGCCTCCCCGCAGGCGCACGTGGAGAGCCCGGGGACCCCCCGCGCCATCGCGCGGCGGATCACCGACCGAAGCCGGTCCGGATCGAGGCGCGCGGCCGCCTCGAGAACCTCGCGGTCGACGGCGGCCGCGTCGGCCGCCGACGGGTAATGGGAGAGATCGGAGCTCGCCACGACGAGCGCCCTGCGGTCGGCGGCCACCCGGCCGATCGCCTGCCCCAGGCGCTCGCAGAGCGCCGGGTCCGGCGATCCCACGACCACGGGGAGTATCTTCGCCTTGGGGAAGAGGACCTGGACGAACGGGACCTGCACCTCCACGGAATGCTCCCGGGCGTGGACGCCGGCGTCGAAGATGCAGTCGGGATCGGCCGCGATCAACGCCTCCGACGCACCGCGGTCCGTTTCCGCCACGCCGAGGGGCGTGCGGAATCCCCCGGCCGGGACGAGCGCCGCTCCCCGGAATCCGGGAGCCGTGTGGTTCGTCCCCAGGATGACGACGAGGTCGACCGCCTCCCCTTGCGCCTGCCGCCAGGCGTCGGCGGCGATCTGCCCGGAGAAGACGTACCCGGCGTGGGGGGCGATGAGGGCGACCGGCCGCCCCGGCTTCCGGGGAACCGCATCTCCCAGGAACGCCTCCACGGCGCCTCGAAGCGCCGCCGCGGACGCCGGGTAGAAGCGGCCCGCCACCGCGGGCTCCCGCACGGAGGCGGGCCCCCTGTCGGCCTGCGACGGCGTCCGGCACGCCAGGCAGGCGGCGGCGACGAACACGACGGCCGCAAGGCGCCTCATCGGCCGCGCTCCCGGCCGCCCGCCGTCACGCCCAGACCCCGGGGATGGCCGTCCCGCACGACGCGCACCGGCCGCGCGCGACCAGCATCCGGGACACGAAGAAACCCCGCCGCTCGACCACGACCTTGCCGCACCCGGGGCAATAGGTGTGGTTCCCCGGGTGGCCGGGGACGTTGCCCACGTACGCGAAGCGGATGCCCCTCTTCATGGCGATCTCCCGGGCCCGCTCGAGCGTGGCAACGGGAGTGGGCGGCAGGTTCTGCAGCTGGTAGTCGGGGTGGAACCGCGTGAAGTGGACCGGGACGTCCGGGCCGACCTCTCCCGCGACCCACGCCGCCAGTCCCTCGAGCATCTTCTCCGAGTCGTTGAGCGTCGGCACCACCAGGTTCACGATCTCGAGGTGGACGCCGCTCTTCGCCGCCTGCCCGATGCTCCTGAGCACGGGGGCGAGCTCGGCCCGGCAGACCTCCCGGTAGAAATCCGGGCTGAAGCCCTTGAGGTCGATCTTGACGGCGCTCAACGCCCCGCACATCTCCGCGAGGGGCGCCTCGTTCATGAACCCGCAGCTGACGATCGCGGACCGGATCCCGCGCGTCTTCGCTTCCCGGGCCGCGTCGACCAGGTACTCGAACTGGACGGTCGGCTCGTTGTAGGTGAATGCGATGACGGGGCTTTTCCGCGACGCGGCGGCGTCGACCAGCCGCGCGGGCGGCGTGAACTCCGTCGGATCGTCCTCGGGGCTCGCCTGGGACAGCCGCCAGTTCTGGCAGAACCGGCAGCGCAGGGGACAGCCCGCGGTGCCGAGCGAGAACGCGGCGGCGCCCGGGAGGAAATGGTAGAACGGCTTCTTCTCGATCGGGTCCACGTGGACGGCCAGCGGCCGGCCGTAGACGAGGCTGCGAAGCTCTCCGCCGACGTTCATCCGGGCCCGGCAGCGGCCCCGCTCGCCGACGCCGATCGCGCAGCCGTGGTGGCAGAGCAGGCACTTGACGCCTGCGGGGTCGTGGGCGTGCCGGCGGCCCCGGATGGCGCGATCGGCGCCGTGGCACGCCGCGCAGTCGGCGCCCGCCCGCGCCGCCGACGTCCAGTAGCGGGCCGTCGGGGCCGTGCGAAGGATCTCTTCGATCCGGCCTCCGGCGCAGGCCGCCCCGCGCCACAGCGGCGCGGCGAGCCCCGCGGCGCCCAGGACGGGCGCCAGCCGCCCCGCCGCCCGCAGGAACTCGCGACGCGAGATCATCGGCCGCTCTCCCCGGGCCGCCGCGACGGCGACCGCGCCACCGCCCCGCGCCGGGTCACTTCGCGACGACGACGTGGTCCGCAATGATGTAGTTGTAGCTCGATCCCGTGGAGTCGAACGTGCCAAAGACGGTCACCACGTCGCCCTTCTTGAGCTGGAGCACGCGGGGCGCGTCCGGGTGATCCTTCTTGACGTACATCCGGACGAGGCACAGGGGGCCCAGCGTGAAGCAGTAGTAGTCCCTCGTGTTGATCTTCGTCTTCTGGATCTGCACGCAGAAGTCGCTGCCGCAGAACTGGAACGGGTCCGTCACCTGGTATTTCCTGCCGGTGTGGGCGCCGGGGTCCTTCACGAGCTCCGCCTGCGTCGCCACCGGGTAGTCGGCCGGGTTGAACTCGCCGAACGCGGCGACGGGTCCGGAAAGCAGCGCCCCGATCATGCAGAAGCAGAAGGCCTTTCGCATCGATTCCCCCCGTCGCGCGGCCGCGCCGTCCGGGTGACGACGCCGCCCCGTCTCGTATTCGCCGCACCGCATGTCCCGCCATTCAGTATAAAGAAATCGTCCCCGGCGGACAAACCGCCCGGTTGCCCGAAGCGCCGGATCGGCAGGCGGAATGTTCCCCGGTGCCCCGGAAATGCCGCGCCCGCGCCGCGTTTTACTCGGCGCGCGATCGGCCGTATCATGGAGTTGTGACGGGCTTCGGCATCGCCGATCCCGGGGCCGGGCGCATCGTCAACCCGGAAACGGAATCCAAGTCGTAAAGCTTGCGGAGGCGAGCCATGGCACACAGAGAGAGCAGGGCGCTTGGAACCGTTCTTTGGATGGCGGCGGGAGCGGTCGTCGGGGCGGGAGCCGCGCTCCTGCTGGCTCCGAAATCCGGGAAGGAGACCCGCAGGGACATCGTGCGTCTCGCGAAGAAGGCGGGTCGCGAGGCGGAAGGGGTCGTCGACGACGTCTCCGACGCGGTGGCCGGCATGGTCCATGCGGTGGGGAAGAAGGCCGACGCCATCGTCAGCCGGGGAAAGGACGCGGCCCTCGACGCGAAGAAGGAGCTCCTGAAGACGATCGACGAGGCCCAGGGGACGCTCGAGAAGCAGCGGTCGCGTCTGGCGAAGCTGGTCGGCTGACGGCCCGTGCGCGCCGTCCCGTCCGGGCGCTGAGGACGCGTGGCCGCGAAGACCATCGGCGCCGCCGCCGTCCTGGCGTTCCTCCTCGCCGCGCCGCCGGCGTTTCCGCCCGCGGCGGCCGGGAGCCGCACCGCGGAAGGCAGGATCGTCCGGGTCGTCGACGGCGACACCGTCGCCGTGGCCGCGCGCCGCGGGGGAAGCGTGAGCGTGCGCCTCTACGGCATCGACGCGCCGGAGGTGCGGCACGGGGAGACGCCGGGGCAGCCGTACGGCAGGCAGGCCCGGCAGGCATTGAAAGAGCTGACCCTCGGGCGGAACGTTCGGGTCGAGATCGTCGACGCCGACACGCACGGGCGGTCCGTCGGTCTCGTGTTCCGGGGCGGGCTCAACGTCAACCTCGCCATGGTCCGGGGGGGATGGGCGTGGGCCTACCGGCGTCACCTCTTCGCCCCTTACGCCTCGGAGTTCATCGGCGCGGAACGGGAGGCGCGCGCGAAACGGCGCGGGCTCTGGCGGGACGACAACCCGACGCCGCCGTGGGAATTCCGGTGGCGGGCGCGGTAACGGGGAACCGGCCGTCGGGCGGGACCCCGGAACCCGGGTCGGCGCACCGGCGTCTCGCTCCGTTCGGCCTTTCCCTGATCCTCTCCATGGGCCTCGCCGCGGCGTGCGCGGCCGC
>JBLMWX010000216.1:0-3226 GCA_050257455.1 Gemmatimonadota bacterium | reverse complement strand
TGGCATATCTCATCATCGCCATCGTGTACCTGGTCCTCGGAGCGGTTGTGGTGGCCAAGACGGCTTAGCACCGGACGCTTAAAGGAGCGCGGCAATGGAAAAAGCAAAATGCCCATTCCTGGAACTGACCACGGTGACATTTTGCAAGGCGTTCCCCGTGAAGAAGATGATCCCCGTCGACAAGTCCGCCTCGGACAAAGGCGTCTGCAACAGCACGAACTTCCGGGAGTGCCCCGCCTACCGGGAGATCAACAACCCCGAAGTCCTGGTGGAGAACGTCCGCGGGTTCCTCCTGAAACCGGATTTCTATTTTCATCCCCGGCATCTGTGGGTGTCGATCGAGTCCGAGTCGGAGGGGGAGGCGCGGGTCGGCATCGACGACTTCTCCCAGAAGCTGATCGGGAGGATCGACCGGATCTCGGTGCCGCCGGAAGGGGCCGCCGTGAGGGAGAACGGGATCTGCCTGCTCCTCCATTCCGGGACGCGGACGGTGAGGATGGTGGCGCCCGGAGACGGGATCATCCGCTCGGTCAACCGGAAAGTCACGTCGGACCCGTCCCTCATCAACCGGGACCCCTACCACGAGGGGTGGATCTTCTCGATGCACGTCACCGGGGAAGGGATCAAGCGGCTGTTCCACGGAAGCGTCGCGAAGAAGTGGTTCGAATGGGAGGTGGAGCGGCTGCAGCGGATGTTCAGCTCCGATCTCGGCATCACGGCCACCGACGGGGGGGAATCCCTCCCGGACATCAGCGGCCGGCTGAACGAGGCGCAGTGGGGCCGGATCGTCAATCTGTTCTTCGGTTAGGAAGGAGGGTGCCGTCATGATCTTTTTCCTCGTCCTTCTCACTTTCGCCGTGTGCATCCTGGTCGACTACGCGCTCCGCCGCAGGCGGGAGCAGGTCGCGTCCGAGTCCGTGGCCCTGGCGGCCCGGAGGGAAGCCGCCGCCCGCCCCGGCGGCTACCCGGTGCCGGGAGGCGTGTTCGTCCACGGCGGCCACACCTGGGCGTTCCTTCAGCCGTCGGGAGAGGCCACGGTCGGGATCGACGCCTTCGCGCGCGGCGTGATGGGCCGGATCGACCGGGTCGAGCTGCCGCTCCCCGGCGCGGCCCTGCACCAGGGCGAGCCGGCCCTGACCGTCGTCCAGGGCAGGAAGCGGATCGAGCTCGTCTCTCCGCTGGACGGCATCGTCTCCTCCGTGAATCCCGACCCCGGCGCGCTCGCGGGCGACCCGTACCAGTCCGGGTGGCTCCTCGCGATCAAGCCCGCCAACCTGGCCCACAACCTGAAGAAGCTGCGGATCGCCGCCGACGCGGCCGCCTGGATCGAGAAGGAGGCGCGGCGGTTCGCCGAGTTCCTCGCCCTCCACAGCGCGAGGCCGCAGGAGGTCGGGGTGACGATGCAGGACGGCGGCCAGGCCGCGGCCGGCGCCCTGGAAACCGTGGACGGCGAGCTCCTGCAGCTCGTGCTGAGAAAGTTCTTTCGATAAGGGAGCGGTGTCCTTTCCAAAACCGACAGGAGGGTCACGATGAGCCTCAACCGAAGGGATTTCCTGAAGATCGCCGGGGCCGCGGGGGCGTGCTTCGCCG
The DNA here is from genome assembly GCA_050257455.1 of Gemmatimonadota bacterium. Lineage (GTDB taxonomy): Bacteria > Desulfobacterota > Deferrimicrobia > Deferrimicrobiales > Deferrimicrobiaceae > JBLMWX01. The sequence continues at coordinate 1,636 of JBLMWX010000216.1, read as the reverse complement.
GGGCCAAGCCCGGCAGGGCGCACGCCGCCGCGGCGGTCGGCGCCGGCCGCGAGTTCTACGGCATGCTGATCGACACGACGAAGTGCATCGGCTGCCGGGCCTGCGAGGAGGCGTGCAACGCGAAGAACAACCTCCCGGAGCCCGAGGTCTCCTTCTCGAGCGAGAGCGTGTTCGAGAAGAAGCGGGAGCCGACGCCGGAGGCGTACACGGTCGTCAACCGGTTCGCGAACGAGAAGGAGCCGGACAAGCCCATCTTCGCCCGGAAGCAGTGCCTCCACTGCAACCAGCCCGCCTGCGCGTCCGCGTGCCTCGTCAAGGCGCTCGAGAAGACGAAGGACGGGCCGGTCATCTACAACAAGGACCGGTGCATGGGATGCCGGTACTGCATGATCGCGTGCCCGTTCGACATCCCCAAGTACGAGTACAACAGCCCCCTGCCCTACGTGAAGAAGTGCCAGTTCTGCTTCGACCGCGTGAAGAACGGCGAGCAGCCGGCTTGCGCCGAGGCGTGCCCCGAGGGCGCCACCCTCTTCGGGAAGAAGCGCGACCTCGTCGAGATCGCCCGCCAGCGCGTCTACCAGAACCCCGACCGGTACGTCCACCACATCTACGGGGAACACGAGGTCGGCGGCACGGGATGGCTCTACCTGTCGAGCGTCCCCTTCGAGAAGCTCGGCTTCCGGAACGACCTCGGGACGACCCCCTACCCGGAGCACACGTCGGGGTTCCTCTACGGCGTCCCCCTCGTCTTCGTCCTGTGGCCGTCGCTGCTCGTCGGATTGAACTACCTGACCAACGGAAAGAACCACAAGGAGGACGGCCATGGAAAGGAGTAAAGCCGTCGAGAGCGCGCAGGGGACCGGGACGGGCTTCCTCGCCGAGGTTCGCGGCTTCGCGCGGTTCATCCTGGGCGAACTGAAGCCGAAGGGGAAGATCCTGACCCCCTTCAACGTCATCACCGGCGTCATCATCGTCGTCGGGCTCGCCCTCATCGCGATCCGGTTCTACAAGGGGCTCGGCTCCGTCACGAACCTCTCCCAGGACTACCCCTGGGGGATCTGGATCGGCTTCGACGTCATCACCGGCGTCGCCTTCGCCGGCGGGGCCTACGTGCTGACCTTCGTCGTCCACATCCTCAAGTTCGAGAAGTACGAGCCGATCGTCCGGGCGACGGTGCTCAACGGGTTTCTGGCGTACGTCTTCTACGCCGGCGCCCTGCTCCTGGATCTCGGGCGCCCCTGGAACGTCGTCAACCCGATCATCGGCAACTCCTTCGGGCTGAGCTCCGTGCTGTTCCTGGTGGCCTGGCACTTCCTGCTGTACATGATCTGCGAGTTCCTGGAGTTCTCGCCCGCCGTGGCCGAGTGGCTCCACTGGAAGAGGGCCCGCAAGATCGTGCAGGGCCTGACGACCGGGGCGGTCATCTTCGGAATCACCCTGTCCACTCTCCACCAGTCGGGGCTGGGCGCCCTGTTCCTCCTGGCGCCCGCGAAGATCCACCCGCTGTGGTATTCCGGCAACATCCCGGTCCTGTTCTTCGTGTCGAGCATCTTCGCCGGGCTGTCGATGGTGATCATCGAGAGCACGTTCACCCACAAGATCTTCCACGACCGGATGGACGCCAAGCACCGGGCGG
>JBLMWX010000215.1:0-6527 GCA_050257455.1 Gemmatimonadota bacterium | reverse complement strand
AACTCGACGATCGCCGCCTGGTCGCCCTCGTCGTAATGCGAGCGGACGACCAGCGAGCCGCCCTTCTCCATCGCCTCGCACGAATTGACGAGGATGTTGATGAACACCTGCTTGATCTGGGACGGGTCCACCATGATGTCGGGCAGCGGTTCGAGCTCCTGGCGGATGTCGACGTTGTTCATGCTCAGCTTGTTCCTGATGAGGACGAGCGACTCCTCGATCAGCCCGTTGACGTTCGCGACCTTGCGGCTGGGCTCCTTGGGGCGCGTGAAGTCGAGGAGGTTGAGCACGATCGCGCTCGTCCGCTCGACCTCCCGCCCCATCGTGGCGAGGTACTCCCGGAACTTCCGGATGTCCTGCTCGGAGGACCGCCCCTCCTCGATCCGGCGCTCCATCAGCTTGATGTACGTGAACACGCCCGTCAGGGGGTTGTTGATCTCGTGGGCCACGGTCGCGGCGATCTTCCCCACCGCGGCGAGCTTCTCGGTGTGGAGGAGGTGGGCCTGGGCCTCTTTCAGCTCGCGCGCCTTCTCGTTGAACTTCTTTTCGAGGATGTCGAAGTGCTCCTTGACCTCCTGGTCCGCCCGCGAGAGCTTCTCGGTCATCTCGTTGAAGGAGCGGGCCAGGTGGCCCATCTCGTCGTCGCTCGTGACCGGGATGGCGGAGCTCAGGTCCCCGGCCGCCACCTTCCGCGTGCCGATGACGAGGTCCGTCACGGGCCTTGCGACCAGCCGCATCATGAGCAGGACGACGATCGCCGAGATCGTCACGATCGAGAGGGCGTTGAAGAAGACCACCTGTTTGCGCGCGCCGGCGATCACCCGGTCCGTGTCGGCCAGGGACATGGTGACGTCGATCGTGCCGAGGACCTTCTGCGTCTCCGGGTGGATGTGGCACTCGGTGGAGGAGCACCCCTCCTCGTTGTACATCGGGTTGATCATCCCCAGGATCCGGTGCCCGTGGCCGGAGTCGAAGATCCGGCTCCGGGCGGCCGTGGCCAGCAGCTCGAGGGGCTTGGTGCGGGAGTGGCAGCCGTAGCACGCCTCGGCCTGCTTGTCCACCATCCGGCCGAGCTCGGTCTTGTCGGTGGAGAAGATGATCTTCCCCTCGCTGCTGTAGATCCGGACCTTCTCGATGCCGGGCTGCCGGCCGATCGTGTCCATGATCCGGTAGGCGTTTTCCTTCCGGTTTTCGAGCATGTCGAACGCGATCGACTTCTTGACGGTGTCGCTGATGCGGGTGGCCCCCTGGAGGATCGTGTCCGACAGCTGCTGCTCGGTGATGCCCAGGTAGAGGTAGCCGAAGGAGGCGTTCACGAGGATCGCGGTCGCCGCGACCGAGAGGATGATCTTGAACACGATGCTCTGGTACCACTTCGTTTCCATGGCTGTATGCAGTATACACGGAACCGCGTCGGCGACAAATGCCCCGGAAATCGTCGGCCGTTCCGGGGCCTTTCGGGGCGGCGGGCTCTACGGGAAGAGGGCCGCCCTGCGGCGCGCGCCGGCGCGGGCCCTGACGATCGAGACCGCCGCGTAGAGGACGAGGACGGCGGAGACGACCTGGGACTCCGAGAACGGTCCGAGGAATCCCCGGGGGTCGTCGCGGAAGATCTCGAGGAACGAGCGGGCGACTCCGTAGAGGACCAGCATCGTCCAGAACCGCATCCCCGGCGTGACGAACCGGTCCCGGGTCGCGGTCAGGACGCCGAAGATGGCGAGCGCGGACAGCGCCTCGTACGCCTGGGTCGGGTGCAGGGGGACGTGCAGGGGCGCGAGGGACGCCGGATCGGTGAAGACGATTCCCCAGGGGACGGTCGTCGGCTTCCCGTAGCAGCATCCGGCGAGCGTGCACCCGACGCGTCCGAAGGCGAGGCCGAGCGGAATGCCGAGGGCCGCGGCGTCGGCCGTCGGCAGGAACGGGAGGCCGCGGCGCCGCACGAAGGCGAGGCACGCGGCGACGGCGGCGAGGAGTCCCCCGTAGAAGACGAGGCCCCCGTTCCAGATGCGGTAGATCTCGGCGGGGTTCTCCGCGTAGTAGGACCGGTAGACGAGGACATGGAAGGCCCGGGCGCCGACGACGGCTGCGACGACCAGCCAGAACGCCAGGTCGTAGAACGCTTCCGGGTCGCCTTCTTTTCGCCGGATCTCCCGCGCGGCCGCCCAGATGGCCGCGAGGAAGCCCATGGCGACGAACGCGCCGTACGAATGGATCTTCAGGCTTCCGATCTTAACGATGACCGGGTGCACCCGCGTCCTCCCGGGACCAGAAGATCATGTCGAGGATGAGCAGGATGATCCCCACGGTGATGCCGATGTCGGCGGCGTTGAACGCCGGCCAGTGGTACCGGCGCCAATGGACGTCGAGGAAGTCGACCACGTAGCCGAGCCGCGCGCGGTCGATCAGGTTGCCGACGGCTCCGCCCAGGACCAGGCCGAGGCCGCACGGGGCGGGACCGCGCCCGGGGAGGTAGTACAGGTACCCGAGGACGGCGAAGACGGCGATGACCGTGGCGGCGATGAGCAGGGGGTTGACCCAGGCCGGATCCAGGCTCGACAGGAACCCGAAGGCGACGCCCGTGTTCCGCACGTGGACGATGTGGAAGAAATCCGGCAGGACGGCCCGCGCCTCGTAGAGGCCGAAGTGGCGGACGATCCACAGCTTGGTCCCCTGGTCGACGACGGTCAGGGCCAGGGCCGCCAGCCCCGGACCGGCGAATTTGCGCCAGGGGAACAACGGGGCTAGCCGCCCAGCGCCGACGCGCACCGGGCGCACAACGCCGGGGCGGACGCGACCGTCCCGACCGCCGGATCGTGGTTCCAGCACCGCGCGCACCTGCCCCACGGGGCCTTGTCCACCCGGGCGGCGAGGCCGGGGTACGCGGCGCTCCGGTAGGCGTCGGGCTCGGACACCTCCCCCGCGACGACCCCCGAGACGACGAGGACGTCGCGGATCTGCCGGCCGTGGCTGGCGAACAGGTCGGCGAAGGGACCCGGGGAGACGGTCACGAGGGCGTCCTGGTCGCTCCCGATCCGCTTCTCGCGGCGCGCCGCCTCGAGCGGCTGCGCGATCTCCGCGCGGAGGGCCAGGATCCGCTCCCAGACCGCCGCGATCCGGTCGGCGTCCGGGAGCTCTTTCGGCTCCGGCATGCCGGACAGGAAGACGCTGTCGGGCTTTCCCGGGAAGGCGGGAAGGTGACCCCACGCCTCCTCGGCCGTGAAGGACAGGACCGGGGCGACCAGCTCGAGGAGCCCCCGGCAGATCTCGAACATCGCCGTCTGGGCGGAGCGGCGGGCCGGGGCGTCCGCCCCTTCGCAGTAAAGGCGGTCCTTGAGGACGTTGAGGTAGAAGCTCGACAGGTCCACGGAACAGAAGTTGTTCACCGCGTGGAAGATGACGTGGAACTCGTAGGACTCGTACGCGTCCCGCACCTTGCGCGCGAGGCGGTGGAACAGGACGAGGGCGTAACGGTCCATCTCCTCCATGCGCCCGTACGGGACGGCGTCGCGCTCGGGCGAGAAGTCGCCGACGTTTCCCAGGAGAAAGCGGATAGTGTTGCGGATCTTGCGGTACGACTCGGTCAGGCGCTCGAGGATGTCCGGGGAGATCCGGATGTCGTCGCGGTAGTCCTCGGCGGCGACCCACAGCCGCAGCACCTCGGCCCCGTGCTTCCGGATGATCTGCTCGGGCGCGACGACGTTGCCCCGGGACTTGTGCATCGCCTCGCCCTTGCCGTCCACGACGAAGCCGTGGGTGAGCACGGCCCTGTAGGGAGCGGCGCCGCGGGTCCCGGCCGCGGCGAGCAGCGAAGAGTGGAACCAGCCGCGGTGCTGGTCGGACCCCTCCAGGTAGAGGTCGACCGGCACCCCGAGGTTCTCCTTGCCCTCGCAGACGCAGGCGTACGAGACGCCCGAGTCGAACCACACGTCGAGGATGTCCGTCTCCTTCCGGAACGCCGTCCCGCCACAGGACGGGCAGGAGGTCCCCGGAGGCAGGAGCTCGGCGGCGTCCCGGTCGAACCAGGCGTCGGCGCCCTCCCGCTCGAAGAAGCCCGCCACGCTGTCGATGAGCTTCCGGTCCAGGAGGTGGCCGCCGCATCCCTCGCATTGGAAGACCGCGATGGGGACGCCCCACGCGCGCTGCCGCGAGATGCACCAGTCGGGCCGGTTCGCGATCATCCCCTCGATCCGTTCCCGTCCCCAGGCGGGGATCCACGTCACCGTCCTGATCGCCGCGAGGGCCTGGTCCCGAAGTCCCGTCCGGTCCATCGAGATGAACCACTGCTTGGTGGCGCGGAAGATGACCGGGCTCTTGCACCGCCAGCAGTGCGGATAGGCGTGCGACACGCGGCCTTCCTTGAGGAGGGCCCCGACCTCGGCGAGCTTCTCGTTGACCCGGGGGTTGGCGTCGAAGACCTGCATCCCCGCGAAGAACGGCACCTCGGCGGTGAAGCGCCCGGCGTCGTCGAGGGGGGCATAGATGTCGAGGCCGTACTTGAGCCCCGTCTCGTAGTCCTCCCGCCCGTGGCCGGGCGCCGTGTGCACGCAGCCGGTGCCCGCATCGAGGGTCACGTAGTCCGCGAGGACGACGATCGAATCGCGGTCGAGGAACGGGTGGCGGCAGCGGAGCCGCTCCAGCCCCGCCGACCCGAACGTCGCCAGCCGCCGTGCGCCCGCGAGCCCCGTCTCCTCGACGAAGCGGTCCGCGAGCCCCTCGGCCACGACGTAGACCTCCCCGCCCGCCTCGAGGGCGACGTAGGGGAAATCGGGGTGAAGGGCGACCGCCAGGTTCGACGGGATCGTCCACGGGGTCGTGGTCCAGATGACGAGGAAGACCTTCTTTCCCGCGAGGGACGGGTGGATCCTCTCGGGGGGGTCGACGAGCGGGAACTTGACGTGGATCGAGGGGGACGCGTGGTCGGCGTACTCGACCTCGGCCTCGGCGAGCGCCGTCCGGCACGTGACGCACCAGTAGACGGGCTTGGTTCCCTGGTAGACGGCCCCCCGCTCCACGAACCGGCCGAACTCCCGGAGGATCCCCGCCTCGTAGTCGAAGGTCATCGTGCGGTACGGGTTCTCCCAGTCGCCGAGGACGCCGAGGCGCTTGAACTCCTCCCGCTGGATGTCGATGAATTTCGCGGCGTACGCGCGGCACAGCCGCCGCTTCTCGGCGGTCGAGACCGCCTCCTTCGTCCGCCCGAGGTCCTTGTCCACCTGGTGCTCGATCGGGAGCCCGTGGCAGTCCCACCCCGGGACGTACTCGGACCAGGCCCCCGACATGCTCCGGTACTTGACGATCACGTCCTTGAGGATCTTGTTCAGGGCGTGGCCGATGTGGATGTGGCCGTTGGCGTAAGGGGGGCCGTCGTGCAGGACGAACTTCCCGTTCCCGCGGCGCGCGGCGACCATCCGCCGGTACAGCCCGGCCTTCTCCCACCGGGCGAGGATCTCCGGCTCTCGCTGGGTCAGGTTCGCGCGCATGGGGAAATCGGTCGTCGGGAGGTTGAGCGTGCCCTTGTAGTCCATCGGGACTTTATACCACCGGAGGCGCCCTTACCGGAAGAGGTTCCGGAAGAATTCGCCGAGCCCGCGGAACCCCTTGCGGACCGTGTCGACCAGCGGGTGGACCGGGTGGAGCGGGCACGTCTCGGTCGGCACGAGCTCCTCGGGAAACGCCTCGACGTACGCCTGCGGGCACGCCGACGTCGCGAGAAGCCCGGACTCCGGATCGATCTCCGCCGTCGCGATCCCCGGCGGGACCGCGAACGCGCGCCGCGAGCCGGCCGGGTAGACCGCCTTCATGAAGCGCGTCCAGATCCGCAGGGCGCCGGCCGCGCCCGACAGGCCCGCCGGCCGGCCCGAGTCCCGCCCGACCCAGACGGCGCAGACGAGGTCCGGCGTGTACCCGACGAACCACGAGTCGCGGAAGTCGTCGGTCGTGCCCGTCTTCCCGGCGGCCGGGAAGTCGATCCCCGCATCCCGCGCGGAGCGGGCGGTTCCCCGGTCGAGGACCCCCTCGAGGGCGTGGGTGACGAGGTACGCGGCGCGCGGATCGACGGCGCCCTTGTCCTGCAGGGGCTTCGACGAGACGAGCCGGGCCCCGTCCGACCCCAGGACGGCGTGCAGGGCGAACGGCTCCGTGCGCGTGCCGCCGGAGGCCAGCGTCGCGTACGCGTACGCGAGCTCGACGGGGGTCACCTCGAAGCTGCCCAGGGCCAGGGAGGGGACGGGCAGGAGCGTGCTCGTGATCCCCGCCGCCCGGGCCGCGTCCGCCACCTGCGGGAGTCCCGTCTCCAGCGCCAGCCGGACCGCCGCGGTGTTGACCGAGTTCTCGATCATCGCCCGGACGGTCATCGACCCGTACGCCTGCCCCTCGTAGTTCGCGGGCTCCCACGTCCCGCCGGGGATGGGCACCGAGATCGGCTCCCCCGACACGGTCGAGGCGAGCGTGATCTTCCCCTTTCCGTCCACTGCCTGCCGCATGGCCGCCAGCAGCACGAACGGCTTGAAGGCGCTCCCCGGCTGCCG
>JBLMWX010000214.1:0-6235 GCA_050257455.1 Gemmatimonadota bacterium | reverse complement strand
GACGATCGGCAACATCATCTCCGAGGCGATGTCCAAGGTCGGCAAGGAGGGGGTCATCACGGTCGAGGAGGCCAAGGGGATGGAGACGACCCTCGAGATCGTCGAGGGGATGCAGTTCGACCGCGGCTACCTCTCCCCCTACTTCGTCACGGACCCCGAGAGGATGGAGGTCATCCTCGAGGACCCGTACATCCTGATCCACGAGAAGAAGATCTCCAACATGAAGGACCTGCTGCCGCTGCTCGAGCAGATCGCGCGCAGCAGCAAGCCGCTGCTGATCGTCGCGGAGGAGGTCGAGGGCGAGGCGCTGGCGACCCTGGTCGTCAACAAGCTGCGCGGCACCCTGCACGCGTCCGCGGTCAAGGCCCCCGGCTTCGGGGACCGGCGCAAGGCGATGCTCGAGGACATCGCGATCCTCACCGGCGGCAAGGCGATCGCCGAGGAGATGGGGATCAAGCTCGAGGCGGTCCAGCTGTCCGATCTCGGCCGGGCCAAGCGGGTCGTGATCGACAAGGACAACACGACGATCATCGACGGGGCCGGCAAGAAGGCCGACATCGAGGGCCGGGTCAAGCAGATCCGGGCGCAGGTCGAGGAGACGACGTCCGACTACGACAAGGAGAAGCTGCAGGAGCGGCTCGCCAAGCTCGTCGGCGGCGTCGCGGTCATCAACGTCGGCGCGGCCACCGAGACCGAGATGAAGGAGAAGAAGGCGCGGGTGGAGGACGCCCTCCACGCGACCCGCGCGGCCGTCGAGGAAGGGATCGTCGCCGGCGGCGGCGTCGCGTACATCCGCGCGGCGTCCGCGCTCGATGGGATCAAGCTCGACCACGACCAGCAGGCGGGCGTGGACATCGTCCGGAAGTCGCTCGTCGAGCCGGCCAAGCAGATCGCGCTCAACGCGGGACAGGACGGCGGCGTGGTCGTCGACAAGATCCGGTCCGGCAAGGGGGCGTACGGCTTCAACGCGGCCACCGAGGAGTACGAGGACCTGATGAAGGCCGGGATCCTCGACCCGACCAAGGTGACCCGGATCGCCCTGCAGAACGCGGCGTCGGTGGCGGGCCTCATGATCACGACCGAGTGCGCCATCGCCGAGAAGCCGGAGGAGAAGGAGAAGATGCCCCCGATGCCCCCGGGCGGCGGCGGCGGGATGTACTAGGAGTCCGGGGACGCTGTCGAACCGTCCGCGGGACCGGATGTCCCGCGAAGGTGGTATGATGGAAGCAGACAGGGGGCCGGGGAGACCCGGCCCCCGTTTCGCGAGAAGGAGCGCGGATCGTGCCGATCTACGAATACAAGTGCAGGAAGTGCGGCGAGGTCACGGAACGGATCGAGGGGAGCCACGACCGGCCGCTGTCGAAGTGCCCCTCCTGCGGCGGGAGGACGGAACGGCTCATGTCCCCCGGCGCGTTCATCCTGAAGGGCACCGGCTGGTACGCCACCGACTACGCGGGCAAGGGTAACGGCAACGGCGGCGGCCGCGCGAAGCCGTCCCGGAAAGAGGAGTCGTGCCCCGCGTCCGCCGGCAAGGGGTCCCCGGCCTGCGCCGGATGCCCGAAGGCCGAATGACGCGTCCCCGCCTCCGGGCGGGACGCCCTTCCTTTCTCCCCGAAATCGTATAGAATTCCTATGACCCGGGCCGCCGGCGCGGCCCGGCGATTCCCCGTTTCCCCCGGAGGATGCGCGTCCATGGCGGCACAGCTGATCGACGGAAAGGCAATCGCGGCCGCCGTCCGGGCCGAAGTCAGGGAAAGGACGGCGGAGTTCTCGTCCAGGACCGGCATCCGCCCCTGCCTCGTCGCGGTGCTCGTGGGGGAGGACCCCGCGTCCCGGATCTACGTCCGCAACAAGGGGAAGGCGTGCACGGAGGCCGGGCTCCTCTCCCGCCAGATCGACCTGCCCGCGTCCGTGCCCGAGAGGGAGCTGCTCGACCTCGTCGCCGAGCTCAACGCGGACGATGCCGTCCACGGGATCCTGGTCCAGCTGCCCCTCCCGGACCACATCGACGAATCCCGCGTGATCGAGGCGATCTCGCCGGACAAGGACGTCGACGGGTTCCATCCGGTCAACGCGGGGCGGCTGCTCGTCGGCCGGTCCGGCTTCGTCCCGTGCACGCCGTACGGCATCATGAAGCTCCTCGACCACGAGAAGGTGGACCTCAAGGGGAAGCACGCCGTCGTCGTCGGCCGCAGCAACATCGTCGGCAAGCCGGTGGCGATCCTCCTGCTGGCGCGGCACGCGACGGTCACGATCTGCCATTCCCGGACGCGGGACCTTCCCGGGGTGGTCCGCTCCGCGGACGTCGTGGTCGCGGCCGTCGGCCGGGCCGAGATGATCCGCGGCTCCTGGATCAAGCCCGGCGCGGTGGTGATCGACGTCGGGATCAACCGGCTCCCCGACGGAAAGCTCGCGGGCGACGTGGCATTCGACGAGGCGAAGGCCGTGGCGGGCCGGATCACCCCGGTGCCCGGGGGCGTGGGGCCCATGACCATCGCGATGCTCCTCCACAACACGCTCGAGGCGGCCGTCCGCGCGGCCGCGCGGGGGTGAGGGCTGGAGCCCCCGCGGGACCGCCGGTACGCGAAGGCCCACGTCTGGGCGCAGGCCGGCTCCGACGGCGACGTGCGGGTCGGCTTCACCCATGTTCCGTGCGCGTTCCTCGGCGACGTGGTCCACGTCGAGCTTCCCGCCCCGGGGACGGACGTCCTGGCCGGGGAGCCGATCGGGCTCGTGGAGTCGTCGTCGGCCGTGTGCGAGCTGCTCTCCCCCCTGACCGGCATCGTCGTCGCGGTGAACGACGCTCTGGAGGTCTCCCCGGACCGCATCACGGCGGACCCTTACGGGGACGGGTGGCTCTTCGCGCTGCGCCCCTCCGACCCGACCGGGGCGGACGCCCTCCTCGATGCCGACGCGTACGCCCGGCTCGCCGCGGACGACTAGCGCAGCTTGAGGGTGTGCATCTCGTAGACGAAGTGGCCCCGGATCTGGAGATTGGGGATCTTGTACTGCGCGGGGATGGGATCGAAGGGAGCGGCCGCGCGGATGGCGCGGAGCGCCTCCTCGTCGAGGATCCGGTGCCCCGAGCCGTCGACGAGCACGACGGACTCGAGGCGTCCCGACGGCCCGATGACGAAGTTGATGACCAGGTCGCCCTGGATGCCGGCGATCTGGGCGTCGTAGGGGTACTGCCAGACGAGCTCGATCTTCCGCTTGATGCTCGCGAAATACGAGATGTACTGGATCTCGGGGGCGTTGAGCGGCGTGAGGTGCGCCCCCCCGCCGGGTTCCTCCGCGATCTCCCCCTTGTCGCGTCCCTTCGCGTCGGTCCCGGCGGCGGTCCCGCGCGACGCTTCCTGGCCGCGTCCCGCCCCGGATTCGATCCGCGCGATGACCATCTTGCCGAGCGTCGGCGTGAGGTCGCGGAGCGACCGGTGCGCCCCTCCCGCCGCGCCCTCGGCCCCGCCCTTCGGGGGAGCCGAAGCGGCCGGCTGCTCCGGCCGGGGCTTGTCCGGCGCGCGGGCCGTCCGGGCCGGGGGTTCCTCCGGGCGCGGCCGCGGCTCCTCCGTCGTCCGGAAATCCTTTTCGGGCGGGAGGTCGGGATTGACCGGACGGTCCGGGACGCGGCCCCTGAGGACTTCGGGGCGCGGCAGGGGCTTCGCCGGCCGGACCGGCTTCGGCAGGACCGGCGGGCGCCGTCCCCGGATGATCCCGGGCTTCGGCGGGAGGAAATCGGGGCTCCGCGGCAGGTCGGCCAGGTCGACGACCATGACGTCCTCCGCCCGGCGCGGCGCGGCGGGGATCAGCGTCGCGAGCGCGGCGATCGCCACGTGGAACAGGACGGAAAGGGCAAGGCAGTATTTCAGGATCCGGCCGGTCGGCATAACCTGTTATTATAACCGCACAGTCCCGGTTTGGAGGAGCGTCCCCCATCATCCCGCTGAAGGACACGATCCCGTCCTCGCGAACCCCGGTCGTCACGTGGCTCCTGATCGCCGTCAACGCGGCGGTCTGGCTCTACCAGGTCTCCCTGGGCGACGCGGCGACGGATTTCATCTACGCCTATGCCGTGATCCCGTTCCGGTTCCTCGAGCTGTTCCCGCGAAGCCCGGTCGAGCTCCTGACCCCGGTCTTCGCCATGTTCCTCCACGGGGGGTGGCTCCACATCATCGGGAACATGCTCTACCTCTACATCTTCGGGGACAACGTCGAGGACATGCTGGGCCGCGGGAGGTTCCTGCTGTTCTACCTCGCGTGCGGCGTTCTCTCGTTCATCGTGCAGATTCTCTTCCAGAGCCACTCCATGGTGCCCAACGTGGGGGCGTCCGGCGCGATCGCGGGCGTTCTCGGCGCCTACTTCGTCCTCTTCCCCCGGGCGCGGGTGCTCACCCTCATCCCCCTGTTCCTGTTCTTCCCCCTGGTCGAGATCCCGGCCTACTTCTTCCTCGGGATCTGGTTCCTCATCCAGTTCCTGAGCGGCGCCGCGTCGCTCGGCCGGTCGTCCGCCCTCTCCGGGGGGGTGGCGTGGTGGGCGCACATCGGCGGTTTCATCGCGGGGATCGTGCTCCTCAAGATCCTGCTTCCCCGGAATGCGGCGCGCCGCCCCACGATCGTCTCGTGAGCCGGTAAAAATCCTTGACAGCATTTACCCTTTCATCCTTAATGAAAACTGCCTGAATACCACGAATCGGACGTTTCCCGGGGCTTCCGGGGCAACCCATACCATCAAATCGAGGGGGTCAAGCGATGACGAAAGCGGAACTGGTGGCTGCGATGTCCGAGGCGGCGGACATCCCGAAAGCGAAGGCGGAGGCGGCACTGAACGGCTTCATGGAAGCCGTCGAGAAGACGCTGAAGAAGGGGGGCAAGCTCGCCCTGACCGGGTTCGGCACCTTCAGCGTCAGCAACCGCAAGGCGCGGGTCGGACGCAATCCCCAGACGGGCGCGCAGATCAAGATCAAGGCGACGAAGGTTCCGAAGTTCTCGGCGGGCAAGGGCCTCAAGGAAGCGGTCGGCGGGAAGAAGAAGTAACCGGTTCCGAAGCGGGAAGCGACCTGTTGCCCCCGGCCGGCCCTGCGCGCGGCCGGGGTTTTTTTTCCCCGGAGGGCCCATGTTCGCGACGATCCTGCTGCCCACCGATTTTTCCGCCTGCTCGGCGGAGGCCGCGCGCGCGGCGCGGGTGCTCGCCGACAGGTTCTCCTCCCGGGTGTTTCTCCTCCACGTGCTCGACGAGCCCGCCGCCCTCGACCCGATGTTCCGCGGCGACGTCCCCCTCGAGATGCTGCGAAGCCGGATGGAGCAGTTCGCCCAGGAGAGCATGGACGCGTTCCTGGCCGCGCACTTTGCGGGATTCGAGAACTTTGATACCATCCTGGCGGCGGGGATTCCGTACAGGGAAATCATCAAGAAAGCGCGCGAGATCTCGGCCGGCCTGATCGTGATCGGGACCCACGGGCGCACCGGGGTGGAGCACGTCGTTTTCGGGAGCACCGCCGAGAAGGTGGTCCGGCTGGCGCCGTGCCCCGTGCTGTCGGTCCGGCTCGGCGGCTACCGCGATTTCGTGCTTCCTTGACGGAGAGTCGAGGATTCGCCATGTCCCGAAAGGGGGAACCGGTTTCATGACGACGATCGTCGATGTGCATGGCAGGCAGGTCCTGGATTCGCGGGGAAATCCCACCGTGGAGGTCGAGGTCCGGCTCGAGTCCGGCGCGACGGGCCGGGCGATCGTCCCGTCGGGGGCGTCGACGGGAACGCGCGAGGCGGTCGAGCTGCGCGACGGCGACCCGAAGCGCTACCTCGGCAAGGGGGTCGAGAAGGCCGTCCGGAACGTCGACAGGATCATCGCGCCGAAGGTCGTCGGCTGCGACGCGGCGGAGCAGGCGATCCTCGACGGGATCCTGGTCGCCCTGGACGGCACGGAGAACAAGGGGAAGCTGGGCGCGAACGCGATCCTGGGCGTCTCGATCGCCGTGGCCAGGGCGGCCGCGGAGACGAGCGGCCTTTCCCTCTACCAGTACCTCGGGGGCGTCGGGGGGCGGACTCTCCCCGTGCCGATGATGAACATCCTCAACGGCGGGTCGCACGCGGACAACAACGTCGACATCCAGGAGTTCATGGTGATGCCCGTGGGGGCGAAGTCGTTCTCCGAGGCGCTCCGCATGGGCGTCGAGACGTTCCACAACCTGAAGAAGGTCCTCAAGGGCAAGGGCCTCAACACGAACGTCGGCGACGAGGG
>JBLMWX010000213.1:0-19975 GCA_050257455.1 Gemmatimonadota bacterium | reverse complement strand
GGATTTCCGGGACGCGGTCGGGAGGTTCTTCTGAACGGTCTTCACGAGCAGGCCCTCGAGTCGGTCAACGTCGGGATCCTCGTCTTCGACCGGTCGGGGCGGCTTCGCTACGCCAATCCCGCCGCCGAGGAGATCCTCCAGGGGTCGTCCCGGGCCCTGGGAGGCCGGCATTTCCGGACCGTGTTCCGCGGCTCGCCGGGCGCGGTCCGCATCATCCGGAAGGCGCTGGAGGAGAACGCCCCGGTCACCGGCTTCGACGTGGAGCTCCGGCTCCCCAGGCGGCCCGAGGGGGCGGCGGGCGCGGGGAGGTCCGCCCTGCCGGTCATCGTCGGCGCCTCTCCCCTGCCCGGCCCCCGGGGCGAGCCGGGCGGCGCGGTCCTCTCCCTCAAGTCCGCCGAGATCCTCGCCCTGGTCGGCGAGGAGGAGCGGGCCGGGACGAGCGCCGAGGAGCTTTCGACCATCGCCTACGGCATCGCCCACGAGATCAAGAACCCGCTGGGCGGGATCCTCGGCGCGGCCCAGTGGATCCAGCGCCGCGAGTCGACGGAGGAGGAACGCCGCGAGGGGACGCGGCTCATCCTCCGGGAAGCCGGGCGGATCAACGACCTGGTCGAGAAGATGCTCGACATGGGGAAGACCCCGCCCCCGCCGCGCCCGGTCACCCTCCTTCCGCTCCTCCGCGAGGCCGAGGAGCTTCTCCGGGCGGACGCGCGCTCCCAGGGCAAGTCGATCGCGTTCGACCTGCGCATCGATCCGAGCCTGCCGGAGGTCTCCGGCCACGCGGACACGATCTTCCGGGCGGTCGTCAACGTCCTCAAGAACGCCGTGGAGGCGATCGCGTCGGCCGGGACCGTGAGGATCGAGGCCCGGCTGAACGTCAATTTCCGCTGGGGACGGAACCGGGGCCTGAAGCGCTCGTTCGTCGAGGTCGTCGTCGCGGACGACGGCGTCGGCATGACGGAGGAGGATGCGCGGAAGGCCCTCCTCCCCTTCTACACGACGAAGCCGAAGGGCACCGGCCTCGGGCTCGTGATGGCGCGCCAGGCGGTGTCGCGCCAGGGCGGGAAGATGGAGATAAAATCCGTGCGGGGGGAGGGAACGACGGTTAAAATATCCCTCCCGGTCGACCCGGGAAAAAGACGCGCGCGCGGAAGGACGGTCCCGTGAAGAAGGTCCTCATCGCAGACGACGACGAGAGCATCCGCTGGGTCCTGCGGAAGACCGTCGAGGGGATGGGGTTCGCCCCGGACCTGGCCGAGGACGGCGACAGGGCGCTCTCCCTGCTGGCGAAGAACAGCTACGCCGCCGCCTTCGTGGACATCCGGATGCCGGGGGTCGAGGGCATCGAGGTTCTCGAGCGCGTTCACGCCCGCAAGTCCCCGACGCGCTTCTTCATCATGACGGCGGTCCGGAGGCCCGACGCGGCCGCGCGGTCCACCCGCGCCGGCGCCGCCGAGTTCATCGCCAAGCCGTTCGACATCGCCCACATCGAGCGCGTCCTCCGGGACGTCGCCAAGGACGCCGACTCCCGCGAGCGGCCGTACCGGGTCGAGGAGCTCGACGAGTGGCGGACCTCCCGGATCGTCGGCCGCAGCCGCGCCATCCTCGAGGTCTTCGAGCGCATCGGGAAGATCGCCGACTCGGAGGCGACCGTTCTCCTCCTCGGCGAGCGCGGCGTGGGGAAGGAGCTCGTCGCCCGGTGCATCCACGAGCTCTCCGGCTGCACGGGGGCGTTCGTCCCCGTCAACGCCTCCGCGATCCCCCGCGACCTGCAGGAGGCCGAGCTGTTCGGGTACGAGAAGGGCGCGTTCACCGGCGCGGAGACCGCCCGGGAGGGGAAGCTGGAGGCGGCCGTGTCCGGGACGCTCTTCCTCGACGAGATCGGGGACACGCCCCCGGAGCTGCAGGCGAAGCTTCTCCGGGTCCTCCAGGAGCGGGAATTCACCCGCCTCGGGTCGCACGCGGCCAGGCCGTTCCGCGGCCGGGTCATCGGCGCCACCAACCGGGACCTTCACCGGATGGCGGCGGACGGGAAGTTCCGGGAAGACCTCCTCGACCGGCTCAACGTCTTCCCGATCCGGATCCCCCCGCTGTCGGAGCGGCGCGAGGACGTCCCCCTCCTGGCCGACTTCTTCCTCCAGAAATATTGCACCGTTCTCTCGCGCCCCCTGAAATCGTTCTCGAAGGAGGCGCTCGAGGAGATGGCGGCGCACCCCTGGAAGGGAAACGTCCGGGAGCTCGAGAACTTCGTCCAGCGCCTGGCCGTCCTCTCCCAGGGAAAGCTCGTGCGACGCGACGAGGTGGCCCGCGAGCTGGCCAAGGCGGACGGGGCGCCGGACCTGTCCTCGGCCCCCCTCGAGCAGGTCGTCGAGGAGCGGGTCCGCGAGTTCGTGGGAAGACTCGGCAAGGCGATCGCCGCCGAGAGCGGGCTCCACGATCTCTTCGTCCGCCAGACGGAGCGGCCCCTGATCAAGGTCGTCCTGGAGGCCACCGGCGGGAACCAGATCAAGGCGGCCGCGATCCTCGGGATGAACCGGAACACGCTGCGCAAGAAGCTGTCCGAGCTCTCGCTCACGCCGCGGAAGAGGAAGGGGCGGTGAGCGGCGCGCTTCCCCGGTGGACCCGGCCGCGCGTCGAAGGGCTGTACGGGATCCTCGACCGGGCGGTGGCCGCCGCCGGCGCGTCCGACCCGCCCGGGGCGCTGGCGCGGGCGCTCGGCGAGGCGCTCGCCGGAGGGTGCCGGGTCGTCCAGTACCGGGACAAGGAGGCCTCGCCGGCGGCGCTGCTCGCGCGCGCCCGCGGCCTTGCGGGGGCGTGCCGGGCGGCCGGCGCGATCTTCATCGTCAACGACCGTCTCGACGTGGCGCTCCTGTCGGAGGCGGACGGGTGCCACCTGGGGCAGGACGACCTCCCCCTCGAGGAGGCCCGGAGGATCGCGCCGCCCCATTTCATCCTGGGCGCCTCGACGCACGACGTCGTGGAGGCGCGGCGGGCGCAGGCGCTCGGGGCCGACTACATCGGGGTCGGCGCGATCTTCCCGACGACGAGCAAGGCGGACGCGGCCGAGCCCCGGGGACTGCGTCTCGTCTCCGAGGTGGCGGCGGCCGTCGCGATCCCGGCGATCGCCATTTCGGGCGTCACGCGGGGCAACGCCCGGGAGGTCCTCCGGGCGGGCGCGTCGGGGTTCGCCGTGATCTCGGACCTGTTCGGCGGCCCCGGGATCCGCGAGCGGGCCGCGGAGTTCGCGAGGATATGGGACGAGGAAAAGCGCCGCCGGTGATCCTGGCGTTCGGGGGGTTCGACCCGACCGGGGGGGCGGGCGTGCTCATGGACGCGAGGGCGGTCCACGCCGCCGGCGGGTACGCCGCCGCGGTCCCGTCGTGCCTCGCGGTCCAGACGACGGCATCGTTCGACCGGATCGTTCCCCTGCCGCGGGAGGCCCTGGACCGGTCTCTCGCGTGCGCGGCGACGGCGTTCCGCATCCGGGCGGTGAAGGTCGGCATGGTCGGCACGCGCGCGGCCGCCGAGGCGATCCTCGGGTTCGTCGCGGCGAACCCGGGGCTCCCCGTCGTGGTCGACCCCGTCCTGCGCTCGTCGGCGGGCGTGCCCCTCATGGCCCGCGCCGCGCTCCCGGCGTACCGGCGGCTGCTGCGGCACGCCGCGATCGTGACGCCCAATCTCCCGGAGGCCGAGAAGATCCTGGACCGGGCGATCGGGGCGTTTCGCGACGCGGTCGCCGCCGCGCGGGACATCGCCGCGGCCACGGGCGCGGCGGTGGTCCTGAAAGGGGGCCATTTCCCCTGGCCGGGACGGCGCGGCACCGACATCCTCTTCGAGGCCGGGCGGGTGACGCTCCTGTCCGGCGCCCCCTTCCCGCGGGGACGGGACCCGCACGGCACGGGGTGCGCGCTCGCCGCCGCGATCGCCGCCCGCGTCGCCCTCGGGGACCCCTTCACCGAGGCGGTCCGGCGCGCCAAGGCGCTCGTGGCCCGCCTGGACGCATCGGGCTTCGCGTCCGCCGAGGGACGCTGGACGCTGTTCGAGGCCTCGTCCCCGGGGACGATTTGACAGGGCCGGGGCGGCTCGATAGCCTGTAACGGACCCGTCGCCGCGATCTCCGTCCCGGATCTGCCGCCGGACGCGGGTCCGCGGCCGGCAATCCGGTCCGCAGGGAGACGGATATCCTGGAACGGCACGCGATCGGCGCGGCGCGGATGCGCCTTTGCGCGGCGGCCCTGCTTCTCGCCGCCGCGGCCGCGTGCGCCCACAGGGGAACAGCGCTTTTGGCCGAGCCACAGCCGCCCGGAGAGGTCGAGCCGCCCGTCAAGGTCGC
Source organism: Gemmatimonadota bacterium (assembly GCA_050257455.1). Lineage (GTDB taxonomy): Bacteria > Desulfobacterota > Deferrimicrobia > Deferrimicrobiales > Deferrimicrobiaceae > JBLMWX01. The sequence continues at coordinate 15,642 of JBLMWX010000213.1, read as the reverse complement.
CCTCGTGCTCGGCGCGGGCGCCTCCAAGGGATTCGCCCACATCGGCGTCCTCAAGATCCTCGAGACGAACGGGATCCCGGTCCGCATGATCGTGGGGACGAGCGCCGGGGCCCTGGTCGGCTGCCTGTCCGCCTACGGCTACGACGCCTACGCCCTCCAGAGGATCGCCATCGGCATCGACAAGGGGGAGATCGTCGACCTGACCGTTCCGGACAACGGCTTCATCAAGGGCGACAAGCTCGCCGACTACGTGAACCGGACGCTCCGGAACACTCCCATCGAGAGATTGAGGACCCCCTTCTACGCCGTGGCCACCGACATCCAGAGCGGGCAGGAGATGGTTTTCGGGAAGGGGAACGCGGGGGCGGCGGTCCGCGCGAGCTGCGCGATCCCGGGGGTCTTCCGGCCGGTGCGGATCGGCGAACGCGTCTACGTGGACGGCGGGGTGGTGAGCCCCGTGGCCGTGGACGCGGCGAAGCGGCTCGGCGCCGACGTCGTCATCGCCGTCGACGTCTCCGCGGACGTCGGGGGGGCCGTGCCCGAGAGCACAATCGAGACGATCATGCAGTCGGTGTCCATCATGTACGCGCGTCTCGCCGCGATCCAGCTCGGTCGCGCGGAGGTCGTCATCCGGCCGAAGGTGGGACACATCGGAGCGGCCGACTTCTCGAAGCGCCACGAGGCGATCCTGGAGGGCGAGCGGGCCGCCGTGGAGGCGCTCCCGCGGATCCGGGCGGCGCTGGAGGCCGCGCGGCAAAAACAGGCTCCCTGAACTTTGCCCTACTCGTAGTCCTTCGCCAGGTCCTCGAACCGCGTGTACTGGGAGAGGAAGGCGAGCTTGACGTCGCCCATCGGGCCGTTGCGCTGCTTGCCGACGATGACCTCGGCGATCCCCTTCTTGTCCTCGGGCGTCTCGGCCTTCGTGTACATCTCCTCCCGGTAGACGAACAGGATCACGTCGGCATCCTGCTCCAAGCTCCCCGAGTTATGACTTACGATTCCGTCCGCCAGCCAGGAAGCAGGACCCGGAACCGTCAGATCGAAGACCTCCTCGATCCCATCCGGGCTCACGCCGATCACGCGGTCCCAGAACAGGTCGCTTGCCGATAATCCGCGCAGCCCCTCGTCATCCAGGAGTCGCGCGTACTCAGCGACCGTGGCACGCGAAGGGCTGAAACAGAAATGGGCGTTTCCGCCGTACGCAACTTGGCGCAGCGCCGCCATCTCCCGAGTCGAAATTCCCTTCGCGGTCATGGCGGCGCGGACTTGTTGAAAGACTTCCTTCGGCAGCGTATCGACGTTTGTGTTTGCATCCGCGAAGGCCAACTCGTTCCAGAGCCTGTCGGCTTGCGCAACCCGCGGCCCGAACGCGCCCACGGTCTCCAGGAATCGCTTCTGATGGTCAACGCCGTACAAGATCACCGAGTAGTTCGGCCGGTAATTCGCCTTCCGCACGACACCGAGCCTGGCGACGATCCCGAGCCGCAACAGGAGCGCCGTGACGTCCCGCGCCAGCCCCTCGCTCGACGTGCTGTAAAAGACTCGGGACCCCCCCTTCGACCCGCGAGCCCGACAGCCGATGCTCCCGTCCGTCGCCCAGAGATGCCGCAGGAGCAGCGCGACCTGGTCGTCGGCAAGCCTGAAGACCGCCTCGGGCAGCCGCTTCTGGTGCGAGCGCTGACCGAAGATCCCCAATTCACGGAGCCAGAGATTCACGCCGGCCGGGTGCCACCGGTTGCCGTTTCCGCTGATGAGGAGCTGGTGCCACTTCCCGCGACCCCGATAGCGGGTGACCCTTGCGCCGAACTCGTTTCGTGCCGCCTGTTCGACGGCTCGACCGTTGTCTTCGGATGCCGTCGAGTACCTCATCGGTTGATGGTTCAGGTAGCTGCCGTCTCCGACGAGGTGGCCGAGAAGGATGATCCTCGCGTCCGGCCATCGAGCCGGCCTCGACGGTTCCGGGACCTGGCGCGCGATCGCGAGGCGGTCGCCCGGTTTGAGATCGCGCACCTTCACCCATCCGCCCGCGCCGTAGAGCCGGTGCTCGGACGTGGCGCGGATCACGCGGCCGCTGGCCAGCGTGACGCGGTGAACCGGCTTCTCTCCCACCGGCCAGATGGCGTCGCTCTTCGCCGCGACGATCCGCCCCTCCGCGGACATCGCCCAGACGCCGGCCTGCTTCCCCGCCAGCTCGCGGATCGGGGTTCGGCTTCCGTCGGTCGTCATGACGAGCGTGTCGCCCACGACGCATTCCCTCAGGTCCGCCATCTGCGGCCGCTTGTCGTTGCGGTTCTCGACGCCGCGGTTGAGCTGGGAAATCGCGATGACCGGGACGTTGATCTCCTTGGCGAGCGCCTTGAGCGACCGCGAGATCTCGGAGACCTCCTGAACCCGGTTGTCCGGAGCGCTTCGGGCCGACGTCCCCCGCATGAGCTGGAGGTAGTCCACGATGATGAAGCCGATCCCCTTGTCCTTCCGGAGACGCCGGGCCTTGGCCCGCAGCTCGAGCGCGTTGAGCGCCCCGGAGTCGTCGGTGTAGATCGGCGCTTCCGACAGCCGCCCCACCGAGGCCACGAGCCGGTTGATCTCGTCCTGGGTGATGTACCCCGTGCGCAGCCGCTGGAAGTTGACCCGCGCATCCGAGCAGATCATCCGGAGCGCGAGCTGCTGGCGGCTCATCTCCAGCGAGAAGATGGCCACCGGGATCTTGTGCTTGATGGCGGCGTGGAGGGCGAAATTGAGGCAGATCGCCGTCTTCCCCATCCCCGGCCGGGCGGCCACGATGACGAGGTCCGAGTTCTGGAAGCCGGCGGTCAGCCGGTCGAGGTCCCGGAAGCCCGACGGGATCCCGGTGATGAGCTCCTTCTTCTCGTAGAGCTTCTCGATCTCCCGCATCGACTCCTTGGCCATCTCCGCCATCGAGTAGAAGGACGGCTTGATCTTGTCTTCGGCGATGGCGAAGATCTGCTGCTCGGTCCGGTCGAGGAAATCGTCGACCTCGGGGACGCCCTGGAACGCCGCCGTCGCGATCTGCTGCGCCACCGCGATCGTCCTCCGGAGGATCGACTTCTCCTTGACGAGGCGCGCGTACGCCGCGGCGTTCGCGGTCGTCGGCACGTTGTGGACGAGCTCGGAGAGGTAGGACAGGCCCCCGGCCTCGCCCTCGGCGCCGCGGTCCCGCAGGGCGGCCGACAGCGTGAGCTGATCGATGGCCCGGCCGCGGTCGTAGAGGTCCACCATGGCGGAGAACAGGGTGCGGTGGGCGCCCTGGTAGAAATCCTCCGGGCGGAGGATCTCCAGCACGAGGTTCATGATGTCGTTGTTGAGGAGAACCGAGGCGATGACCCCCTGCTCGGCCTCCAGGTTGTGGGGAGGAACGCGGAGGGGGACGGCGTCGACCGCCGGCGTCACGCGCGGACCGTCCATGCGCCCCCCCTTCGCCCGGTTCCCGCCGGGCGGCTACTCCGGAACCACGCTGACCGGGATCTCGGGAACGAGGTCGGCCCCGAGCTTCACCTTGACCCTGTAATCGCCGAGCTGCTTGATCGGCTCGGCGAGCTGGACGAGCTTGCGGTCCACGGCGACCCCGGCCTTCTCGAGCGCCAGGGCGATGTCGCGCGAGGTGATCGCGCCGAACAGCTTCCCCTCCTCGCCCGCCTTCGCCGGGAGGGTGAGGGACACCGCGGCGATCCGCTCCGCGAGGGATTCGGCCGACCTGCGGGTCTTCTTCGCCCTGGCCTCGATGACCCGCCGGTCGTGCTCCAGGGTCTTGACGTTCCGGACGTCCGCGGGCACCGCCAGCCGCTTCGGGATCAGGAAGTTGCGGCCGTACCCGTCGGCGACCTTGACGATGTCGCCCGCCTTGCCCAGCTTCTCCACGTCTTCGCGCAGGATGACCTTCATCTCGGCGCTCCCTACCGGACCTGCGTGGCGGTGAACGGGATGAGCGCCACGATGCGGGCCTTCTTGATCTCCACGGTCAGCTTCCTCTGGTGCTTGGCGCAGGTCCCCGAGATGCGCCGCGGGACGATCTTCCCGCGCTCCGAGACGAAATGCTTGAGCATGTACACGTTCTTGTAGTCGAGCTGGAGCTCCTTCTCCGCGCAGAAGCGGCAGAACTTCTTCCGCACGTACCGTTTCTTCTGTCCGCCGGGACCGCCGTAGGGACGCCCACCGCCGGAGCGGGGCTTCGTCGGGCTGCTCATCGTCTTCCACGCCTCCTGAGATTATATTCGATAAAAGGGCCGACGGTCAGAACGGAATGTCGTCGTCCTGTCCCGCGGCCGCGGGCGCCGCGCCCGGGCTCCCGGCGCCGCCCTCGGCGCCGCCGGCCCCCCTGGGGCTCCCCAGGAACTGCACGTTGTCCGCCACCACCTCGATCTTGCTCCTCTTGACGCCCTCCGCCTCCCAGCGCCGCTGGCGCAGCCGCCCCTCGACGAGCACCGGGCGCCCCTTGGACAGGTACTCGGCGCAATTCTCGCCCATCTTGCCGAAGACGACGATGTCGAAGTACGACACCTCCTCCTTCAGCTCGTTGTTCTGCTTGTAGCGCGAGTTGACGGCGACGGCGAAGCTCGTCACGGACAGCCCCGACGGGAGATACCGGATCTCCGGATCCCGCACCAGGTTGCCCGCGAGGATGACGCGGTTGAATGTGACCATCTGGACCTCCGGTCGCGTCGGCCCCCGTCCCTATTGGGCGGGGGGAGTCTGCTCGGCGGCCGGGGGAGCGGGCGCGGGGGGGGCGCCCTCGGGCGCCTCCGCTCCGGGCGCGGCGGGGGCCGCGGCGGCCGGCTTCGGCTCCACGTCGACGCGCGAGGTGAGATAGCGCAGGACGCCGTCGAAGATCTTGATGTTGCGCTCGATCTCCTCGACGACGCCCCGGCTCCCCGTGTAGACGAGGAACGTGTAGTAGGCGTTCGGCTTCTTGGCGATGTGGTACGCCAGCTTCCGGATTCCCCAGTCGTCCTGCTTGGCGACCTCCCCCTGGAACGAGGAGATCACGCCCGCGAGTTTCGCGATGAATTCCTTGCGCCGCTCTTCGGGGAGTTCCGGGTCGAACAGGATCGCGGTCTCGTACTTCTGCATCGTCTTCGTTCGCCTCCTTCCGGCTGATCGAGCCCCCGGTCGTTGCGCCGGGAGCAAGGAGTTATGTGTCCCCTCCGTCCGAAACGCCGGAGGGGGGTGGCAATCGCGTCGCGTTGCACCGCGTCATCGCCTTGTCGAAGCCGTCCCGGGCCGCGCCGAGGACCGCCTCGGCGGCCGCCGCCACGCCGGACTCGAACAGGGCGCGGGAGGCGTCCGGCACCGGGGACAGCACGAAGTCCGCCGGGTCCACGCCGTCCGGAGGGCGGCCGATCCCGATCCGGACGCGCAGGAACTCGAGCGTCCCGAGATGCTCCTGCAGGGACCGCAGGCCGTTGTGCCCGCCGGTCCCCCCGCCCCGCTTCAGCCGGACGAGCCCCGCCGCGATGTCGAGGTCGTCGTGGACGACGATCAGGTCCCCGGGCGACCCGGCGAACCGCCTGTAAACGGGCGCCACGGCCGCGCCGCTCAGGTTCATGTACGTCCGCGGCTTCCCGAGAAGGATCGCGATCCCGAAGGCGTCGCCGACGCCCCAGTCGAGATCTCCCTCCGCCGCAAGCCGGACGCCCAGCGCCCGCGCCAGGACGTCCACCGCCGCGAAACCGGCGTTGTGGAAGGTGCGATCGTACCGCCGGCCGGGATTCCCCAGCCCGACGACGAGGAGCCCGGGGCGGCGGTTACTTCTTCTCCTTGTCCTTGTCCCTGTCCTTATCCTTGACCTCGGGCTCCGCCACGCTGGCGCCTTCCGCGGCCGCTTCCGCGCCTTCCGCGGGCGCCGCGGTCACCACCTCCTCGACCTTCGGGGCATGGAGGGAGACGATCGTCATCTCCATGTCCTTCTCGACCGGCTGGACGCCCGCCGGGAAGGTCACGTCGGACAGGTGCAGGGCGTCGCCGATCCCGAGGGCGGACACGTCGACCTCGAGGAACTCGGGCACGCTGTCGGGCGTGCACTCCACCTCGAGGCCGCGCACGACCTGCTCGAGAATTCCCCCGAGCTCGATCCCGGCCGCCTTTCCGCGGATCCTGAGCGGCACCTCCACCCGGAACCTCTGGCCGAGGGCGACCTCGTAGAAATCCACGTGGACGACCCGGTCGGTCGCGGGATTCGTCTGGACGTCCTTGAGGACCGCGTACGACTCCTGCGCCTCCCCGGCGTCCCGGACGCTCATCTTCACGATCACGGTCCCCCGGCGGGCGGTGACGAGGAACTTCTCCAGTTCGCGGCGGTCGAACTCGAGTGCGCGCGTCTCGATCCTCTTTCCGTAGACGACGCCGGGAACCTTTCCCGCGGCGAGGCGCTTCCGGTTGACTTCCTTCCCCCCGTCGCGGCGCCGGTCCGCCGACAGCTCCATCATCGCCATTTCCGTGTTCCTCCTATACGAACAGCGAGCTCACCGAATCGTTGGAGTGGATCCGCTTGATGGCCTCCCCCAGGAGCGGCGCCACCGAGAGCACCTTGATCTTCCGGCAGCCCGTCTTCTCGCGGAGCGGGATCGAGTCCGTCACGACGAGCTGCTCGATGGCCGACTTCTCCAGGCGCTCGATCGCGGGACCCGAGAGGACGCCGTGGGTGGCGCAGGCGAAAACCCGCTTCGCGCCGTTCTTCGCGAGGGCCTCGGCGGACTGGACCATCGTGCCGGCCGTGTCCACCATGTCGTCGAGCAGGACCGCGGACTTTCCCGCCACGTCGCCGATGATGTTCATCACCTCGGAGACGTTCGGGGCGGCGCGCCGCTTGTCGATGATGGCGAGCGTGGCGTTGAGCCGCTTCGCGAACGCCCGGGCCCTCTCCACGCCGCCGGCGTCCGGGGACACGAAGACGATGTCGTTGCCCCAGTTGGCGCGGATGTAGTCGAGCATCACCGGCGCGGCGTAGAGGTGGTCCACCGGGATGTTGAAATAGCCCTGGATCTGCCCGGCGTGAAGGTCCATCGTGAGGACCCGGGAGACCCCCGCCGCCGTCAGGAGGTCCGCCACCAGCTTGGCGGTGATCGGAGCCCGCGGGAGCACCTTCCGGTCCTGCCGCGCGTACCCGTAATAGGGGATCACGGCCGTCACCCGCATCGCCGAGGAGCGTTTCAGGGCGTCCATCAGGATGAGAAGCTCCATCAGGTGATCGTTGACGGGCGGGCACGTCGGCTGGACGATGAAGACGTCCGCGCCCCGGACGTTCTCGCCGATGTCGACGTTGATCTCCCCGTCGCTGAAACGCTTGACGACGGCCGACCCCAGCGGCACGGACAGGTACGCGCAGATCTGCCGCGCGAGGTCGACGTTGGCGTTCCCGGAGAAGAGCTTGAGCCTTGTCACACACGTCCCCTGTCCGGAGGGAGTCCGATGCGGAAAGAACGAAATATTATACCGGCTGGCGCGCCCTTGGCAAGGGGAAAGTGGCTGGGAGGGAAGGGGTCGAACCTTCATCTGGGGCTCCAAAGGCCCCGGTCCTGCCGTTAGACGACCTCCCAAGCGCCCGGGTCGATCTTAGCGGGCGACCGCCACCCCGTCAAGACGCCCCACGCGCTCGTACTCCGTGAGGATCGCGTCCTCGATCATCCGCCGCGTCTCGTTGTTCAGCGGGTGCGCGGTGTCCCGGTAGGTCCCGTCCTTCTTCTTCTTGCTCGGCATGGCCACGAACAGGCCGCTGTTTCCGTTGATGATCTTCAGGTCCCGCACCACGAAACAGGCGTCGAAAACGATCGTCGCGTACCCCTTGAGCTTCTCGTCGTCAGCGACCGGATAGACCTTGACCTCGGTGAGCTGCATCTCCCCCCTCCTTGCGACGCCGTTATATGTTCCGGGCGACGAACGTCCGCCGCCCGTTGCCGGGATGAAGGCCGGTCCTTCGCGAGAGCACCCCCTGCGCCTCCCGCGCCGCATCCTCGTCCCGGTACAGCCCGTAGATCGCCGATCCGCTTCCCGTCATCCCGGCCGCGGCCGCTCCCGCGGCCAGAAGCTCCCTCTTGATCCCGCCGATCTCGGGGCGGATGTCCGCCCATGCCGGATCGAAGTCGTTCGACACCGCCGCCACCAGCGCGTCCCAGGTGCGAAGCTCCGGGACGGCGCCGGGGCCGGCCGGGGCCGCGGCGTCCCGCCGGAGCCTCTCGTAGCCCTCCCGGGTCGACAGGCCGAAGGGCGGCTTGACGATCACCGCCCAGAACGGGACCGCCCAGGACAGCGGCGTCACCCGCTCGCCCAGTCCCTCCACCAGCGCCGGCCGGCCGCACATGAAGAACGGCACGTCGGCCCCGACCGCCGCCGCCATCGACAGGAGGTCCTCCCGCGGCGGGCCGATGCCGGTCAGGGCCATGAGCCCCTTGAAGGTCGCCGCCGCGTCGGAGCTTCCCCCGCCAAGCCCCGCCTCGACCGGAATCCGCTTCCGGACGGAGACCCGGACGCCCCGGGGCGCGCCGGCCCGCTCCATGAAGATCCGCGCCGCCTTGTGGCACGTGTTGGACGCGTCCGACGGCGCGGACCCGTCCTGGACCGCGACCGCCACCCCCTCCTCCGCCTCCTCCACGGTGACCTCGTCGTAGAGGGAGACCGGGACCATCACCGAGCGGATGTCGTGGTAGCCGTCGGACCGTTTCCGGAGGACTTCGAGGGAAATGTTGAGCTTGGCGGGCGCGAGGAAGGCGACACGGGATGAACTGTTCAACGGGGGGCCTGTTTCAAACAGTGTTTTTTAAAAAAACAGTACGCCCCCGCGGCGCGGATTGTCAAGCGGTCTGTTGCCCGCCCGTCACGAAGCGGAAACCGGATCCGGCATCCGCCTCGACGCGGACGGCGTCCCCGTCCCTGACCTCTCCCTGAATGATCTTCATCGCGAGGGGATCGTGGACGTGCCTCTGGAGGGCGCGCCGCAGCGGCCTCGCTCCGAAGACGGGATCGTACCCGATCTCGGCGATCCGGGCTTTCGCCTCCGGGGAGAGCGTCACCACGATCTTCCGGTCCGCGAGGCGCCCGTTGACCTCCGCGAGCATCAGGTCGACGATGCGGCCGAGGGATTCCCGTCCCAGCGCGTGGAACAGGACGACCTCGTCGAGCCGGTTCAGGAACTCCGGGCGGAAGCCGCGGCGCAGCTCCTCCATGACCCGGTCCCGGACGACCTCCTCCCCCTTGCCGGCCAGCTCCTGGATCCAGTGTGACCCGATGTTCGAGGTGAGGATGACGACGGCGTTGCGGAAGTCGACCGTGCGCCCCTTGCCGTCGGTCAACCGCCCGTCCTCCAGGACCTGGAGGAGGATATTGAAGACGTCGGGGTGAGCCTTCTCCACCTCGTCGAAGAGGATGACCGTGTACGGCCTGCGCCGGACCGCCTCGGTGAGCGCTCCGCCCTCCTCGTACCCGACGTACCCCGGCGGCGCCCCGATCATGCGGGCCACGGAATGCTTCTCCATGTACTCCGACATGTCGAGGCGGACCATCGCGGCTTCGTCGTCGAACAGGAACTCGGCGAGCGCCCGGGCCAGCTCGGTCTTGCCGACGCCCGTCGGCCCCAGGAACAGGAACGACCCGATCGGGCGGCGGGGATCCTTCAGGCCCGACCGCGCGCGGCGCACCGCGTTGGAGACGAGCCGGACCGCGTCGTCCTGCCCCACGACGCGCGCCCGCAGCCGCTCCTCCATGCGGACGAGCTTCTCGACTTCCCCCTCCACGAGGCGCGAGACCGGGATCCCGGTCCAGCGGGACACGATCCCCGCGATGTCCTCCTCGTCGACCTCCTCCTTGAGGAGCCGCGCCTCGGCCTCCCCGGGCGCGGACGCCGGCTCCGCGGCGAGCTCCCGCTGCAGGGCGGGGATCGTGCCGTACTTGAGCTCGGAGGCGCGCTCCAGGTTCCCCTCCCGCTCGGCCCGCTGCATCTCGGAGAGCGCCTGCTCGATGCGCGCCTTGGCGTCGCGGCTCCGGGCGATCGCCTTCTTCTCATCCTCCCAGCGCGCCCGCAGGACCTTCGCCTTCGCGGCAAGCTCGTCCTTCTCGACCCGGATCCGCGCGAGCCGCTCCCGGGACGCGGCGTCGGTCTCCTTCCCGAGCGCCTGCCTCTCGATCTCCAGCTGGATGATCCGGCGCTCGATCTCGTCGATCACGGTCGGGACGGAGTCGATCTCGATCTTGAGACGCGACGCCGCCTCGTCGACGAGGTCGATCGCCTTGTCGGGGAGGAAGCGGTCGGCGATGTAGCGGTGGGACAGGGACGCGGCGGCGACGAGAGCGGCGTCCTTGATCCGGACGCCGTGATGGACCTCGTAGCGGCCCTTCAGGCCCCGCAGGATCGCGACGGTGTCCTCCACCGACGGCTCGCTCACGAGGACCGGCTGGAACCGGCGCTCGAGGGCCGCGTCCTTCTCCACGTCCCTGCGGTACTCGTCGAGCGTCGTGGCGCCCACGCAGTGGAGCTCGCCGCGCGCCAGGGCCGGCTTGAGCATGTTGGAGGCGTCCATCGCCCCCTCCGCCTTGCCCGCGCCGACGAGGGTGTGCAGCTCGTCGATGAAGAGGATGACGCGCCCCTCCGCCGCGGCGATCTCCTTGAGGACGGCCTTCAGCCGGTCCTCGAACTCGCCGCGGTACTTCGCGCCCGCGATCAGCGCCCCCATGTCGAGGGCGAGGACCCTCTTGTCCTTGAGCCCCTCGGGCACGTCCCCCGCGACGACGCGCTGGGCCAATCCTTCCACGATGGCGGTCTTGCCGACGCCGGGCTCGCCGATCAGGACGGGGTTGTTCTTCGTCCTCCGCGAGAGGACCTGGATGACCCGCCGGATCTCGTCGTCGCGGCCGATCACGGGGTCGACCTTCTCGCGGCGCGCCAGCTCGGTCAGGTCCCGGCAGTACTTGTCGAGGGCCCGGTACTTCGCCTCCGGGTTCTCGTCGGTGATCCGCTGGGTTCCCCGGATCGCCGTCAGCGCGGACAGAAGCGACTCCCGCGTGGCCCCGTGCCGGCGCAGCAGGTCGGCCACCTTCCCCGGCTCCCCCGCGAGCGCGAGGAGAAAATGCTCCGCGGACAGGTACTCGTCCCGGAACGCGTCCGCCTCCGCGAGCGCGCGGTTGAAGACGGGCTCGAGGCGCGGGGACAGGCCGCGGGACACGGTGCCGGACACGCTGGGGAACGCGGCGACGAGCCCCGCCGCATCGGACGCGAGGCGCGCCGCGGCCACGCCCGTGCGGGCGAAGAGGTCCTGCGCGATGCCGCCCTCCTGGCGCAGCAGCGCCAGGAAGAAGTGCTCGGGCTCGACCTGGGCGTGCCCGGCCTCGGAGGCGATCCGCACGGCGTCCTGGAGCGCCTCCTGCGATTTGACGGTCAGCTTGTCGAGGGAGATCATGACCTTCGCCGAAAGTGACGGCCCTCCCCCCGTCCGTGCCGGGGGGAGGGCCGCCCGGGCCCCTACTTCATCTTGACCGCGAGGAAGAGCGCGCCCTCCCCCCGCTCCACGCGGAACAGCACCGTCTTCTCGTCCTTGAACTTCCGCAAGAGCTCGCCGAACTCCTTGGCGTTCTTCACCGGATCCCGGTTGATCGACCGGACGATGTCGCCTTCCTGGAATCCCGCGTCGTCCGCGGGGCTTCCGCCCTCGACCTGGGTGACGATCACCCCTTTCCGGTTCTCGACGTCGAACCGGCGCGCGATCTCCGGCGAGATGTCCTGGACCGTGAGGCCGAGCCCCTTGCTGAGGTCGGGCCCGCCCGCGTGCCTGGCTTCCTTCTCGCCTTCCATCACGCCGACGGTCAGGGGGATGCGGACCTCCTTGCGATCCCGGATCACGTCGACCGTGGCCTTGCTGCCCGGCTTCGTGGCGGCGACGAGCTGCGCGAGCTCGTGCTCGTCGGCGACGCTGCGGCCGTCGAAGGACACGATGACGTCGCCCGTCCTGATCCCCGCCTTCTCGGCGGGACCGTCCTTGAGCACCTCGGAGACGAGGGCCCCGTGCTTCCCGGGGATGCCGAGCCCCTCCGCGATGTCCGGCGTCAGGCGCTGGATCTGGACGCCGAGCCAGCCCCGGGTGACCCGCCCCTTGTCCTTGAGCTGCGACAGGATCGACTTGGCGAGGTCGATCGGGGTCGCGAAACCGATCCCCTGCCCTCCCTGGATGATCGCGGTGTTGATCCCGACGACCTCCCCCCGCAGGTTGAAGAGCGGTCCCCCCGAGTTGCCGGGGTTGATCGAGGCGTCCGTCTGGATGAAGTCGTCGTAGGGCCCCGAGCCGATGATCCGGCCCTTGGCGCTCACGATCCCCGCCGTCACGGTGTGGCCGAGCCCGAACGGGTTGCCGATGGCCACGACCCACTCGCCGATCTCGAGCTTGTCGGAGTCGCCCAGGGCGACGTGCGGGAGCTTCTTCCCCGCGTTGATCTTGATCAGCGCGATGTCCGTCTTGGGGTCGGCGCCGACCACCTTCGCCTTGAACTGCTCCTTGTCGAGGAGGGTCACCGAGACCTCGTCGGCCTTCTCGATCACGTGGTTGTTCGTGAGGATGTACCCGTCCTCCGACACGATGAACCCCGAGCCGAGGCTCTGCCGCTTCTGCTCCCGCGGCATGTTGCCGAAGTAGTTGTTCCAGAAGTCCTCGAACGGATCGTGGCCGAACGGCGACCGCATGCGCGGCCTGTCGAACCGGACCACCTGCGTCGTGCTGATGTTGACGACCGCCGGGGACACTTCCTTCACGAGGGCGGGGATGTCCACCGGCACCATCCGCAGCGCCGCGGCGGGGACGACGGTCCCCTGTCCCTGTTCGCCCTTGCCTGTCCAGAACGCGCTCGTGAGCGGCGACAGGTTGAACCCCGCCGAGATGACCAGTCCCGCGGCCACCGCGGCGAGAACGAGAACGACGACCTTGCTCCTCCGGATCATTTGCCCTTTTCCCCCTTGCCCTGCCCGGCATTCATCGCGGCGACGTACGCCATCCGGAGATGGTAGAGCCCCTCCGTCATGACGCCCGCCTCCTCGTCGGTGAGGTTTCCCTTCGTCTTCTCCTGGAGGATCTCGAGGATGTCGATCGAGTCCTTCGCCGCCGGGAGGTCCACCGGGGACTTCCGCCCACCGGACGTCTGGACCATTCCGAGGTTGACCATCGCTCCCATCTGCAGCGTCATCACCAGGTCGAGAAACGTCGGGCCGCCCACGCGGGCGGAGCCGCTCTCCGGGCTTTTTCCGCTATTGACACCCGGCGGCTTCCCGGAGTTCCCGGAGCTTTCCCGCGGCGGCGCGGCCGGGGGAGGGGATCCGGGCGGCGTCGATGCCTCCCGGTCCGCGTCGCTCATCCCGCGCTTGTCGACGATCCTGAAACCCTTGGGCTCGTTGTCGGACATGTCAGGCCGGCACCCCCTGCGTCGTGACGACCACCTCCCCGCCCGACTCCTCGACCAGGAAATGGTCGGACTCCTTCCAGCGGAGCGTGATCGGCATCTTGACCTTCTCGTCGATGTGCCGCTTGAGGAAGCGGGCCCCGTACTTGACGCTGAAGCCCGTCCGCGCGAGCGCCGCCAGGGCCTGGCCGGAGACGGCGACCGTCTTGCCCGCCCGGGCCATCGTCTTCCGGATCGACTCGAGGTAGATCCCCGCGATGCGCTTGACCTCCTCGGACGACAGCGGCGAAAAGACGATGACGTCGTCCAGGCGGTTGATGAACTCGGGCGTGAAGCGGCTTTCCACCGCCTTGAGGACGCTCTTCCGGATCGGCTCGAAATCGTCCCCGCCGTGGGCGAACCCGAGCGGCCGGGTGAGCCGGCGGAGCTCCTCGGCCCCCAGGTTGCTCGTCATGATGATGATCGCGTCCGAGAAGTACACCTTCTTCCCCCGGCCGTCGGTCAGCCACCCCTCGTCGAAGACCTGGAGGAAGAGGTTGTGGACGTAGGCGTCCGCCTTCTCGATCTCGTCGAGCAGGACGACCGTGTACGGGTTGTCCCTCACCTGGTTCGTCAGGATCCCGCCCCGCTCGGAGCCCACGATCCCCCGCGGCATGCCGATCAGCTTGTCGACGGCGAGCGTGCCGTCCCGGTACTCGGACATGTCCACGCGGACCATGTGCCGGTCGTCGCCGAAGAGGTACTCCGCGAGGGCCTTGGCCATCTCCGTCTTGCCTACCCCCGTGGGCCCCAGGAAGAGGAGCACGCCGTCGGGCCGGAAGGCGTTCTCCTTGAGCGGCCCCTTGTTGAGCCGGAGCGCCTTGGCCACCGCCGCGATCGCCTCCTTCTGACCGACGAGGCGCCGGGCGATCGCCTCCTCGAGGTCCCTGAACCGTTCGAGGACGTCGCGCCTCACGATGTCGACGGGGTTCTTCGTCTCCTCGGAGACCACGTCGAGCACATCGCTGCCCGTCACGACCTTCTCCTCGTCCCCCCGGATCTCGACGTGGACGCACGCCGTGTCGACCCAGTTGATCACCTTGTCGGGAAGGCGCAGGGACCGGGCGTACCGGTCGGACAGCGACAGCGCGAGGTCGATCGCCTCGTCCCGGATCTCCACGCCGTAGTTCGCCTCGAGCCGGGGCTTCAGGCCGAAGAGGATCTCGCGGGTCTCCTCGAGCGTGGGCTCCTCGATCTTGACGACGCGGAACCGGCGCGCGAGCGCCTCGTCCTCCTGGATGATCTCCTTGTACTCCGTGGCCGTCGTGGCCCCGATCATCTGGACCTCGCCCCGCGCGAGCGTCGACTTGAAGATGTTCGCGGCGTCCGACGGGACTCCCATCGCCGAGCCCGCGCCGATCAGCGTGTGCGCCTCGTCGATGAACAGGATGAGGTTCCGGCGCTCCTTGACCTCCGCGATCACCTTCTCGATCCGGTCCTCGAACATGCCGCGGAAGACCGTGCCGGCCACGACCGTGTTCATCTGGAGATTGACGATCTGGAAGGCCCGCAACCGCTCCGGCAGGCGGTGGGGCTCGTACTCCAGCCGCATCGCCAGCCCCTCGACCACCGCGGTCTTGCCCACCCCCGGGTCCCCGATGATCATCACCGAGTTGCTCCGGTCCTTGTGGCAGAGGTACTCCACGATCCGGTCGATCTCGCGCTCCCGCCCGATGATCGGCGGGATCCTGCCCTCCCGCGCCATGAGGTTGAGGTTGACGCCGAAGGTCCGCAGGTTCGCCGGCAGCTCGTACCGCTTGCGGAACTCCTCGACCTTCTCCTCGCGGCTGCGCAGCTGCGTCGCGAAGCGGGAGAGGGCCACCGCGGGATCCACCCCGTAGCTCTTGAGGATCCGCGCGGGGATCGAGTGGACCTCGTGGAAGATCCCGCCCATCATCGGGCGGGAGCGGGAGATCGACCGGATCGTCGAGTACCTGTGCCACAAGGACCGGAGCAACTCGGTGATGATCATCGGCGACCCCGGCGTGGGCAAGACGGCGGTGGTCGAAGGGCTCGCGATGCGGCTGGAGTACGAGCCGCACCGTGTCCCGGAGCGGATGCGGACGTTCCAGATCGTGAACCTCCAGATGAACACGGTCGTCGCCGGCACGGTCTTCCGCGGGATGTTCGAGGACCGGATCGAGAAGGTGATCGCCGAGGTCAAGGAGCGCCGGAACCTCATCCTGTTCATCGACGAGGCGCACACGCTGATCGGCG
>JBLMWX010000212.1:0-16975 GCA_050257455.1 Gemmatimonadota bacterium | reverse complement strand
TCCTGCTCGACCGTGGCGCCGGAGTGCGCGTAGACCCTCTTCCGCACCGGGCGGGCGATTCTCTGCGCGAGCCACCTCTGCACGAGGCTGGACGACTTCTGCTCCTCCGGAAGCCCCTGGCCCCAGAGGATGGAGTCTCCCAGGACGATCATCTCGAGCGGCGGGCCGTCGCCCGGGCCGACGGTGCTCTCGGTCCGGAGAAAGATCTGGCCGCACACCGAGACCGGATCCCAGCGCTCGCCCTCCGGAATCGAGAACGACGGGAACGGTTTCGACAGGGGACGGGAGATCGGCACGGCCGTGCACGAGAGTGCGGCGAGGGTGAGAAGGGCCGAGACCGCTGTGGGCCACCGTATCGGCATCGGGCGCCCGTTCAGGGGGCGCGGGCGCCGACCGGCCGTCCGAGCCCCTCGCGTGGAGTCGAATTGATGGTACCACGGGGGCGGGCGGAGAATCATCTTGACGGTCCGCCCCGGGCTTGGAAAAATGAGGCGTTCAAGACGTCGAAAAGCCGATCCGGCACACCGGCCCGCGGCCGGGAGCGGGGCGCGATCCGCGGGAATCCCTCCGCGCCCGGGCGAGGACACCCATGAGCCGAAAGATCAATTTCAACGCCGGCCCCGCCACGTTGCCCCTCCCCGCGCTGGAGCGGGCCCAGAAGGAACTCATCGACTTCGCCGGGAGCGGCATGTCGGTGATGGAGCACAGCCACCGCGGGAAGGAGTACGAGGCGGTCCACGACGAGGCCATCGCCCTCGTCCGGGAACTCCTCGGCGTGCCGGCGTCGTACGAGGTCCTGCTCCTCCAGGGGGGCGCGACGTCGCTGTTCGCCGAGATCCCGATGAACCTCCTCGAGAAGGGGAAGACGGCGCAGTACCTCGTCACGGGCGCCTGGGGCGAGAAGGCGCTCGGCGAGGCGAAGCTCGTCTCGGCGATGTACGGCGCGAGCGTGGCGGTCCAGAGCCTGGGTGCCGGCGAGGGCAAGGAGAAGAGGTACACCCGCGTTCCCGCGCCGTCCGAGGTCAGGATCGATCCGGCGGCGGCGTACCTTCACATCACCTCCAACGAGACGATCCACGGGGTCGAGTTCAACGTCGACTCGTCCCGCGCCTTTCCGGACACCGGTGCGGTGCCGCTCGTCGCGGACATGTCGAGCGACTTCCTCTGGAGGGCGTTCGACGTCACGAAGTTCGGCCTGGTGTACGCGGGCGCCCAGAAGAACATCGGCCCGTCGGGCGTGGTGGTGGTGGTGGTCTCGAAGGATCTCGTGGAAAAGGGGCGGAAGGACATTCCCAAGATCTTCCAGTTCCGCACGCATGCCGAGAACAAGTCGCTTTACAACACACCGCCCACGTTCGGCGTCTACATGGTCCGCAACGTTCTCTCCTGGCTCAAGGACCAGGGGGGGCTCGCCAAGATCGAGCAGGTGAACCGGAAAAAGGCGGCGCGGCTCTACGGCGTCATCGACAAGACTCCCGAGTTCTACCGGTCTCCGGTGGAAAAGGAGAGCCGTTCGGTCATGAACGTCGTCTTCCGGCTTCCCAGCGAGGAGGGCGAGGCCGCGTTCATCGCCGAGGCCAAGAAGCGCGGCATGGTCGGGCTGAAAGGGCACCGCTCCGTGGGCGGCATTCGCGTCTCGATGTACAACGCGGCTTCCTACGAGTGGATCGACACGCTCGCGGGCTTCATGGAAGAGTTCGCCCGGGTGAAGTGACCCGCCGATCCGGCCCGCGCCGGCGGAGCCAATAGCCCTTCGGCCGCGAGGTCGAAGGGCTTTTTTGTTGACGCCGGGGGTGCGGGAGGGGAGGGCGGGCTCTCGAAGGAATGATTTTGATATTCGTAAAATATTACAAATATTTAAAGTTAATAATGGCATGTCATGGATTATATTCCGGCATTGGCGGAGCCGACGGGAGATTTCGGGCGTTTCATCGACGAATATTGGGTTAACTATTTGATATTAATATGAAAAATATAGGACTTGACGGGAGGAGGGGGCGGCCCGAGAATGGAAGGGTCGAGATCCGGTTCAAACCTCGCGCGGAGATCCTGCAGGAAGGCGCGCCACTCATCCAAGAGTCACCGGATCCATCGCCATCGGAGAACCGCCATGCGGGAGCGAAACGGAGCCCGATACATCATCAAGGTTTTCGAAGCGCAGTGGGACCATCTCCACGACGAGACGGTCAAGCCGTTCTTCGAGCAGCTGAAACGGGACGCGGACGAAACCTACTCGCGCCGCAACGGCGTCCGGAAGGACCGGCCCGGGCACGACGCCCTGTTCAGCTACGTCGTCTTCCAGAACGCCGAGGGGCTGAAGGATGGCCTGAACCACTACGACCAGGGCGTCGACAACCGCAAGAAGATCGCCTATTTCGCATGTCACGGGAAGCGGGGCGTGATCAGCGCGGTCCAGGACATCAGCCGGCGGCGGCTCAAGAACATCGTCGCGCCCCTGACGAGCTACGACGGGCTCTATTTCGGCGCCTGCGATTTCGTCAACAGGAAGACGGCCGAGGTCCTGCTCGGGGGGTCGCAGTACCTGAAATGGGTCGCGGGCTACGAGAGCTGGACGCCCTGGCTGGAGGGGATGCTCTGCGACCTGGTGTTCTTCCGGACCCTCCTGAGCGGCCGGTTCGTCAGGCCGAAGACGAACGCGCGATGGGAGCCGGTCAGCAGGCCGGAGGAGGCCGCGCTGAGCATGTACGGGAATTTCCCGCCTGCCCGGGAGCTGCGGTTCTCGCTTTACTACAGGAAACCCGACCGCGTCTGCTCGACCCTCGACGAATTCCTGGACGACCCGTCCTGACCGTCGCGGGACTTCCGACCGACAGGAGGACGCGCCGATGAACACGGAGTCCGGGCCGGCCGGCGCCGCATCCGCGAGCCACCGATGGAAGTTCTTCCGCGCCGGGGGGTTCGACCAGGCGTCCCTCGAGACGGGCGCCGACCTGGCGGCGCTCGCCACGCTCGACCAGAAGCTCTGGGTGGCGCTTTCCTGTCCCGTCGACGGAGTTTCGTTCGATCGGCGGACGCTCGCGCTCGTCGACGCGGACGGAGACGGCCACATCCGGGCTCCGGAGATCCTCGCGGCGGTGCGGTGGGCCGCGGCGGTGCTGACGGATCCCGACTTCCTCGTCGGGCGCCTGGACCGCGTTCCGCTGTCCGCCATCCGCGGAGACACGGAGGAGGGAAGGGCGGTGCTGGGCGGGGCGCGGCTCGTCCTCTCGGTTCTCGGGAAGTCCGGGGCGCCGGACATCGCCCTCGGCGACGTGAGCGACACGGCGGCGATATTCTCCCAGGCCCGGTTCAACGGGGACGGCGTCATCCCGGGAGCGGCGACCGGGGATGCGGCGCTCGAGGCCGTGGTCGGCGACATCATCGCCTGCCTCGGGTCGGAGGTCGACCGCAGCGGGGCGCCGGGCGTGGACGCCGCCAGGATCGAGCGCTTCCATGCCGAGGCGCGGGCCCTCCAGGACTGGCGGGCGGCCGGCGAAGGACCGGAGGTCCTGCCGTTCCGTTCCGACACCGGTGCGCACTTCGAGCTGTTCCGGCTTCTCAAGCCCCGGATCGAGGATTACTTCCGGAGGTGCCGCCTCGCAGCCTACGATGCGCGCGCGGCGTCGCTCCTTTCCCCGTCGGACGGCGATTACCAGAAGCTGGCCGCCGAGGACCTGAGCGCGGCCACGGACGCAGTCGCCCGGTTCCCGCTTGCCGTCCCGGGTCCCGGCAAGCCGCTCCCGCTGGCCGACGGGCTCAACCCGGCCTTCTCGGACGCCGTGATGCGATTCGGCAAGACGGTCGTGTCGGCGATCCTCGGCGACGCCGTGGCGCTGTCGGACGCGGGGTGGCGGACCGTCTGCTCCCGGTTCGAGCCGTACGAGGCATGGCTCGCGTCGAAACCGGCAACCCCTCTCGACAGGCTCGACGCGACGCGGGTCGCCGAGATCCTGGCGGCCGACGGCCGGCAGGCGCTCCTCGACCTCGTTGCGCGCGACAAGGCGGTCGAG
Source organism: Gemmatimonadota bacterium (assembly GCA_050257455.1). Classification (GTDB taxonomy): domain Bacteria; phylum Desulfobacterota; class Deferrimicrobia; order Deferrimicrobiales; family Deferrimicrobiaceae; genus JBLMWX01. The sequence continues at coordinate 12,965 of JBLMWX010000212.1, read as the reverse complement.
CCGGAGGTGAACGCCATCGCGTCCGTCGAGAAACTGCTTCGGTACTGCCGGGACCTGCACCTCCTCGTCAACAATTTCGTCTCATTCCGCGACTTCTACACCCGTCGGGGCAAGGCGACGTTCCAGGCGGGAACCCTTTACCTCGACGGGCGCAGCTGCGATCTCTGCGTGGCGGTCGCGGACGTGAGCCGGCACGCGGCCATCGCATCCCTCAGCCGGGTGTTCCTCGTCTACTGCGACTGCGCGCGCCGAGGGGGCGACGAGAAGATGACCGTTGCGGCGGGGTTCACGGCGGGAGACTCCGACCTGCTGATGGTCGGGCGCAACGGCGTCTTCTACGACCGGGACGGGCGGGACTGGGACGCGACCGTCGTCCGCGTCGTGGAGCACCCGATCAGCATCAGGCAGGCGTTCTTCGGGCCCTACAAAAGGCTTGCCCGGCTGATCGGGGAGCAGCTCCAGAAGATTTCGGCGGCGCGGGCGCGGGCGGCCGAGCAGAGGGCGGCGATGACGGCGATCGCGGGCGCGGAGCGGGCGGCCGCGGGCAGGGCGCCGGTCCCGCCGCCGCCCCCGTTCGACGTGGCCAAGTTCGCCGGCATCTTCGCGGCCATCGGCCTGGCGATCGGGGCGATCGGGACCGCCCTCGCCGCGGTGGTGGCGGGGCTCTTCCGCCTCGCCTGGTGGCAGGTCCCGTTGCTCCTCGCCGGGATCGTGCTCGTCATCTCGCTTCCCGCGGTGGTCCTGGCGTGGCTCAAGCTCCGGGCCCGCAACCTGGGCCCGATTCTCGACGCGAACGGCTGGGCCGTGAACGCGCGCGCGAAGATCAACATTCCCTTCGGGGCTTCGCTGACCGCGTCCGCGAAACTGCCTGCGGATGCCGAGCGGTCGCTCGCGGACCCGTTCGCGGCGAAGAAGACGCCCTGGGGGATGTACCTCGTTCTCCTGGCGCTGGCCGCCGCGCTCCTTTATCTCTGGCGGACCGGTTACCTCGCCGCCTGGCTCGGTCGATGAGATAATAGGGGGCATGGACGACGCGACGACACGGCTCCCTGCGTGCCCCGGGGCGGCGGACGGCCTCGACGAGGAGGACGCGCTCGTCTGCCTCGTGCTGCTTCTCGAGGGGCTGATGCGCGTCTGCCCCGACCGGGAGTCGTGGCTCCTGGGCGAATCCCTGACGGGAAGCTGGCTCGAATCGGCGTATCGTCTCCCCCGGCTGCGCTTCAAGCACCTGCTCCGGCGCTCCTTCGAGCACGCGGAGAACGTGAGGACGTCGCTCGGCGCCGAGGGCGTGGGGGCGAGCTTCACGGAGGACCCCGAGAGCATGGTGACCGTCCTGTCGGCGGACGCGGCCCGCGCCGAGTTCGCCCCGCACGTCAGGGACGCTCTGGTCTGCTGCGTCTTCCACCTGGAGGTGCTCGCGGAGAACGTCATCCTCTCCGAGGAATCGTGGGCGCTGGCCCGGCTCAATGCGGCCAAGAGGGTGTCCCGGTACGGGATTCCCAGGGAAAGGTTCCGGGTCCTGCTCGACGGGGCGATGGGAACCATCGGGCGCCTCCGCGAGTCGAACCCGTTCTCCGCAATGTACTGACGGGCGTCCCGCCGTCTGCAGCCGCTTCCCATTGATTCCCTTCTGCCCGAGATCGTCGCCGTCATCCGGCGGCAGGGGGCGGTCGTCGTCGAGGCGGCGCCGGGGGCGGGGATGAGGCGCCCGGCTCGCCCGGGCCCTTTCACTTCGTGCGTCCGGAATGGCGCGCGGCGAAGATCGTCCGGACCGTTTCCAGGACATCGCGGGCGGTGAACGGCTTGGGGAGGAACCCGCAGGCGCCGGCGTCGAGAACTCCCGCGGAGTGGTCGGCTTCCGAATAGCCGCTCGCAACGAGGATCTTCGCGCCCGGATCGACCCGCCGCATCTCCTGGAGGCACTTCATGCCTCCCATCCCCGGCATCCCGATATCCAGGACGACGAGGTCGAACCGCGCGGGGTCGCGCCGGAAGAGGTCGAGGGCTTCCTCGCCGGATTCCGCCGCGACGACGGAATGGCCGTCGGCCTCGAAGATCGCCTTGCCCATGCCGCGGATCATCTCCTCGTCGTCGACGAGGAGGATCGTCCCCGGCCTGCCGGGCTGGACCGGCCGGGTCGGGCGCTCTTCGCCGGAATCCGCCAGCGACGCGTCGGCGGCGGGGAGGACGATCTCGAAGCGGGTGCCCCGGCCCGGCCCGCTCTCGCAATGGATCCAGCCGCCGTGCCCGAGAACGATGCCGTAGATCGTCGACAGGCCGAGCCCCGTCCCCGCCCCCACCCCCTTCGTCGTGAAGAACGGATCGTACATCCGGGCCATGGTTCCCTCGTCCATGCCGACCCCCGAGTCCGTCATGCGCAGGACGACGCAGGGGCCGGAGATTCCGCCGGCCGGGCGCCGTGCGTCGTCGGCGGGCATGACGCAGTTCTCCGTCTCGATGAGGATGCGCCCGCCGTCCGGCATGGCGTCGCGGGCGTTCGTGGCGAGGTTCATGATCACCTGCTCGATCTGGATCGGGTCCGCAAGGACCGGCTGCAGCTCCGACGCGAGGCGCGTTTCGATCCGGATCATCTTCGGGATCGTTCTCTCCAGGATCTCGGCCGCTTGGCCCACGGCGATGTTCAGGTCCAGCAGCCGCTGCGCGGACGAGGCATCCTGGCGGCTGAACGCGAGAAGCCTGCGAACGAGGACCGCGCCGCGCTCCGCCGCCGTGGCGATGTTCCGGATGTTGGAGCGGGTGCGCTCGTCCGATTCGGGCGCCGCGAGCAGTGCGAGGGAGGCGAAGCCGGTGATCGCCTGGAGCAGATTGTTGAAATCGTGGGCGATGCCGCCGGCGAGGGTCCCGACGGCCTCCATCTTCTGGGCGTGGCGCAGCTGCTCCTCGAGCTTCTTCTGGAAGGTGATGTCGCGGAGGAAGTTGAGCGTCGCCGGACGCCCCTCCCAGCTGATCAGCACGGAGCAGATCTCGATCCAGAGGAGGTCGCCGGGCTTCGTGAGCAGGCGGAACGGGTACCGCGGCGGGACGTCGTGGCCGGCGAGGCGCTTCCGGTGGCGGTCGACGACCATGTCCCTGTCGTCGGGATGGATGAAGCCGGGGAAAGGCCTGCTCGTCAGCTCCTCCGCGGTGTAACCCATGAGGGTCGTCGCCCGGGAGTTCGGGAACTTGATGAACCCGTCCTGGGCGACGAAGATCGCGTCGCTCGCGTTCTCCACGACGAGCCGGTAACGCTCCTCGGAGACGCGGAGCGCCTCGAGCGCGCTCCGGCGCGCGGAGATGTCGTGGACGATCGAATGGAGGAAGACCCTCCCGTGGAAGGGAACCGGGCCGCTGAACGCCTCGACGGGGCGGACCTCGCCCGAGGCCAGCCGGTGCGAAAACACGAACCGGCTCCCGTCCCGCGAACGGGCGGCTTCCATCATGTCGAACACCTTCCCGGCGGGGAGGGTGTTGATGTCGGTGATCTTCCGCGCCCGCAGCTCGTCGCGGGAAAAACCGTAATAGCGGCACGCCGCGGCGTTCGCGTCGGCGATGCTCCCCGTGTCGGGATCGATCAGCAGCATCACCGCGGGACTGTCCTGGAACAGGCTCCGGTAACGCGCTTCGCTTTCCCGGAGCGCATCCTCGGCCGCCCTCTGGCTTCCCTCCCGCGCCTCGATGGCCTGGGCCATCTCGTCGAATGCGCCGGCCAGGACGCCGATTTCGCCGTCCCCGCGGGGGAGACCCGCGCGCGCGGCCAGGTCGCCGCCTCCGAACCGCTGCGATGCCGACACGAGGGTCCTGATCCTGTCGACGATGACGGCCTTTCCGAGGAGCGACGCGACGGCGACGCCCAGGAGGGCCGCCAGGCCCAGGAGGACCAGGTTGCGCGCCAGGATCCGGTCCGGGACCGCGTAGATGTCGTATTCCGGGATGCCCACGGCGACGAACAGGTAGGGCGGCCGGCCGGGCGACACGCGAAGGCGGCGGAACGCGAAGAGGCGGCGGATCCCGTCGGTCGAGCGCGCGCGGTAACTCCCTTCGTCGGCAGGGCCCCCCAGGGAATCGAGGATGCCCGCGTCCGGGGCCGGGTGGCCCGCGAGCGACGGGTCGCGGGAGTCGTGCAGGACGATCCCCGCGTGGTCGGTGACGACGAAGACCGAGTTCCGGGGCGTGCGTTCCGGCGCGATCGCGGTCCGCAGCCGGCGGAGGTCAAAGGCCGCCAGGATCACCGCGCGCAGCGTTCCCCCGCCGTCGACGACGGGGCCGGCGAAGTGGATCGACGGCTTCCCCGTGCTCCGGCTGACGGCGTACTCTCCCGCCGAGAAATCACGCGTCGCCAGGACGTCGCGGAAATACTTCCGGTCGGCGGCGTTGATGGCGCCGGCGGGGGTGCCGGACGCGAAGACGTTTCCGTCGGGGTCGGCCGCCAGGATGTTGGCGAACTGCGGATTCCGGCGAAGGAGCGACGCCAACAGGGCGCTGCACGCCCGCGAATCTCGCCTGCGGATCTCGGGAAGGTCCGACAGGGTCTCGAAGAGGGCGCGGGTCTGGAGCGCAAGGTTCTCCTGGCCGGATGCGACCGAATCGAGCAGGCGGGTCAGGCTCCGCTTCGCGTCGGCAAGCTCGTAGCCGCGCATCTCCACGCCGGAGTACACGATGATCCCGAGCGCGGGGAGAACCCCGAGGAAGACGAGGAGGAGAAGGTGGCGCCGAATGGGCCACGAAAAGAAGGATTTCATGCGAACCCGCTGCCGCGGCCTAGGTCACGGGGGGCAGCTGGCGCACACGGAGCGGAAGAGCGCCGTGCTCAGGTAGCGGTCGCCCCGGTCGGGAAGCAGCGTGACCACGATCCCGGCCGGCATCCGCCTGGCCGCCTCGATCGCCCCCGCGACCGCCGCGCCGCTCGACATCCCGACGAACAGCCCTTCCTCGACCGCCAGGCGCCGGGCGGTCTCGAACGCGGGCTCGTCGTCGACCGTGAGCTTTTCGTCGAGCGTTTCTTCCCTGAAGATCGGGGGGACGATGGCCTCCCGCATGTTCTTGAGCCCCTGGATCCGGTGGCCCAGGCGCGGCTCCACGCCCACGACCGCCGCCTTCGGTTTCCGCTCGCGCAGGAATTTCGCCACCCCCATCAACGTTCCCCCGGTTCCCATCCCGGCGACGAAGCAGTCGACGGCGCCCCCGGTCTGCACGAAGATCTCGGGCCCGGTCGTCTCGTAGTGGGCGCGCACGTTGTCCTCGTTGGCGTACTGGTTCGGCATGTAGTAGCGTTCGGGGTCCCGCTCGCGGATGCGGAAGGCCAGGCGGATCGCGCCGTCGGTGCCCTCCTCGGGAGGAGACAGGACGAGCTCCGCACCGAAGGCCTGCAGGACGGCACGGCGCTCCATGCTGACGCAGGCCGGCATCACGAGCTTGACGCGGTAGCCGCGCGCGGCCCCGAGCATCGCGATCGCGATTCCCGTGTTCCCGGAAGTCGGTTCGAGGATCGTCTTCTCGCGCGTCAGTTCCCCACGCCGCTCGGCCCCCTCGATCATGTAAAGGGCTGTCCGGTCCTTGACCGAGCCGCCGGGGTTGTTCCCCTCGAGTTTCGCGAACATCCGGACCTTCCGATTGGGGTTGATCGACTTGAGCTCGACAAGGGGGGTCGACCCGACCGCCCCGCGGAGATCATGGCTGCCCATCGGCGCTCCGTCCTTTCGGGAATGCCTCCTGCCGCGCGAAGCAACGACGAATATACCATGGATCGCGGGGCACCTCGACGGTTTCCCGGGGGGATGACGGGTTGACGGGATTCGCGGCCCGCGCCTACAATCGACAGAGACGACATCAAGGTCGAGCAGGCTGCCCGTGAAGGCGATCCTGGACGTGGTGCGCTCAAGGCGTTGGCTGCGGAATTCCCTGATCGCCGCGGCGGGGTGTCTCCTTGTCGTTGCGGTTGGGGGGTTCCTCGTCGCTCCGCCGATCCTCAGGAATTTCCTCGTCGACAAGCTCTCCGAGACCCTCGACCGGAAGGCGGCCATCCGCGAGGTCGCGGTCAATCCGTTCGCGCTGTCCGTGAGCGTCCGCGGGTTCCGGCTGGACGACCGGAACGCGTCGGGCCCGTTTGTCTCCTTCGACGAGCTTTACCTGAACCTCGAGGCCGTGTCGCTCTTCCGCGGCGGCCCGATCGTCAAGGAAGTCCGGCTGGAGCGCCCGTTCCTGCGGGCCGTCCGGACGGAGGCCAACGTCTATAACTTCTCGGACCTCCTGGACAAATTCGCGTCGAAGCCCGGAGAGCCGCCGAAGAAGCCGTTCCGCTTCTCGGTGAACAACATCCGCGTGCGCGCCGGGACGATCGAGTTCCGGGACGAGCCGAAGGAGCGGGTGCACCAGGTCACCGGGATCGAACTGAGCGTCCCGTTCATCTCGAACATTCCCTATTACGTGAACCGGTACGTCCAGCCGTACTTCGCGGCGCGCGTCAACGGGACGCCGATCGACCTGCGCGGCAGGACGAAGCCGTTCGCGGAGTCCCGCGAAACGTCGTTCGACATCGACATCCGGGGACTCGATATCCCGACGTACGTCGAATACGTTCCGGCGCGCCTCAATTTCGCAATTCCGTCGGCCCTTCTCGACGTGATCGGCAAGGTCACCTTCACGGAATACCGGGACCGTGCCCCGGTGCTCGGATACTCCGGGGCGATCGCGCTGCGCGACGTGAAGGTCACCGAGGGCGGCGGGGCGCACCTCCTTACCTTCCCGCGCCTCGATGTCGACGTCGCCTCCTCGGACTTCATGGCGCGCAGGATCGCCCTGTCGCGGGTCGTTCTCGAGTCGCCAGCCGTTTCCGTCCGGCGTGACAGATCGGGAGTCCTGAACGTGCAGGAGCTGTTGCGGGCCCCGCCGGGAGGAGGGCGCGGGGCGAAGGAGCCGCCTCCGCCGGAGAAGGGCGAGGCCGGAGTCCCGGCATGGACGGTGACGGCCGATTCCGTCCGGATCGCGGGCGGCAGGGCGGAATTTCGCGACCTCGCCGCGGCGGGGCCGTTCCGGACGACGCTCGATCCGGTGAATCTCGACGTCCGCCACTTCACCAACGCGCGCGGCGGGAAGACCGAGGCGGATTTCTCCGTGCGCACGGAGGCGTCCGAGACCGTGGCGGTGACGGGGACGTTCTCGGTCGATCCGCCCGCATCCGAGGGGACGGTCGCGCTTGCCGGCGTGCGGCTCGCGAAGTACGCGCCTTATTACGCGAAGGACGTCCTGTTCGCCGTCGAGAACGGCGCGCTGAATCTCAAGACGCGGTACGCGGCGGCTTCGGAGGGCAGGGAGTTCGCGGTCGTCCTTTCCGAGCTGGAGACGTCGCTTTCGTCGCTGCGGCTGCGGAAGACCGGGGAGCCGGAGGACTTCCTGGCGATCCCGTCCTTTTCGGTCAGGGGCGTGCGGGTCGACGTGCCCCGGCGGGAGGCGGTGGTCGGGGAGGTGTCCAGCCGGGACGGCAAGGCGGCGATCGTCCGCCGGGGCGGGCAGACGTGGAACGTGGCGTCCCTCTTCCCGGCGCCGCAGCCCGCTGCCGCGGACGCCGGTGCGGCCGCGCCGGCGGCGCGACGGGGCGGGGACGGGGGCGGCAAGGCCCCGTGGCAGGTCCGCGTCGGCAGGATCGACATCGGCCGGTACGCGGTCCGGTTGGAGGACGAGGCGCCTGTCGAGCCCGTGTCCCTCGAACTCCGGGGAGTGACCTTTCGGGGAGAGGGACTCGCGACGCGGAAGGGCGCGACAGGCAAGGTGGCCCTGTCGCTGCAGGTGGGCGCGACGGGGAGCGTCGCGGCGAGGGGGACCGTATCGCTCGACCCGGTGGGCGCCAGGCTCGCCGTGGCCGTCAAGGATCTCGACATCGTCCCCCTTCAGCCCTACTTCACCGAGCGGGTCAAGATCCTGGTCACGGGCGGGAAGGCGTCCGCGGAGGGGACGCTCACGGTGGCGAGCGCGGGGGACGGGGGCAAGAGCGTCGCCTACGCCGGGAATGCCGCCCTCGCCGGGTTTTCCTCGGTGGACAAGGCGTTCTCGGACGACTTCCTGAAATGGGATTCGCTGGCCGTCACGGGAATCGACGCGGGATATAACCCGACCCGGGTTGCCATCGAGGGGATCGCCCTGACCGACTTCTACTCCCGCCTGATCATCGAGCACAACGGGAGCTTCAACGTCCAGGGGATCGTGGCCGGGGGCCGGGGCGGGGCGGCGGCCGACAACGCCGCGGCCGCCCCGGTCCCGCCGGCGGGCACCGCCGCGGCGGCGGCGCCGGCGGAGGGGCCGGTCACGGCGCCCTCCGACGCCCCCGCATCTCCGGTCCCGGTGACGATCGGCGTCGTGACGCTCCAGGGCGGGACGATCGACTTTTCCGACCGGTTCATCAAGCCGGCGTATTCGGCGACCCTCTCCGAGATCGGGGGGCGGGTCTCGGGACTCTCGTCCGAGGAAACGCGCACCGCCGACGTGGACCTGCGCGGCAGGCTCGGGACCGAGGCTCCGCTCGAGATCACCGGGAAGATCAATCCGTTGAGGAGCGACCTCTTCGTGGATCTCAACGTTGCCTTCAAGGACATCGACCTCTCCCCGATGACGCCGTACTCCGGCAAGTATCTCGGGTACGCGATCGAGAAGGGGAAGCTCACGCTCAACCTCCGCTACCTTATCGAGAAGAGGAAGCTCGAGGCCACGAACAGGGTGTTCATCGACCAGTTCACCTTCGGCGACCGGGTGGACAGCCCCGATGCGACGAAGCTGCCCGTCACCCTGGCGGTGGCGCTCCTCAAGAACCGGGCGGGCGAAATCGCGCTCGACGTTCCCGTCTCGGGGAACATCGACGACCCGAAATTCAGCGTGTTCCGGATCGTGCTGAAGGTGCTGATGAACCTTCTCGTCAAGGCGGCGACATCGCCGTTCGCACTGCTCGGGGCCATCTTCGGAGGCGGGGAGGAACTCAGCTATGTCGAGTTCGCCCCCGGATCGTTCCGGATCGACGCTGCGGCCCAGGCGAAGCTTTCGTCGCTCGTCAAGGCGCTTTACGACAGGCCGGGGCTGAAGGTGGAGATCGAGGGGCACGTGGATCCCGGAAAGGATCCGGAAGGGCTGAGGCAATTCATCTTCCTGAGAAAGGTCAAGGCGCAGAAGTTCAAGGCCATGACCGCGAAGGGAATGCCGCCGGCCTCGCTCGACAACGTGACGGTTTCGCCCGAGGAGTACCCGGCGTACCTCAAGGCGGCCTACAAGTCCGAGAAGTTTCCCAAGCCGCGCACCTTCCTCGGCTTCGCGAAGGATCTTCCCGTTCCCGAAATGGAAAAGCTCATGCTCGCCCATATCGAGGTCAAGCCGGACGACCTGCGCGCGCTGGCGCTATCGCGGGCCGAGGCGGTCAAGGATGTCATCCTCGGATCCGGCAAGGTGGCGCCGGAGCGGGTCTTTCTCGTGGAGCCGAAATCGCTCGCCCCGGAGAAGAAGGAGAAGGTGAAGGACAGCCGGGTCGACTTCCGGATCAAGTGAACCGTCGATTCCGGGCCGCGAACGTGCCGCGCAGGCCGTCGCGGCGGTTGACACGCTTGCGGCAGTTCCTTTAAGCTCGTACCACACCCGAGATCGGTCTTCCGTCGAGAGGTACGCAGTTCCTGCCCGGGGCAGGAGACATGACGCGCGCCCTCGCACCTCGTTCCCGACACGAACACCGCCTCACAGCAGCTGTGCACGTGCCGCAGGGCCTGCGCCGCACCCGTTTCGTCCGCCGGGCGAAAGGAGGTGGGGCCTGACGCGGACCGTGACCCGGAAAAGACAGTGAATCGGCCGATGTCTCGGTATGGAATCACCAGGGAAGGAGAGGAGAAGACGATGAGGAAAGCGATTGTGACGGTGCTGTTGGTGCTGGCCGGATCGGTCCTGGCCGCGAGCGCGCTTGCCGAGAGCGCCACGAAGGACGAGTGCGTCGCAAAGAGCAAGGAAGCTGCCAAGATGGTCGCCGACCAGGGGCTGGAAGCCGCGATCGCGGAAATCAACAAGAAGGACGGGAAGTTCGTCTGGAAAGACACCTACGTCTTCCTCATGGATCTCGACGGCAAAATGCTCGCGCACCCGATGAGCCCGGCGCTCATCGGCCAGAACGTGCTGGACAGGAAGGACAAGGGCGATCCGGGGAAGTTCCTGTTCAAGGAGTTCGTCGAGGTCGCGAAGGGCAAGGGCGAGGGGTGGGTGGATTACATGTGGGCCAACCCCGGCGACCCGAAGCCGAGGAAGAAGCTGACCTTTATTTACCGGGTGCCTGGCAAGGACGTGTTCGTCGGGGCGGGCGTCTACGAGTAGACGCGCGCGCGGGAGCATTGTGCAGGGGGGCCGGTCCGTCGCGACCGGCCCCTTTTCTTGCCGGCGTCGGCGGAGGCGGAGCCCAGGTCGCTTGACGCGAAGGCGGGCGGCTACGAAAATGGAGAAGAGGGGGCCGCCGTGACGGGGGGCGGCGCGCCGGGCGGGGCAGCGGCCCGGCGCGAACGGATCACACCGGGAGCGTTCGAATGCCGGACGCGGGCGCGGTCGCCCCATCGGATCCGGACGGAACCGTCTTCCGGACCCGGGGCCTCACCAAGGTCTACGGCGCGGGGGCGGCGCAGGTCCACGCCTTGCGCGGCGTGGATCTGGACCTCGTCGTCGCCGAATTCGTCGTGCTGCTGGGTCCGTCCGGCAGCGGGAAGTCGACCCTTCTCAACATCCTCGGCGGGCTGGACACCGCGTCGGGCGGGACGGTCCTGTACCGGGGGCGGGACCTGACCCGCGCGACCGAGAAGGAACTGACCGATTACCGGCGGTTTCACGTCGGCTTCGTCTTCCAGTTCTACAACCTCATCCCGAGTCTTACCGCCCTCGAGAACGTCTCGGTCGTCACCGACATCGCGAAAGCGCCCATGCGGCCGGCGGACGCGCTGACGCTCGTCGGACTCGGCGACAGGCTCCACCATTTTCCCGCCCAGCTGTCGGGAGGGGAACAGCAGAGGGTCGCGATCGCGCGCGCGATCGCCAAGAACCCGGCGGTCCTTCTGTGCGACGAGCCGACCGGGGCCCTCGACTTCGCCACGGGCGTGGTCGTCCTCGAGGCCCTCGAGCGGATCAACCGGGAGCTCGGGACCGCGACCGTCGTCATCACCCACAACGCCGACATCGCGGAGATGGCGGACCGCGTGATCCGCCTGAGTTCGGGGCTCGTGGCCGAGGCGCGGCGAAACGAGAGGAAGAAGCCGCCGCGCGAGCTCCGGTGGTGACGCGATGACGACCCTCGACCGGAAGATGTGGCGCGACCTCGTCGGCATCAAGGGACAGGCGCTGGCGATCGCCCTCGTCATCTCCAGCGGCGTCGCCACGTACGTCCTCTTCGCCAACACGCTGAAGGCGCTCTACGGGACCCGGGACGCATATTACCGGGAGAGCGCGTTCGCCGACCTGTTCGTCTCCCTGAAGCGGGCGCCGGCGGGGCTCGCGGCCCGGTTCCTGGAGATCCCGGGCATCAGCCGGGTCGAGACGCGCGTCGCCGGACGGGGGCGCCTCGCGATCGCGGGTTTCGACGAGCCCGTCTCGGCCGCCATCGTGTCGATTCCCGATGCCGGGGAGCCGGCGCTCGGCCGGCTCCACCTGCGGCGGGGCAGGTTGCCCGACCCGGAGCGGCGCGACGAGTGCGTCCTGGGCGAGGCGGCGGCGGAAGCCCACGGGCTGGGTCCGGGCGACTCCGTGGACGCCGTCATCCAGGGGAAGCGGCTGACTCTGCTCGTGGCCGGGATCGGGATCTCACCCGAACATGTCTACCAGCTCGACCCGGGGTCCCTCTTTCCGGATTTCAAGAGGTTCGCCGTCGTCTGGATGAGGCGCTCGGCCCTGGAAACGGCGTTCGACCTGAAAGGAGCCTTCAACGATGCCGCCCTCTCCCTGGCGCCGGGCGCTTCCGCCGGCGACGCGATCTCGCGCCTCGACGCGATGCTGGCCCCGTACGGAGGCCTGGGCGCCTACGCGAGGGCCGACCAGACGTCGCACCGGTACCTCTCCGAGGAGTTCCGGCAGCTGGGGACCATCACCGCCGTCCTGCCCCCCATCTTTCTCTCGGTGTCGGCGTTCCTGTTGAGCATCGTGGTCGGGCGGCTCGTGTCGACCCAGCGGGAGCAGATCGCGATCCTCAAGGCCTTCGGGTACGGCAACGCGGCGGTCGCCCTGCATTTCCTGAAACTGGTCTCGGTCATCGTCCTGGCCGGCGCCGGCGGCGGGCTTCTCGCGGGACTCTGGCTCGGGAAGCGGATGAGCCTGCTCTACATGGACTTCTACAGGTTCCCGTTCCTCGTCTACGCCATGGACGCCGGGGTCGCGGCGAGGGCCGTTCTCGTTTCGTGCGGCGCCGCGGTCCTGGGCACGCTCCACGCCGTCGGAAAAGCCGCCGGCCTGGCGCCGGCGGAAGGGATGCGCCCGGAGGCTCCGGCCGTCTACCGGAAAAGCGTGGTCGAACGGACGCGGCTCGGCGGGCTGCTCGCCCAGCCGACGCGGATGATCGTGCGCCACGTCGCGCGGCGTCCCGTCAACGCGGTCCTCGCGATCACCGGGATCGCCCTGGGCTGCGCCATCATGATGGCCGGGCGGTTCTCCAAGGACTCGATCGATCACATGGTCGAGGTCCAGCTCGGGCTCTCCCAGCGCGAAGACCTGACGGTGACGCTCGTCGAGCCGTCCCCGGGGCGCGCCGTGCACGAGATCGCGGCGCTGCCGGGGGTGCTCCGCGCGGAGCCGTTCCGGATGGTCCCGGTTCGCCTGCGGGTCGGAAACCGGTCCCGGCGGACGGCGATCCAGGGGATCCTGGAGGGCGGCGATCTCCAGCGCCTGCTCGACGACCGGCTTGCTCCCGTTGCGCTTCCGCGCGGGGGGATCGCGCTCGAGGAGCACCTCGCGAACCTGCTCGGCGCCGGCGAGGGAGA
>JBLMWX010000211.1:0-24693 GCA_050257455.1 Gemmatimonadota bacterium | reverse complement strand
CCACGCGTTACTCACCCGTGCGCCGCTCTACTCGGGGAGTTGCCCCCCCTTTCGCGCTCGACTTGCATGTGTTAGGCACGCCGCCAGCGTTCGTTCTGAGCCAGGATCAAACTCTCCACTTGAATAAAAAGCGGAAAAGACAGAGATCCGGTTCGCACCTCGCATTCCCTGTTCAGTTTTCAAAGATCCGCACGGAAAACCCCGCCCCGGGAACGCGGGACGGACTTACCAATATACGAGACACGAAAATCCGTGTCAAGCGTATCGTCGGCCCTGTATTTATTTTAACGCGGACCGTCGAGATCCCCAAGCGGACGGCAGCAAGGCAACCGCCGGGGCCGCGTCGCCTGTCCCGGGCGACGGGAAAATATACCCCGCCCGCCCGGTGAAGTGCAAGAAAAAAAAGCGCCGGCCGCCGGCTATTCGACCGTCAGGATGACGAACTCCTTCTTGCCGATCTTCAGCCGCGTCTCGGCCCCGGTATCGATCTCCTTCGCGGGGTCCTCCGCCCGCACGCCGTTGACCTCCAGCCCCCCCTGCTCGATGAGCCGGCGGGCCGCGGACTTCGAGCGGAAGGAGCCCGACACGCGCGAGACCACCGTCGCCAGGTCCCTCTTGCCGCCCAGCACGCCCCCGCTCACGCGGCGCGCGTCCTCGGGGAATTCCTTGTTCGAGAAACGCCTGCGGAAGCCGTCTTCGGCGGCCCGCGCCGCCGCCGCGCCGTGGAAACGGGCGGCGATCTCCCGGGCCAGCGCGATCTTCGCCTCCATCGGGTGGCGGGAGCCGTCCGCGATGCCGGCCCGGAGGGCCGAAAGCTCCGCCACCGTGACGTCCGAGAGGAGCTCGTAGTAGGTGAGCATCAGCTCGTCCGAGATCGACATGATCTTCCCGAAGACGGTCTCGGCGGCTTCCGTGATGCCGACGGAGTTCCCGAGGCTCTTGCTCATCTTGTTCACGCCGTCGAGGCCCACGAGAAGCGGCGTCGTCATGACGACCTGCGGCTCCTGCCCCCACACGCGCTGGAGGTCGCGTCCCACGAGGAGGTTGAACTTCTGGTCGGTTCCCCCGAACTCGACGTCCGCGCGCAGCGCCACGGAATCGTACCCCTGGAACAGGGGATACAGGAACTCGTGGATGGAGATCGGCCGCTCCTCCTCGTAGCGGCGGCGGAAGTCGTCGCGCTCGAGCATCCGCGCCACGGTCATCTGGGCGGAGATCCGGACCATGTCCTCGATCGGCAGCGCCGACAGCCACTCGGAATTGAACCGGACCTCGGTCCTCTCCGGGTCGAGGATCTTGAAGATCTGCTCCTTGTACGTCACGGCGTTCCGCTCCACGTCCTCGCGGGTCAGCGGCTTCCGCGTCTCCGATTTCCCCGTCGGGTCGCCGATCATGGCGGTGAAGTCGCCGACGAGAAAGACCACCTGGTGACCCGCGTCCTGGAAATGCTTGAGCTTCTGGATGAGGACGGTGTGCCCGAGGTGGAGGTCGGGCGCGGTGGGGTCGAAGCCGGCCTTGACGCGGAGCGGCCGGCCGCCGTCCGCGGAGGCGCGCAGCTTCCGGACGAGTTCCTCCTCCGTGATGACCTCGACGGTCCCGCGCTTGAGAGACGTCAGAACCTCTTCCATTCTTCCGCGCTCCTCATCTGGGTTTCTGTCATCGCGAGCGGCTCCACGCCCCGGCACGCGCCGGACTCGGGGTCGACGTCGAAGAAGACCCCGGCGACCTCCGCCTCCCCGGACGCCACCTCGAACCGCGCCGGGACCTGGAGCAGGAAGCGCCTCAGGACGCTCCCGGCCTCCATCCCGATGATCGACCGCACCGGCCCGCACATCCCCGCGTCCGTGACGTAGCCGGTCCCGCCCGGCAGGACCTGGGCGTCGCCCGTCCGGACGTGCGTGTGCGTCCCGGCGATCGCCGAAACGCGCCCGTCGAGGTGGAACGCCATCGCGCGCTTTTCCGAAGTCGCCTCGGCGTGGAAATCCACGATCACGGCAGCCGCCTTCTTCCGGATCCCGGGGAGGGCGTCGTCCATCCACCGGAAGGGACAGTCGTAGGCCCCCATGAACACCCGCCCGACGAGCGACACCACGCCATACGACGCCCCGCTCCTGCCCCGGAAGACGCCCCAGCCGCGGCCGTCCGCGCCCGGCGGATAGTTGGCCGGCCTGAGGATCCTCTCCTCGTCGCGGATCAGGGGGACGCCCTCGCGCTTGTCCCAGATATGGTTGCCACCGGTCAGGACATCCACGCCGGATCCGAACAGGTCGCGGACGGCCGACTCGGTGATCCCCGTGCCGCCCGCGGCGTTCTCGGCGTTCGCGACGACGAGGTCCAGGTCCCGCCGGGCGGCGATCCCCGCGAGGAATTCCCGGACCGCGCGGCGGCCGGGGCTGCCCACGACGTCCCCGAGAAAGAGAACCCACATCACGCGGCTCCCGGGACGGTCATGGCGGATCCCTTGTCGCTCACACCGCCTCCGTCGTGGACCGCGGACCTCTCACGCTTCGCGAATGTCGTCGATGTGAACCGGGACGGTCCCGGAGGTCCTCCCTCTCCCCATGCAACCTTCGTCGTGAACTTCGGCCCCCTCACCCTTCGATCGCGTCTCACTCCGGGACCGTCCCTACCGGGCGTATTCCACGGCCCGCGTCTCCCGGATCACGGTGACGCGGATCTGGCCGGGGTACGACAGCTCCGTCTCGACCTTCTTGGCGATGTCCCGCGCGAGCATCGTCGCCGCGTCGTCGGTCACCTTCATGTTGTCGACGATGATGCGCACCTCGCGGCCCGCCTGGATCGCGTACGACTTCTCGACCCCGGCAAACGACTTCGCGATCCTCTCCAGGTCCTCCAGGCGCTTGAGGTAGTTCGCGAGCATCTCGCGCCGCGCACCCGGCCGCGCCCCGGAGAGGGCGTCCGCCGCCTGGACGAGGATCGGGAGGACGTCGTGGGGCGACTCGTCCTCGTGGTGCGCCGCGACCGCGTGCACGACCCGGCCCGACTCGCCGTACTTCCGGCAGAGGTCGGCCCCGATGAGCGCGTGCGGTCCCTCGACCTCGTGGTCCACGGACTTGCCGATATCGTGGAGCAGCCCGGCGCGCTTGGCCACCTTGGCGTTCAAGCCCAGTTCCGAGGCGATCATCCCGCACAGGAACGCCACCTCGAGCGAATGCGTGTAGATGTTCTGCCCGTACGAGGTCCTGTACTTCAGCTTCCCGATCAGCTTGACGAGCTCCGGGTGGAGCCCGTGAAGGCCCAGGTCGAACAGGGCCTGCTCCCCGGCCTCCCGGACGACGTCGTCCACCTCCTTGGTCACCTTCTCGACCGTCTCCTCGATCCGCGCCGGGTGGATGCGCCCGTCCTGGACCAGACGCGTCAGCGCGATCCGGGCGACCTCGCGCCGCACCGGGTTGAACCCGGACAGGATGACCGCCTCGGGCGTGTCGTCGATGATGATGTCGATGCCCGTCGCGGCCTCGAACGCGCGGATGTTGCGCCCCTCCCGGCCGATGATGCGGCCCTTCATCTCCTCCGACGGAAGCGGGACCGACGTCACGACGCGTTCGGCCACGTAGTCGGCCGCGTACCGCTGGACCGAGAGCGCGATCATCTTGCGGGCCTTCTGCGCCGCCTCCTCCTTGAATTCCTCGTCCATGGCGCGGATCTTCCGCGCGGACTCGAGCCGGGCTTCGTCGCTGACGAGCTCGACGAGCTCGGCCTTGGCCTGCTCCGCCGTCACCCCCGCGATGCGCTCGAGGTTGTCGCGCGCCGCGCGGAGGACCTCGTCGAGATCGGCCTGGCTCTTCTCGATCTTCCGCGCGCTCTCGGCGATCTCCTTCTCCCGGCGTCCGAACTCCTGCGCGCGCGCCTCGAGCGTCTCGTTCTTCCGGTCGAGCGCATCCTCCTTCTGGAGCAGCCGCTTCTCCAGCTGGCTGATCTCGTTCTTGCGGTCCCGCGTCTCCCGCTCGAAATCCAGCTTCACCTGAAGCTGGTAGTCCTTCGCCTGGAGGGCGGCCTCCTTGACGATGTTCTCGGCGTCCTTCTTCGCCTTCTCGAGCAGCTCCTCGCCCCTGGCGGCCGACTCGCGCGCCTTGTCTTCCGCCGACCGCTTCCGGGACAGAAGAAAGGACACCGCGGCCGCCAGTCCCACGACGAGGACGGTCAACAGGATCACGACGATGTCATGGATATTCAAAGTATGCCTCCTCGGACCCGCATCTATTTCACGCGCCCCCCGCGGCGGCCGCCCGGACGATCCCGTCTTCCGTCACGACCGCATCCACGGGAACGTCCCATGCCTCCACGGGAACCTCGGGCACGAGTTGCCAGGAAAACGCCAGCCCCACCGTCACCGCCGACCCGTCGAGGGCGGCAAGAAAGCGGTCGTAGCACCCGTATCCCTGCCCGAGCCGCCTCCCGCGGGCGTCGAACGCCAGGCCGGGCACGACGACCACGTCGAACCCGGCGCGAACGCCCTCGTCCCCGGAGACCGCCCGGGGTTCGCGGATCCCGAAGCGACCCGGGACCCAGCCGTCGCCTTCCCGGTGCCGGAAGAACGAAAGCTCCCCGTCGTCCATCACGCGGGGGTAGTAGAGGTGGACCCCCGCGGCGAGGCAGCGGCTCCTGATCAGGTCCGTCCCCACTTCGCCGCGCATGGCCGCGTACAGCGCGACGCGCCGTCCCGGGAGGGGGGGGAAGGCCGAAAGGAAACGCTCCTGGACCGACAGGCTCCGCGCGGCGCGGTCTGCGGCGGGATCGGGGGCCGCGCGCAGGCGACTGCGCTCGGTCAGACGAAGGCTGGCCTTCCGCTGCTCGACGAGCATGAAACGACCTTTCGGGCGCGGGATGGGGCAAATGGAGGCGGGAACGCGAATAGGGCGGGAGTCGGGACGCTGCGCCCGACTCCGCTCGCGGCGATCACGGTGGTCCTGCGGTCTAACCTATTCGCCAACAGAAGACATCAAGAAGCTTTCCCGCCACCCGGATCTATGTCAAAGGCATGCGCCCGTTGAAAATCCGCAGGGAGGCCCCTGTATCGTGCCGTGTCAGCGTTCGAGTCGAACCTGGCTGTCACCAGGTGGGCCCCCTTGGACGACGGCTTCAGGCTTCCCCACCGAAGGGGCTTGCACACGGCCGTCGGGAAGGGCGCCCGTTCTCGCAGTGTTGGCTCAAACTCTCCCGCCGATCACGAGAACAACAGGGGCCATTCCGCCCGCAGCCCCGCTATTTCAGCGCCTCGTCGAGCGCCGCGAGGATGTCGCGGCTCTTCCGCTCGAGTCGCTCCTCCTCGTTCTCCTTCTGCCCCCTCATCTCGAGCACCTCGTCGGCCAGCTTCATCGCCGCCAGCATGACGACGTGCAGGTAGTTCGACGTCCCCCCGGATTTCTGGATCTCGCGGACCCGCTGGTTCAGGAGCTCTCCCAGCCGGTCCATGTGCTCGGCCGACCTGTCGGTCACGACGGTCAGCGTGTACCCGGCGATGTTGACGTCGAACCTGTTCCCCATCGCTTTCACCATCATTATACAGCGGGGGCGCTATAACTCAATGCTCTCGAGCCGCGAGAGGATCGTTTCGACGCGGTTCCTGATCTCGTTCCGCTCCTTCGTCAGCTCGGCGACCCGCTGCTCGAGTTCCTTCGCCTCCGCACTCTTGCGCGCAACGGCGGCGGACAGATCCTCCTTTTCCTTCCTGAGGGCGGCCACCATTCCGACCAGCTCGTTGATCTTCCTCTCGATCGCGGCAAACGGCGCATCCCCCATGACGGCGGCTGTCTCCTTTCGGCGAACCTTGATCGTTCCGTGGCCGGGAGCGGGATCCGTCCCGATCGACATAATACGATATCCCGTCGGCACCGGCGAATCAACGGCGAAACGGGTCTCGCCGGGGCGGTCGCGACCGTCCCGCGGGACCTTGTCCCGCATCCGCCCGGGACCCGGTCACGCCTCCATCTGGAGAACGTTGTACGCGATCGCCGCGCAGTGCGACGCGATCACCTTCCAGGCCGACAGGATGTCGAGGTGGGCGCCGCTCGACTCGAGCGACTCGGGCGTCCCCTTCTGGAGCCTGAGGATGTGGGCGTTGCGGAGGTCCCGTTCCATCTGCCCCACGATCTTCTTCCTCGCGATGACGATCTCGGCGGCCTTCCGGTCCCGCGTCACGAAGGCGGAGACCGCCTCGCTGTACATCGTCCTCACCTCGAGGATGAAGGACGCCAGGTCCTTCGTACCGTCCTCGGAGAACCGGTGGCTCCGCTCGGCCAGGCGCCGCACGTGCTCGCCGAGCGTCTTGTCGATGGAGTCGCCGATGTTCTCGAGGTCCGTGACGATCGCGATGTATGCCGTGGCGCGGCGGGTCTGCTCCGCGTCGAGCGCCCCCTCCCCGAGGGCCGCGAGAAACACCTTGATCTCCCGGGTGAGACGGTCCACGTCGTCGTCCGCCCGGGCGATCCGGTCGGCGATCTCCTCGCCCCCTCTCCGGATCGCGTCGAGGGCCATCTCCTGCATCTCCTGGATCATGTCGGCGATCCGGATGATCTCCCGCGCGACCTGCCCCAGGGCCGCCCCCGCCACCGGCACGTGCTCCCGGTCCAGGTAGACCGGCTTCCAGGCGGGGCTGGCGACAGCCTTCTCCGGGAACGTCCTTTCGAGGAGCGCCGCCACCCGGGGGAGGAACGGGAAGACGATCAGCGCGAGGGTCAGGTTGAACAGCGTGTGGGCGTTGGCGACGAGACGGGAGGGAGCCGGGGACGCCGCCGAGAGGATCTCCCGGGCCGCCGGGATGAACGGCAGGAAGACGAGGGCCCCGGCCGTCTTCGTCAGGACGTGCCCCCAGGCCACGCGCTTTCCCTCCGACGCGAGACCCGACGTCGCGACGAACGCGACGGACGATCCCCCGACGTTGGCCCCCAGAACGAACGGCAGCACGGCCGGAAGCGGCATCAGCCCCTGGTGGGCGAACGCGATCAGCAGGACGAGCACCGCCGTCCCGCTCTGGAAGAGGGCGCTCAGGGCGACGCCCCAGAAGAAGGACACGAGCGGGGCGCCGCCCAGGTCGTGGATCAGGAGGCGGAGGCTGGGAATCGCCGCGATCTCGTTGGCCGCCCCGGACAGGAACTTGAGGGCGAGCAGCATGAAGCCGAACCCGAGGATTCCCTGGCCGGCCGCCCGGACGCTCCCCCGCCTGCCCCACAGGTGCACGGCGACGCCGGCGGAGAGGACGAGGAGGGCGTACTGGTAGATGCGGAACGACAGGACCTGGATGGTCAGCGTGCTCCCGAGGTCCGCGCCGAGCACCGCCGCGAGCGACTGGGCGAGCGGCAGGGGCGCGATCTCGGCGAAGGAGATGAGGAGGGTGACCACGGCCCCCGAGCTCTGCACGAGGCCGGCCCCCAGGGCGCCCGCGGCGAGCGCCCGGAGCCGCCCGCCCGGCGCCGACCAGAGACCCCTCAGGCGCGCCCCGAACGCCAGCTCGAATCCCTGGCCCGTGAGGCGCACCCCGTACAGCAGGAGAAAGACGCCCCCGATGACCTGGATGAAGAGAAGGTCCATCACGGCCGGTGGACCTCGAGGTCGCCCCGGGCGCTCAGACGAGGGCCTCGGCGAACGCCTCGGCGTCGAACGGACGGAGGTCGTCCGCCGACTCGCCGACGCCGATGAACCGTATCGGCGCGTCGACCTCCCGCGTCACCGAGAGGACCACGCCGCCCTTCGCGGTGCCGTCGAGCTTCGTGAGGACGAGGCCCGTCACGCCGGTGAATTCGCGGAACGTCTTCGCCTGGGCGATGGCGTTGCGCCCGTTCGTCGCGTCGAGGACGAGGAGGACCTCGTGCGGCGCCCCGGGCATTTCCCGCCCCACCACGCGGGCGACCTTGCGCACCTCCTCCATGAGGTGCGCCTTCGTGTGAAGCCGCCCGGCGGTGTCGATGAGGACGGCGTGCGCCCCGCGGGTCTTCGCCGCGCGGATCGCGTCGAAGGCGACGGCCGACGCGTCGGCCCCCTCCTGGTGCTGCACGATGTCGGCCCCGGCGCGGTCCGCCCAGATCCGGAGCTGGCCGATCGCCGCGGCGCGGAAGGTGTCCGCGGCGGCGACGAGGACCGGGTGCCCCTCCGACTTGAGCCGATGGGCGATCTTCCCGATGGTGGTCGTCTTCCCGACGCCGTTGACGCCGACGACCAGGATGACGAAGGGGTACGGCGGGACGACGGCGAGCGGGACCATCCGGGGCGACAGCGTCTCCGCCACCATCCGCTTCAGCTCGGCCCGCAGCGCCCCCGCGTCCGGCAGCTCGCCCCGGCGCCACTTCGCCCGGAGCGCCTCCGCGTACTCGCCCGCCAGCGCGGCGCCGGCGTCCGCCAGAATGAGCGCCTCCTCCAGCTCGGCGAGGACGGTCTCGTCCACGGGGCCCACGCCGCGCGCGATCGCCCCCACGTTCATCGCGAGGAGCTCCCGCGTCTTCGAGAGCCCGTCCTTCAGGCGGGAGAAGAAGGAGCCGCCGGACAAGCGAAAACCCGCGTCAGGCCTGGAACCGGACGGAGACGACCTTGGAGACCCCCGGCTTCTCCATCGTGATGCCGTAGATGGCGTCCGCCAGCTCCATCGTCCTCTTGTTGTGCGTGATGAGGAGGAACTGGTACCGCGCGGACATCTCGCGGACCAGCGAGTTGAAGCGGTCGATGTTCGCGTCGTCGAGCGGGGCGTCCGCCTCGTCGAGGAGGCAGAACGGCGACGGCTTGACGAGAAAGATCGAGAAGATGAGGCTGATGGCGGTCAGCGCCTTCTCGCCGCCGGAGAGGAGGCTGAGGGACTGGAGCTTCTTCCCGGGCGGCGAGGCGACGATCTCGACGCCGCTCTCGAGGAGGTTCTGCTCGTCCAGGAGCTTCAGGTGGGCGCGCCCGCCGAGGAACAGCTTCGGGAAGACCTCCTGGAACTTCGCGTCGATGTTCGCGAACGCCTCGGAGAACCGCTCGCGCGTCGCCCGGTTGATCCGGTGGATCGCCTTCGTCAGGTCGTCGAGCGACTTCTCGAGGTCCTCCTTCTGGGACGAGAGGAACGCGTGCCGGTCCGCGAGCTCCCGGTGCTCCTCGATCGCGGCGAGGTTGACGTCGCCGATCGCCGCCATCCGCGCCCGGATCTCGCCCGCACGGGCCTCGCGCGCCCCGGCGTCGCCGTCGGCTTCCTCGTCCTGCGCGGGAAGATCCGCCGGCCGGACTTCGTACCTCTGGTAGAGGCCGGCGTCGAGGTGGGCGAGGTCCATCTCGATCCTCTGCGCCTCGAGGCGCAGGTCGGCAAGGCGCGCCGCGGCCTCGCCCTCCCGCCGGCGCGCCTCCTTGAGCGTCCCGTCGATGGCGGCGAGCGCGGCGGACACCTCGGCCGCCTCGCCGAGCCGGAGGTCGATCTCCCCCTGCCTCCGCGCCAGCTCGGAGGCGGCGGCCTCGAGCCCGTCGCGGCCCGACGCGACCTCCCCGGCGAGCGCGGCGGCCCTGTCCTCGTGCGCGGCTCTCCGCCTGCGGCGGTCCTCGACGACGGACCGCTTCCCCCCGAGGGCTTCGGCCAGCCCGCCCCGGATCGTGCGCTCCGACCGGTCCTTCTCTTCCATCGCCGCGCGCTCGATTTCGGCCGCGTGGAGCGCGTCGCGGGCGGACTCCATCGCCGCGCGCTTCTCCTCGAGCAGGGCGGCGAGCGCCTGGACGCGCGCCTCCTCCTCCCCGCGCGCCTGCTCGGTCTCCCGGGCGGCGGTCTCGGTGACGCCGAGCTCCGCGGTCATCCGCTCGACCTCCCCGCGGAGATAATCGCGCTCCCCGGAGAGGGCGTCCACGGCTGCGCGCGCCTGCGACACGGAGAGCTCGACGACGGCCCGCCGCTGCTCGGCCCGCGCATGCGACGCGGACGCCTCCTCGCGCCTCGCGAACAGCTCCGCCCGGCGCGCCTCGAGCGCGGCGCGGCTGGCGCGGGCATGCTCCTCCTCCGCCGCGAGCCGGGACGTCTCCGACGAGACGGCCGCGATCTCCTTCTCCAGCTCGCGGATCTCCCGCTTGATCCCGAGGATGCGCGACTCGGACTGCTCCTGGGCGCCGCCCACGAGGGTGCCGTCGGCGCTGACCACGTCGCCGTCGAGGGTGACATAGGAGTTCCAGACCCCGTTCCGGTTCCAGAGGCGAACCGCGCAGTCGAGATCCCGCACGAGGAGCGTTCCCCCCAGGAGTCCCCGCACGGCCTCGCCGCATTCGACGGGCGCCCGCACGACGTCGGTCAGCGGCGCAATCACGCCGTCCTCGCCGAGATACGCCGGCGCCTCGCCCCGCGTCCTCAGCGCCACCGGCATGAACGCCCCGCGCCCCTCGCGGCTCGTCTTGAGGAACCGGATCGCGGACAGTCCCTCGCTCTGGTCGCGAACGACGACCGACTGGATCCGCTCGCCGAGAATCGCCTCCACCGCCCGCTCGTAAAGGGGATCGGTCTCGATCAGATCGCCGACGACGCCGTAGATCCCCCGCTCCCCGCCGCCCGCCGCCCGCTCCGCGGAGGCGAAATGGTGGAGCACCGCGCGCACTCCCGACGACGTCCAGTCGCGCGCCTCGTAGACCTTGGAGAGCGCCGAAAGGCGGGACTTCGCCGCGCCGAGGGTTGCCTCGGCCTTCAGCCGGTCGGCGGTCACCGTCTCGAGCCGCGTCGCGACCGCGCCGAGCGCGGCGTCCGCCTCGCCCCACGCCGTCCCGGCCCCGGCGAGGACCTCGCGCGCCGCCGCCTCCTCGGCGATTGCCCCGGCGTGTTCCGCTTCGCACCTCGCGGCCGCCGCGCCCGCGTCCGCGACCCGCTCCTCGTGCCGGGCGACGGCGCGCGCGCCGTCCTCGATCATCCGCTGCAGCGAGTCGGCGCCCGAGCGGGCGTTGGAGTGAAGCGACACGCGCACCATGAGGTCGGACTTCGCCTGGTCCGACAGCGACTGGACGCGAACGTGCTCCGCGCGCGCCTCGTCCGCCGCCGCCGCGAGCGCCGACAGCCTCTCCCTGGCCGCGGCCAGCTCCGCGCTCCGCCGCCGGCCGCCGTCCTCGGCCTCCCGGATGCGCTGCTCCAGGTCGCGGATCTCCCCCTCCAGAAACGCGATCTCGGCCGCCGCCTCGGCGACCATGTCGCGCAGCTGCCGTTCCTCGCGCCCCTTCCCCTCCCACTCCGCCTGCCGCCGCGCGATCTCCTCCTTCAGCGCCGCGTGGCCGGAGCGCAGGCCGGCGAGCACGGCCTCGGCCTCGGTCAGCCGCGCCGTCTCCGTTTCGCGGCCGGCCTCGACCCGGGCGAGTTCCGCGCGGACCTCGACGAGCGCCTCCTCCACGGACGCCAGCTCCGAGGCGGCGCGGGCGCGCTCCTCCGACAGCGCGCGGTGCCGCGCCGCGGCGATCCGGAGGTCGAGCGACCGCAGCTCGTCCCGCAGGGCCTTGTATTTCTCCGCCTTGCGGACCTGCCGCTCGATGCTGCCGAGCTGGCGCCGCACCTCGTCGAGGATGTCCCGCACCCGGGCGAGGTTCTGCCGGGTGTTCTCCATCTTCCGTTCCGCCTCCTTCCTGCGGACCCGGAACTTGGCGACCCCGGCGGCCTCCTCGATGATCAGCCGCTTCTCCTCGGGCCGGGCGTTGACGATCGTCATGATCTTGCCCTGCTCGATGATGGCGTAGCCGCGCGCGCCGGCCCCGGTGTCGAGGAACAGCTCGGCGATGTCCTTGAGGCGGCACGGGACCTTGTTGATGAAGAATTCGCTCTCGCCGTCGCGGAACGTCCTGCGGGCGACCTGGATCTCGGCGTACGACTCGTATCCCGGCGGGGCGATCCCGTCCTCGTTGGAGAACGTCAGCGCGACCTCGGCCATCCCGAGCGGGCCGGCGGCGTCCGACCCGGCGAAGATGACGTCCTCGAGCGCCTTGCTCCGGAGATAGGAGGGGGCGTGCTCGCCGAGCACCCACCGGATGGCGTCGACGATGTTCGACTTGCCGCACCCGTTGGGGCCCACGATCGCGGTGATCCCGTCGGAGAAGTCGAAACTCGTCTTGTCGTAGAAGGATTTGAACCCGAACAGCTCGAGCTTCTTGAGCTTCATCGTCCCCCAGGCAGACCCCGGCGGAATTCCGCCAAAACATCAACATGATGTATACGTTTTCGGCGCCGGACCCAATATATGGTGTCCCGGGGGGAAAGTAAAGAAAAAAATGGCGGCGGCCCCCTCCGGGGTCGCCGCCTCAAACCGCCGTTGTCGGCAAACCCTCCTATTTCCTCTTCCTGGTCGCCGCGCCCTTCTCCCGGATGGCCGCCTGCGCGGCCGCCAGGCGGGCGATCGGCACCCGGTAGGGCGAGCAGGACACGTAGTCGAGCCCGACCCGGTGGCAGAAGTCCACGGACCGGGGATCGCCGCCGTGCTCGCCGCAGATCCCGACCTTGAGATTCGGGCGCGTCGCCCTCCCCTTCCGCACGCCCATCTCGACCAGCTGGCCGACGCCGTCCTGGTCGAGCGTGGCGAAGACGTCGCCGTCGAGGATGTTCTCGGTGCGACGCGGGTACGTGACCTTGCACACGGCGCACGAGAGGTCCTTCTCGAGCTTGCTGCCGCACTGCGGGCACAGCTCGGAGCGGTTCAGGTAGTACTGGATGAACTTGCCCGAGTCGTCCCGCGAGAAGCCGAAGGTCGTCTGGGTCAGGTCGTTCGTCCCGAACGAGAAGAACTCCGCCTCCTTCGCGATCTCGTCCGCCGTCACGGCCGCCCGGGGCAGCTCGATCATCGTCCCGACCGTGAACGGGAACTTCTTCCTGTACCGCTTCATCGTCTCCTCGGCCGCGGCGACGATGATGTCCTTCTGGGCCTTCATCTCCTTGAGCATGCTCACGAGCGGGATCATCACCTCGGGCTGCACCCGGATCCCTTCCCGCGTCACCTCGCACGCGGCCTCGAAGATGGCGCGCGCCTGCATCCGGCTGATCTCCGGGTAGTAGATCCCGAGGCGGCATCCGCGCAGCCCCAGCATCGGGTTGAACTCGTGAAGCTCCTCGACGCGCTCGAGGAGCCGCTTCTTCTCCTCGATGATCGAGCGGTCGGCGTGGATGAGCTCCAGCTTGGTGACCTCGACCATCAGCTCCTCGCGCTTCGGAAGGAACTCGTGGAGCGGCGGATCCAGGAGCCGGATGGTCACCGGGTATCCCTTCATCGCGCGGTAGAGCCCCTTGAAATCCTCGCGCTGCATCGGGAGGAGCTTCTCGAGCGCCTTTTCCCGGTCCTCGCGGGTCCGGGCGAGGATCATCTCCTGCATGATCGGGATCCGGTCCTCGGCGAAGAACATGTGCTCCGTCCGGCAGAGGCCGATCCCCTCGGCGCCGAAGCCCCGCGCCGTGTTGGCGTCGCGCGGCGTGTCGGCGTTGGCCCGGACCCTCAGCCGCCGGATCGCGTCGGCCCACGACATCAGCGTCCCGAAGGCCCCGGTCATCTTCGGGGCGATGAGCGGGACCTCGCCCAGGATGACGTCGCCGGTGCTGCCGTTCAGCGAGATGAAGTCCCCTTCCCGGACGACGCGCCCCCCCGCCACGAACCGGCTCGTCGCCTCGTCCACGTCGAGCGCCTCGCAGCCGGCGACGCAGACCTTGCCCATCTGGCGGGCCACCACCGCCGCGTGGGACGTCATCCCTCCCTTGGCGGTCAGGATCCCCCGCGACACGTCCATCCCGTGGATGTCGTCGGGGCTCGTCTCCTTGCGGACCAGGATCACCGCCTTGCCGGCGGACGCGAGCTCGACCGCGCGGTCCGCATGGAACACGACGGCGCCGGTCGCCGCCCCGGGAGACGCGGGAAGCCCCTTCGCGATGATCTCGACCTTGGCCTTCGCGTCGATGACGGGGTGGAGCAGCTGGTCGATCTGGGCCGCCTCGATCCGCATCAGCGCGTCTTCCTTCGTGATCAGCTTCTCCTTCACCATGTCGGTCGCGATCTTCACGGCCGCCGCCGCGGTCCTCTTCCCGTTCCGCGTCTGGAGCATGAAGAGCTTGCCGCCCTCGACGGTGAACTCGAAGTCCTGGACGTCCCTGTAGTGCTTCTCGAGCTTCGTCGTGATCCGGACGAGCTGGTTGAACACCCCCGGCATCTCCTTCTTCATGTCCGTGATGTGGTGCGGGGTCCGGATCCCCGCGACCACGTCCTCGCCCTGGGCGTTGACGAGGTACTCGCCGTAGAATTCGGCCGCCCCCGTGGCGGGGTTCCGCGTGAACCCGACGCCGGTCGCGCAGTCGTCGCCCATGTTGCCGAAGACCATCGCCTGCACGTTGACCGCCGTGCCGATGTCGTCCGGGATGCCGTTCTGCTTCCGGTAGTACTTGGCCCGGTCGTTGTTCCAGGACCGGAAGACCGCGTCGCGGGCCATCGTCAGCTGGACCATCGGGTCCTGGGGAAATTCCTTCCCGCTCCGCTCCTTCACGAGGCCCTTGAACCTGCCGCACAGGTCCTTCAGGTCGGCCGCCCCGAGGTCGATATCCAGGGCCACCGCGCGCTCCCGCTTCCTCGCGTCGAAGAGGTGCTCGAAGTTCTCCTTGTCGATCCCGAGCACGACGTCGGAGAACATCATGATGAACCGGCGGTACGAATCGTACGCGAACCGCGGGTTCTTCGTCCGCTGGGCCAGCCCCTCGACCGTCCGGTCGTTCAGCCCCAGGTTGAGGATCGTGTCCATCATCCCGGGCATCGAGAACTTGGCGCCCGAGCGCACCGAGACGAGGAGCGGGTTCTTCGGGTCGCCGAACTTCTTGCCCGTCAGGCGCTGCAGCTTCGCCAGGTGGGGCGCGATCTCCCGGTTGATGTCGGGCGGGACCTTGCCCCGGTTCCTGTAGTAGAGGTTGCACACCTCGGTGGCGACGGTAAAACCCGGCGGGACGGGAATGCCGAGGTTCGTCATCTCGGCGAGGCCGGCCCCCTTTCCCCCGAGGACATCCTTCATCGTCCCGTGCCCTTCCGCCTTGCCCCCACCGAAGAAATAGACCCGCTTGGCGGCCATCGATCGTGTCCTCCGATTCAGTTTGATTTCGGCTGGCCGGCGGACACGCGCGAGAAGTCCGCCACCGAGGCGAAGAGTCCCGACAGGTTCGACAGAAGCGCCAGCCGGTTGTTTTTCACCTGCTCATCCCGGGCCATCACGAGAACCTTGTCGAAGAACGCCGAGACGAGCGGCTGGAGCCGCGCCATCTCCCGGAAGGCCTCGGCGTACTTCCCGCTGCTCGCGGCCCCGGCGACCCGCCCCGACACGCCCGCGACGGCCTTGTGGAGCACCCGTTCCTCCTCGTGCTCGAAGAGCGCCTCCGACACGGTGGACGGCCCCTTGTACGCCTTCGTGATGTTGATGGCCCGCTTGAAGACTTCGGCGAGGGGCTCGAACGCGGCGTCCGAGCGGAAGGCGACGAGGGCGTCGAGCTTGGCCTGCATGTCCGGCACGTCCGTGAGCCCCGCCGCGATGACCGCGGCGACGAGGTCGCCCGGGGTGCCCCGGGAGGTCCACAGGTTCTCGAGACGGGCCGCGACGAAGTCCATCGCCTTCTTCCGGATCTCGGCGGCCGGGCTCTTCAGCTTCCCGGCCAGCGTCCCCAGGGACTTGTCGACGAGCCCCTCGATGGGGATCCTCAGGCCCCGCCCCTCGAGGATGGACAGGATCCCCAGCGTATGCCGCCGAAGGCCGTACGGGTCGGCGGTCCCGGTCGGGATGAGGCCGACGCCGAAGCAGCCGCACACCATGTCGATCTTGTCGGCGATGGAGACCGCCGCCCCGATGTCCGTCGCGGGGAGGTCGTCCGACTGTCCCTTGGGGAGGTAGTGCTCGTAGACGGCCCGGGCGACTTCCTCCTTCTCCCCCGTCCTGCGGGCATAGTCGCGCCCCATCACGCCCTGCAGCTCGGGGAACTCCTTGACCACGCCGGTGGTCAGGTCGGCCTTCGACAGGATCGCCGCGCGGCGGCAGTCCTCGGCCTTGGCGGGGAAGCCGAAGGACGCGACGTACGCCGCCACTTCGGCCATCCGCTCCACCTTTTCCCAGTACATCCCCAGGTCGGCCTGGAACAGGACATTCTTCAGCTTCTGGGCGCGCTCGAACAGGGGCCTCGCCAGGTCATCCTGGTAGTAGAACTCCGCGTCGGAGAGCCGGGCGCGGATGACCCGCTCGTTCCCGGCCACCACGACCCGCGTGTCGGGGACGATCATGTTCGAGGCGAAGGCGAACCCGGGGAAGAGCTTCCCGCCGGCGTCCTCGAAGACGAAATATTTCTGGTTGTTCCGCATGGAGGTGACGAGGATCTCGCGCGGCAGCGCGAGGTACTTCTCCTCGAAGCGCCCCATGAGGATGACCGGCTCCTCCACGAGGTTGGCCACGGTCTCCACGAGGGGCTCGTCGGTCACCCACTTCATCCCGATCGTCTTCTCCACCTCCTGGATGCCGGCCCGGATCTTCTCCTTGCGGACCTCGAGGTCGACGAAGACGTGGGCGCGCGACAGGGCGTCGAAGTAATCCTCCGTCCTCTTCAGGACGATCGGCCCGGGCGCCATGAACCGGTGGCCGTACGTTGTGTTCCCGGCGGTCACGTTCCCGAACGTGAAGGGGAGGACCCGCTCGCCGTGGAGCGAGACGATCCAGTGCACGGGGCGGGCGAACCGGACGTCCAGGTCGGCCCAGCGCATCGACTTCTTGAAGGGAATCGTCGGAATCCAGTCCGCCACGAGGTGCGGAAGGATCTCGGCCACCGGCCGCGCCGCCTCTTCCCGCACGTAGCCCAGGTACTCGCCGCGGTCGGTCGTGAACAGGCGCAGCGCCGAAACGTCGATCCCCTGCGCCTTCGCGAACCCCTCGGCCGCCCTCGTCGGCTTGCCCTGCGCGTCGTACCCGACGGCCTTGGGAGGACCGAGGACCGTCTCCTCGGAGGCCTTCTGCCGGTCCGAAAGCTTCCGCACGACGTAGGCCAGCCGGCGGGGAGTCCCGTAGATGTCCACCCGGTCGAACGAAAGCCGCGCCTTCTTCAGCACCTCGGCGAACTGCTGCCCGCCGAACCAGAGGGCGGGTCCGACGAAGCCCGCCGGGATCTCCTCGCACCCGATCTCCAACAAGTAGTCGCGTTCCATGTCGCCCCTTCTTTGTCGCGCAGGAATTGTCAGCCGGAGAACTTCTTCAGGAGCGGAAATCCGAGCTCCTCGCGGGACTTCAGGTACCCCGTCGCGCAGAGGCGCGCCAGGTTGCGCACCCTGCCGATGTAGGAGGTTCGCTCCGTGACCGAGATCGCCCCGCGGGCATCGAGCATGTTGAACGTGTGGGAGCACTTGAGGCAGTAGTCGTACGCGGGCAGGACCAGATTCTCGCCGATCAGCCGGTGGCACTCCTTCTCGTAGGTGTTGAACAGGGAAAAGAGCATCGGGATGTCGGCCTTCTCGAAGTTGTACTTCGACCACTCGACCTCGCCGCGGTGGTGCACGTCGCCGTACGTGACGTCCCCGACCCACTTGAGGTTGAACACGTTGTCAACGTTCTGGAGGTACATCGCGATCCGCTCGATGCCGTAGGTGATCTCGCCCGACACGGGCTTGAGGTCGATTCCGCCGCACTGCTGGAAGTAGGTGAACTGGGTGATCTCCATGCCGTCGAGCCACACTTCCCAGCCGAGCCCCCAGGCGCCGAGCGTGGGCGATTCCCAGTCGTCCTCGACGAACCGGATGTCGTGCTTCATCGGGTCGATGCCGACCGCCTTGAGGGAGTCGAGGTACAGCTCCACGTAGTCGTAGGGGCACGGCTTCATGATCACCTGGTACTGGTAGTAATGCTGGAGGCGATTCGGGTTTTCCCCGTACCGGCCGTCGGTGGGACGCCGGGACGGCTCGACGTACGCCGTGTTCCACGGTTCGGGCCCGAGAGACCTCAGGAAAGTCGCCGGGTTGAACGTTCCCGCGCCGACCTCGATGTCGTATGGCTGGTGGATCACGCACCCTTTGTCCGCCCAGAAACGCTGCAGGGCGAGAACCAGGTCCTGGAAATACACGGCGGCCTCCCGTTGTGGCGTGATACGGTTACATATCATCCCCGGGAACGCACTGTCAAGATATATCTCTATAAATACAGGGGTTTTACCGCTTCGGACCGGAAGCGTCGGGCGCGATGCTCTTGAGCCGCTTCCCAAGGCACCACTCGAGGTATTCTGGCATAACGTACCTTAATTCCTCAAGAATAGACTCCTGAATCCGGAGCCGCCCCAGCGCGGCTCCGGATTCAGGAGTCTATTCTTGAATCCGGAGCCGCCCCAGCGCGGCCGGGGAAGCGTTCTGGATGGCCCGCCACGTTCGGATCGCGCCGGGAGAGAGGAGCACCCCGCCGCCCCCGGACGGGGCGCACTCGCCGCAACGAAGGCCCCCTTCCGACGGCTGGAAGCGGAAACGGGGCCGTTCCGCGCCCTTCTCCGCCGGCGCCGCTTCCGTTTCGCGGCCGCATTGGCGGCACGACGCCAGGGCGGGCCCCCACCCGCCCAGCGACAGGAACGCGCCTTCCGCTTTCCGCGCCACCGACTCCGGCCTCTCGCCGGACGACAACGCCGCGAGGAACCGGAGGAGAAGCGCGAACGCCCTGGGCTTCGGGCCCGGCTGCGGAAACAGGCCGGACGCCAGCTCCAGGACGTAGTCCCCGTACCGGACCTTGTCCCACCCCTCCACGATGTCCCAGTACGACTCGACGAGCGAAGCCGACGTGAGGACCGCAAGCCCGCCGCCGCGTTCGGTCCAGGCGATGTCGAGGAGCAGGAATTTCTGCAGGCTTCCGCCGAACCGTTTCCGGCTCCTGCGGGCGGACCTGGCCGCCGCCGCCAGGAGGCCGAAGCTTTCCGTGAAGAAGACGGCCCTCCGGTCCGCCTCCCCCATGTCCTGGGCGCGGACGAGGAACGCGCGGGATGCGCGGAAGACACGGGGCGCCGCCTGCGTCGACGCCGCCGCCGGCCTCCGCCCGCGCGGATATCCCTCAGTGCGGGCCGAGTTGATACACCGCGACCTTCCCCGCCTCTCCGAAGGGGGGCAGGGGCTTTCCGTTGAGGGTCGCCTGCACGCCGCCGGCGTTGCCGATCTTCAGGTAGAGCTTCCTCTGCGCCTCGATGCTGAACCGGTCCCCGGGCTGGAGAATCACGTCGGTCGGCTCCTCGTCGTCCCGGGCATAGAGGACCCACGTCGTCTCCTTCGCGTCCAGGAAGAGCTTGTAGGACCCGGCGGCCGGGCCGGCCGCTGCCGCCGGCGCGCCCGGAACCGGCTCGCCGCCCGCCGGTCCCGCCCCGGCGACGCGCGTCATCGCGCCGGCCGCCTGCGGCGGTCCCGCACTCGCCGCGTTTCCGCCGGCCTCGCCGGGCGCGGGGCCCCCGGGCTCCGCCGCGACGTGCCCGGCGGCGGGGGCGGACGGCGCGGTCGCCGCCGGGAGCTGCGGGGCCCGCGGCGGCCGCGGCGCGAACCTCGTGGAGTACCACGCGACCAGGATGCCGACGAGAAGGACGGCGGCCGCCGCGCCCGTGTAGATCGTCCTGCGGCTTCCCCGCTCCTTCTCGCGCTCCAGCCACTCGGGCCGCACCTGGAGCGGCGGCTCCGCATCGGCCTTCTTGTCCACGAAGCGGTAATATTCCGAAAGGACCGGCTCCGGGTCCATCGAGAGCTTCCGGGCGTAGGCCCGGATGAATCCCGCCGAGAACACGCGGACCGGCCATCCGTCCCACCGCCCGTCCTCGATGGCGCGGATGTATTTCGCGCCGACGCGGAGCTCGCGCGACATCTCGTCGACGGATTTGCCCATCGCCTCCCGTTTCTTCTTCCACGATTCGCCGGCGCCCACTGTCCCTTTCACCTCGAGCGGCGTTGCAGGAGGTTGACGTACTCCGCCGCCTTCGCGCGCAGGGCGGGGTCCGTCGACCCCGACAGCACCTGCCGGAAGGAGGCCTGGGCCTCGTTGTTCTTCCCGAGCCGCAGCTGCACGCTGCCGAGATCCATCCAGCAGGGCCAGAACTCCGGGGCCGACGCCGTGCACTGGCCGAGCGTCTTCGCCGCGTCGCTCCACAGGTTGTTCTCCGTCTGCAGGGTCGCGAGCCCCCGGTAGGCCGCCGGGTAGCCGGCGTTGAAGGAGATCGCCCTGCGGTACATCTCCTCGGCCTTCTTCGGATCCTTCAGCCGGCGGTACTCCTCCGCCATGTTCGTGTATCCGACCTCCGGCGTCTGGTACAGGACGTTCCGGACCGCCGTCTCGTACTCGCGGATCGCCTCCTTGCTGCGGCCGCGCAGGCTCATGAGGTAGCCGAGGTTGTTGTGCGCCTCGGAATAGTCGGGCTTGATGTCGATCGCCCGGCGAAGATACTTCTCCGCCTTCTTGTAGTCGCCGCGCGCCTGGTAGGCCAGGCCGAGGACCATGGCGATCTCCGGGTTGTCGGGGTCGAGCTCCTCGGCCCGCGTGAGCTCCTTCATCGCCGCGGGCGAGTTGTTCTGCCGGAGATAGTTGACTCCCATCTCCATCCGCGCCTTCGCCTCGGTCCGCATGTTCGGCGTGGTGGAGGCGCACCCGGCGACGAGCGCGGCCGCGAGAAGGACCCGGCAGGCGCGCAACGTCACAGGTACTTCCCGACGAGGAGCGCGAGCCGCTTCCTCGCGGCGGCCGGAATCTTCCGGCGGTCGGTGATGATCGCGTGCTGGAGCGCGGAGGCGCACGTGCATTCTCCCTTCCCGGGAAGCCCCTTGGCGATCTCCCGGATGATCCGTTTCGAGTTCTCCACGTTCCGCCTGATGATGGCGAGGACCGCGCCGATCGTCACGTCCTCCTCCGACTCGTGCCAACAGTCGTAGTCGGTCGCCAGCGCGAGCGTGGCGTAGCACAGCTCCGCCTCGCGCGCGAGCTTCGCCTCGGGCATGTTCGTCATCCCGATCACGTCGACGCCCCATTTCCGGTAGATGTTCGACTCGGCGCGGGTCGAGAACGCCGGCCCCTCCATGCAGAGGTACGTCCCGCCGCGGTGGGCCCGCCGCAGGATCTTCTTCGCCGACGCGTGGGCGAGGTCCAGGAGGCACGGGCAGACCGGATCCGCGAACATGATGTGCCCGACGATCCCGTCGGAGAAGAACGTGCCGGGCCGGAACCTCGTGTGGTCGTAGAACTGGTCCACGACGACGATGTCGCCGGGGCGGATGCTCTCCTTCATGCTGCCCACGGCGGAGATCGAGAGGATCCACCGGGCCCCGATCTTCTTGAGCGCGTAGATGTTGGCGCGGTAGTTGATCTGGGACGGCGGGATCCGGTGACCGCGGCCGTGACGGGGCAGGAAGGCAAGCGTCCTGCCCGCGATCTCCCCCACCACGAGGGCGTCCGACGGGTCTCCGAACGGGGTGCGCACCGTCACGCGCCGGACGTTCGTCATCCCCTCCATCTCGTAGAGTCCGGAACCGCCGATGACCCCGAGGATGTCCCCCATGTGTCGCTTATCGCCCCTCCGTCCCCGCGACTTCAACCTGATTCCTTAATGTAAGGTGCAACCCGCGCCGGGCTCAAGGCCTTTTTCCCCCGGGTACGCCGCGGAGCTGCCCGCACGCGGCGGCGATGTCCGCGCCGCGCTGCGCCCGGATGATCGCCTGGATCCCGGCGGTCAGCAGGATGTCCCGGAACCGATCCGCGACTTCGGCGGCGGGAGACCGGTAGTCGCCGCACTCGTGGGCGTTGAAGGGAATGAGGTTGACCTTGACGCGCGCACCCTTGAGAAGCCGCGCCAGGTCCCGCGCGTCCTGCGGCGAGTCGTTGACCCCCGCCAGGAGCACGTACTCCGCCGTCACCTTCCGCCCGCTCTGGAGCGGGATCGTCCGGATCGCCCGGACGAGCTCCCCGAGCGGGTACCTCCGGTTGATCGGCATCAGCGCGGACCGGAGGTCGTCGCGGGGCGCGTTCACGGAGACGGCGAAGCTCACCGGGTACCTCTCCGCCAACGCGAGCATCGCCGGGACGACCCCCGCGGTGGACACCGTCACCCGCTTCCCCGACAGCCCGAACCCGAACTGCGAGAGGAGGATGTCGACGGTCCGCGACACCTCGGCCGCGTTCTCCAGCGGCTCTCCCATTCCCATGAAGACGACGTTCGACAGCGCCGCGCCGCGGACCTCGAGGCGGCTTGCCGCGAAGCAGACCTGGTGGATGATCTCGGACGACGTCATGTTCCGGCGGAACCCCATCGCCCCGGTGGCGCAGAACCCGCACCGGAGCGCGCAGCCCACCTGCGAGGAGATGCAGAGCGTGCGGCGCTCGCCGTCCGGGATGAGGACGCTCTCGACCGTCTCGCCGTCATCCAGGCGGAACAGGTACTTCTCCGTGCCGTCGACGGAGAGCTGCTCCCGGGCCACGGCGGGGACCGCGATGCGGCACGTCCGCTCCAGCTCCCGGCGGAACTCGAGAGAGAGGTCCGTCATCGCCCGGAAGGTCTCCGCGTGCCGCTGGTAGATCCAGCGGGAGACCTGCCGCGCCCGGTACCTCTCCTTCCCGGACCGGGCGAAGAACCCCTCCAGCTCGGGCAGGGTCATCCCCTTGAGATCGGTGCGGGGGTCCGCGGATGCGGCGATCATCGCAATGCCATGCCGCTTCAGACCCGCGCGCTCACGAGATCGGCGAGGCTGCCGACCCTCAGGGCGTCGGCGCGTCCCTCGAAGTACCGGGCATTGATCTCCGCGTGCCCCATGTGCACGACCCCCCCGAACCCGAAGTCCCCGAGAGTCCGCTCCAGGGACGACGGATCGAAGAACGTCACAAAGGGCTCGCCGGCCCGAAGCCCCTCCTCGAGGGTCACGCGCTCGAGGTCCACGGGCGCGAACGTCAGAGTCCCGGGGATCGCGATGCCTGCGTCCTCGAGCCGCGCGCGCTTCCAGGACTGGGTGGCCGGATGATCCACTTCGAAAACCCGGAGGACATCCGCCGGGTAGGGATTCCGGCAGGCGAAGGTGTCGAGGCCCGCGCCGAGAACCACGTACTGGCGGGTGCCCCGCCCGACGGCCACGCGGAGCTCGTCTTCGGCGTAGCGGCACCTCGCCGCGAGGAACGCGCGAAGCCCGCGCGCCGGCGAAGAACGCTCCGCCCACGCCGGGTCGGGGCGCGGCTCCGGGACGTCCTCGGCCCCCACGATGCGGAGCGCAAGCGGATCGTCGAACACCCTGGGATCGTCCAGGACCTGGTGTGCGGCACGACGCATCGCGACGCGCAATGCGGTCGCGCTCGGACCGCCTTCCTTCACGAGTTCCCCCGGCCACGCGTGGCGGATATCGCGGTCGCTTCCTCCGGCCGGACGCCCCCGGTTCGGGGCACCGGCCACGGGCGCGGCGCTTCCCCCGTTGCGTCCATGATAATGCATCGGGGGGACGGTTGGCCAACGCCGGGGCGCGTCGCGGGAACGAAAAGCCCCCGGGGGGACCGTGGTCCCCCCGGGGGCTTCGCGATGCCACTCCGGCACGTTCCGCCTACGAGACGATGTCCAGCTCGCTGAAGAAGTACCGGATCTCCGTCGCCGCCGTCTCGGGGGCGTCGGAGCCGTGGACGATGTTCCGCTCGACATTTCCGGCGAAGTCGGCCCGGATCGTGCCCTTGTCCGCCTTCTTCGGGTCGGTCGCCCCCATCAGCGCCCGGTTGCGGGCGATCACGTTCTCGCCCTCGAGCACCATGACGACGATCGGCCCCGACGACATGAAGTCGGTGAGCGACGGGAAGAACGGCCGCTCCCGGTGGACGGCGTAGAACCCCTCCGCCTCCGCCTTGGTCATGCGGAGCATCCGCATCGCCACGATCCGGATCTTCTCCTTCTCGAAACGGCGGATGACCTCGCCGATGACTCCCTGCGTCACGCCGTCGGGCTTGACGATCGAGAGGGTCCGCTGCGTGCCGCCCGCGTGGTGCATGTCAGTTCAGGTTCGCCTTGGCGAGGTCGTACCCCGCCTTGAGCGCCTTCTTGTTCATCTCCTCGGTGCCCTTGGGAACCCGGGACAGCACGGCCTTCTCCACCGACTCGATCTTGACCTTCCCCGTGAGCGCCGTGATGGCGCCCAGAGCGACGATGTTGGCCACGAACGCCTTCCCGATCTCCTCCGACGCGGTCCGGATGATCGGGAGCTTCACGACCTTGAACGAGCCCTTCGGGATCTCGAGGACGAAGTCGGAGTCCACGAGAAGCGTCCCGTCCGCCTTCAGGTCCTTGTAGTACTTGGTGCACGACTCCTGGGTCAGCGACAGCTGAAGGTCGATCGCCTGCGCCTTCGGGAAATCGATGACCCTGTCGGAGATGATGACTTCCGACTTGGACGCGCCGCCGCGGGCCTCCGGGCCGTACGACTGGCTCTGGACCGCGTTGATGCCGTCGAAGATCGTGGCGGCCTCGGCGAAGATGACCCCGGCGAGGATCAGCCCCTGCCCGCCCGAGCCGGAAAAACGGATTTCGTAACGTTCGCTCATCGCCTCACGCCCTCCCCTCTTTCGGCTTCTGCACGCGCTCCACCAACCCCTTGTAGACCTCGCAATACTCGGGCGCCTCCTTCTTGAAGAGCACGCCGGTGGGGAACTTGCCCGCCGTCTTCTCCGGGGGAAGCTTGTCGAACGCGGTGATCGGCAGCGAGTTGTCCTTCATCCAGAGCAGCATGTCGGTCGGGCTCTTGAACTTGTTGCGCCGGCCGT
>JBLMWX010000210.1:0-5574 GCA_050257455.1 Gemmatimonadota bacterium | reverse complement strand
TCCCGTCGACCGTCGCCGCGCCGCCGGGCGCTCCGCCCGGCGGACCCGCGGCCTCGTCGACCCGCGCCTCCGCCGCCCCGGTGCGGCGGCCCCGGCGTCTCCCGCGGCGCCGTCCCCGTTTCGCGGGGGCATCCCCCCCGCCGACGTGCGGCCCCGCCTCCGGCTCGTCGCGCTGCGGCGCTTCGCCGGATCCCGTTCGATCCTCGTCCGCGGACGTTTCCGTCCCCGCTTCGGGCCGGTCTTCGTCCGGCCACGGCCCGCCCCATTCCCCGCCGGCCGGCGCCGGCGCCGCGTCCCCGGCGGCTTCCGC
This sequence comes from Gemmatimonadota bacterium, assembly GCA_050257455.1. Lineage (GTDB taxonomy): Bacteria > Desulfobacterota > Deferrimicrobia > Deferrimicrobiales > Deferrimicrobiaceae > JBLMWX01. The sequence goes on along the minus strand of JBLMWX010000210.1, from coordinate 5,264 downwards.
CGGCGCGTCGCCCGGGCCCGCGCCGGGCGCCTCGGGAATCCCTGCTGCAGGGCCGGTTGCGCCCTCCGCCGCCTTGCGGCGCCTCGGACCCCGCCGCCAGTACCTGCGCTTCTCCTTCTTCTCCGCCATCAATTTCCTCCGTTGTCGTTCCCCCCCGGACGGGGGGGCGTGCCGGGCCGGGCGCAGGCGAGAAACCCGGGCAGCACGCGCGGGAGATCGCACACGTCCGGGACCACGGCGTGGGCGGGCGTCGCGGCCCGCTCCGGGCCCTGGGGAACGCCGTCCTCGCGTCCTCCCACCCAGACGGTGTACATTCCCATCGCGTGCGCCGGCATCAGGTTCTCGTACCGGTCCTCGCAGAAGAGGGAGTCTCCCGCGCCGGCCCCCGTCGCCTGGAGCAGCTTCCCGTAGGGGTAAGGCGACGGCTTGGCGATGTAATCCATGAATTCGATCCCGAAGACCCCGTCCATCATGTCCGACACCCCGAGGGCGGCGAGCACCCGCCGGGCGTACGATTCCGATCCGTTCGTGAACACCACGCGCCGCCCGGGGAGTCCCGACAGCATCGCGCCCAGCTCGGGGCGCGGGGGCACGATCTCAGGGACCGGGACGTCGTGCACGTACTCGAGGTACTCGCCCGGGGAGACGCCGTGGTGGTGCATGAGCCCCCGGAGCGTGGTGCCGAAGTCGCGCAGGAACGTCCGCCGGATGGTCCGCGCCTCGTCCCGCCCAACGCAAAGCTTCTCCTGGACGTACCGCTCGATCCGGGCGTCGACGATCTTCCAGAGGATGACGTCGGGCGGATAGAGCGTGTTGTCCAGGTCGAAGATGAACAGGGGGCCGGACGGCATCGCCTACGCCCCCCCGACGTCGATGGCGTGAATGGCGAGGGACGGGGAGCCGACGTTGCCGAACCAGCGGAAGTCGGAGCCGGCCTCGCCCGCCCGCGCGAGGAGCGCGAGGACGTTGCCCGAGACGGCAAACCCGCGGACGGGCTCCGTCACTTCGCCCCCGTCGAACCGGATCCCAGCGGCGCCGATCGAGAAGTCCCCCGAGACCGGGTCGGCGGTGTGGATCCCGAGGAACTCCGTGAGCAGGACCCCGCTCCCGACGTCCCGGAGCAACGCCGCCAGGTCCCGGCCGCCGGGCGTGATGCTGAGGTTCCCGATCCCCGCCGTCGGCGGCTCCTTCGGACTGCGCCGGCGGGCGCTCGCGGTGGAGCCCGTGCCGAGCTTCCTCCCCCAGAAGGAGTCGGCGAGGAACATCCGGAGCCGGCCGTTCTCCACGAGGACGTTGCGGCGGGACGGCAGCCCTTCGCCGTCGAACGTCGCCGCGCCGCTTCCCGGCGCGCACAGCGGGTAGTCGACGATCTCGAGGAACTTCGAAGCGACCCCTTACCCCAGCCTGCCCGCCAGCATCGACTTCCCCTTGCAGACCTGGGGCGCAAGGAACGACGGGACGAGGACCTCCAGGAGCTCGGCCGCGGCCCCGTTCTCGAGCACGGCCGCGTACCGCCCGGTCGGCAGGGACGCGGCGCCCAGCATCCGGATCGCCGTCCGGGCCGCTTCCGCGGCGATCGCCCCCGGGTCCAGGTCCGCGAACCGCCGGGCGAACCCGAACCCGTAGCCCGTCTGCCCCTCCGTCCCCTCCTCGGCGACCGAGTCCACGGAGGCGAAGTAAGCCGATTCCCGGCCGGACGCCCGGAGGCCGGCGGACGACAGGACGGCCGTCTCCGCGACGACTTCCCGGACGGTGGCCGACCGGACGCGCTTCACCCGCGGGTCGAAGGCGACGGCGCGCGCCTCCAGTTCCCGCGCGAGGTCCGCCTTGGCGTCGTCGCCGACCGATTCGCACGCGGGGTCGTACAGCGCCGCGCCCGCGGCGGGCGCCTCCCCCCCCGCCGCCCCGGGAAGACCGTGGGCCGGGTCCGGGTCCGACCCCAGGGCGCAGAAGACCGCCGTTTCGACCATTCGACGCACGCTGTCCCCGTCGTCGCGGAACCCGTACGAGTAGCCCATGCGCCCGTCCCGGAAGACGCGGATGCCCAGGGCCATCGTGTCCGAGAACGAGAGGGCGTCGATCCCGCCGTCGCGGGCGTCGAACCGGCGCTCGCGCGCGCGGCGCACGCACAGCTCCGCGGCGCCCCCCCCGGCGCGGGCGACTTCCCGCTCCACGAGCCCGAAGAGGCGTTCAGCCACGCCGCGTCCCCGAGAAATCGGCCACCAGCGCGACTTCGTCGCAGTCGGGAAACTTCGAACACTTGAGGCAGTCCGCCCAGATCTTGTGCGGCAGCTCGGACTTGTCCACCGGCCGGAAGCCCAGCTTCTCGAAGAAGCCGGGCTTGTACGTCAGCGCGAACACGCGGGTGACCCCGAGAACGATCGCCTCCGAGATGCACGCCTCGACGAGCTGCGTCCCGACGCCGCGCCGCATTCGCCCTTCCGCCACGGCGAGAGAGCGCACCTCCGCGAGGTCCTCCCACATGATGTGGATCGCCGCCGAGCCGATCACCTCGTCGTTCCCGTCCTCGACGAACACGAAGTAGTCGCGGAGGTTCTCGTAGATCTCCGCGAGCGAGCGCGGCAGCATGTCGCCCTTGCGCGCGTACTCCGCGATCAGCCGCTGGATCGCCTTGACGTCCCCCATCCGGGCCTTGCGGATCATCCCCTGGCAGCCCCCTCGATCAGCTCCTTCGCGTGCGCACGCGCCTCCTCCGTGACTTCCGCCCCGGAGATCATCCGCGCCAATTCCTTGATCCTATCCTGTTTTTCGAGCGGTTGCACCCCGGTGGACACCGAGCCCCGCGAGGCCCGCTTGGTGACGAGCAGATGGCTGCCGGCGAACGCCGCCACCTGGGGCAGGTGCGTGACGCAGATGACCTGGGCCGACCGGCCGAGCTCCGCCAGGCGCGCCCCGACCCGCCCGGCGACCTTGCCGCCGATCCCCGTGTCGATCTCGTCGAACACCAGCGTCCGCCTCCGGCCCCGGGATGCGGCGTTGCGGAGCGCGAGCATGACCCGGGACAGCTCCCCGCCCGACGCGGTCTGCGCGAGGGGCCGCGTTTCCTGCCCCGGATTGCCGCTGAACAGGAAATCGGCCTCGTCGAATCCCGACGCCGCCAGCGCCTCGGGAGAGGGGGGCCGCGCGGCGATCTCGGCGCGGAACTTCGCGCCGGACAGCGCCACCCGCGCGAGCTCCTTCTCGACCGCGGGACCCATCCGCCGCGCCCCCTCCCGGCGGGCGGCGGACAGCGCGGCGGCTTCCCGGACGCCTTCCTCCTCCAGGGCCTCGAGCTCCCCGCGCAGCCGAAGCTCCTCCGCGAGCGCTCCGTCGAGGCCCCGGCGCTCCTCCATGGCCTCCTCGAGGAGCGCGACGAGGCCCGGCACGTCCCGCTCGTACTTTCGCCTGAGGCGGCGGATGACGCTCAGGCGCTCCTCCGCCCGCTCGACCCGCTCCGCCTCGAAGACGATCCGCGACCCCCGCGATGCGAGGTCCCGCGCGACCTCCTGCGCCTCGTTCTGCAACGCGCGGACCCGGTCGGCGGCCTCCGCGAGGCGCGGGTCCACGCTCGCGGCCTCGCGCAGCTTCCCCGCGGCGAAGGAGAGCGCCGACGAGGCGGCGTGCTCCGCCGACGCGAGGGCCTCCTCGGCGGCCTGCAGCGCCGCCTGCACCTTCGACGCGTTCCTGAGAACCGCGAGCTCCGCCGCGAGCTCCTCCTCCTCGCCGGGTACGAGGGCGGCGCGGGAGAGCTCCCCGATCCGGAAGTCGAGCGCCTCCGCGCGCTCCCGGGCGCCGGCCGCCCGGGCCGCGGCTCCTTCCGCCTCGCGGCGCAGGGCGCAGATCTTCCTGTGGAGGCGGCGCATCGCCGCGGCGGCGTCCCCCGTCCCCGAGAAGTCGTCGATCGCGGCGAGGGCGGCCGCCCGCGAGAGGAGCAGGTGCACGCTGTGCTGCCCGACGAGCTCGACGAGGAGCGGCGACAGCGCCGCGAGGAGGCCCTGCGCCGCCATCCGCCCGTTGAGGTACGCGCGGCTGCGTCCGGCCGCCGGGATGACCCGGCGCAGGACGAGCTCCTCCTCGGCCGGAAAGCCGGCCTCCTCCAGCGCGTCGCGCACGTCGTCGCGCCCCGGGAGGTCGAACCGGGCGGACACCTCGGCCTCCGCCTCCCCCGACCGGACCGCCATCGGGTCCGACTTCTCCCCGAGGGCCAGCCGGATCGCCTCGACGAGGATCGACTTGCCGGCGCCGGTCTCCCCGGTCACCACGTTCAGGCCCGGGCCGAAGGGAACGCGCACGTCGTCGAAGATGGCCAGGTTCCGTACGGAGAGTTCGATCAGCATCGCGCGGGGGGGATCACCGCTCTCCCCACTTGAGCTTGGTGCGCAGGACGCCGAAGTAGTCCTTGAACGGAGACCGGAAGAAGCGCAGCGGGGCGTCCGCCTTCTTCACCTCGACCACGTCCCCCTGGCGCAGGCCGAAGCCGACCTGCCCGTCGAGGGTCAGGAAGACGTCGGTCTCCTGCGACCGGAGCTCCGCCCGGACCTCCATGTCGTCGGGAACGACGAGCGGCCGGTTGGTGAGCGTGTGGGGACAGATCGGCGTGATGACGATCGTCCGCAGCGTCGGGTAGAGGATAGGGCCCTGGGCGGACAGGTTGTACCCCGTCGAGCCGGTGGGGGTGGAGATGATGAGCCCGTCCGCCTTGAACGTGGACAGGTACATCTCCCCGATGGTCGTCTCGATGTCGATGATCTTCGCGAGGGCTCCCTTGTTGATCACCACGTCGTTCAGCACCGTGTAGTTGGCCACCCGTTCCCCGAGCCGGTGAACGTGCGCGACGAGCATCATCCGCTCGTCGAATTCGAAGTCGTAGGAGAAGATCCGCTCGAGCACCGGGTAGAGCTCGTCGAGGGTGATCGCCGTGAGGAAGCCGAGGGAGCCGAGGTTGACGCCGAGGATCGGCCTCCCCGTCGTCCCCACCACCCGCGCCGCGGACAGCAGCGTCCCGTCGCCGCCGATGACGATCAGGAAATCGCACTTGTCCGGGATCTTGGAGCGAACGGTTCCGGCGCCGCAGCGCGCGATGGCGGCCGTCTCGCGGTCCAGGACGACCTCCCGGCCGCGCGCCTGGAGCCACGCGCAGAGGTCGGTGACGATCTTCTCGGCACGGGGATCCGTGTGCTTGGAGATGATCCCGGCGCACTTCATGGCTAAATACGATAATATATCGGAAGGAAAAGAGAAAGAGAATGCCTACCTCCGGCTCC
>JBLMWX010000209.1:0-3055 GCA_050257455.1 Gemmatimonadota bacterium | reverse complement strand
ACGCGTCGGGATGATCGGGGTCGCGGAGAGGTGTCCGAGCTGGCCGAAGGAACGCGACTGGAAATCGCGTAGGTGGCTAAACCCCGCCTCGAGGGTTCGAATCCCTCCCTCTCCGCCATGAATTCGCCCGCGTCGCGGGCCGCACCATCTCGAGGGACGAAGAACGTCCCGAAACGGGACGTCATGAACGAGGAGGAACGATGAAGAGAGTCGCCCTGCTGTTGAGCGTGCTGTTCGCATTCACCGTGGCGGGCACGGCGTGCAAGAAGAAGGAGCCGCCGCCCGTCCCGCCCCCGGCTCCGGGCCAGGGTCAAGGGATGCCCGGCGAGCCCGCCGCCCCGCACGGGGCGATGGGCGGGGGCCCGGAGAAGAAGGTCGTCGTCCCCGACGCCGTCAAGGGATCCTGGAAGGCGGTGAAGATCGAGGTCGACTACAAGCAGGCGAAGTCCAAGAAGTCGTTCACCGTGCCGCTGAATTCGGAATTCAAGATTCCGGATACGGACCTGACGCTCAAGACGGGAAGCTTCCTTCCGCATTTCGCGATGACGGCGGACTCGATCACCTCCAACTCGAACAACCTGGAGAACCCGGCCGTCGGCATCGACGTCCTCCAGGGGGGGAAGATCGTGTTCCACGGGTGGCTGTTCTCGAAGTACCCCGACATCCATCCGTTCCAGAACGATGCGGTCGCGCTGAAACTGCTCGAAGGGATCAAGAAGTAGGGGCGTGTGCGGAGGGGGACACGCGGCGTGTCCCCCGCCGCGCCGCTACCGGGCCCGGCCGATCACCTCGATCATCTGGTCGTGGATCCGCCCGTTGGACGCCAGGATGTCGGGCGCGCCGATATCGTAGGCGGCGCCGTCGAGCCGCGTCGCCGTCCCGCCCGCCTCGCGCACGATGAGCAGGCCCGCGGCCGTGTCCCACGGCCTGAGCTTCAGCTCCCAGAACCCGTCGAAACGCCCGCACGCCAGGTAGCACAGGTCCAGGGCCGCGGAGCCGTCGCGGCGGATCGCCTGGCCCGCGAACACGAATTCCCGGAAATACTTGAAGTTGTTGTCCGCGGAGGTGTTCACGTCGTAGGCGAACCCGGTGGCCAGAAGCGACCGGCGCAGGTCCCCCACGGACGACACGCGGATCGGGACGCCGTTGAGAAACGCCCCCCCGCCGGCGGTGGCGGTGAACGACTCGCCCAGGAGGGGATCGAACACGGCCGCCGCGACCAGCTCTCCGCCGTTCTCGAGGCCGATCGACACGCAGAAGCACGGATAGTTGTGGGCGTAGTTGGTCGTGCCGTCGAGGGGATCCACGACCCAGCGGTAGCCCGACGGCGCGGTGAGCTCGGCGCTCTCCTCGGACAGGATTCCGTGATCGGGGAACCGCTCCCTGATCCTGGCGATGATGAAGGCCTCGGACTCCCGGTCCACCTCGGTCACGAGGTTGATCTCCCCCTTGAACCGGATCGACTGCTCCCTGCCCCAGTTCCGGCGCAGGATGTCCCCGGCCCCCCGGGCCGTCTCCTCGGCGAATCGGACCAGATCCTTCGCTTCCATCGAGCTCCTCCGGAACGCGGGCCCGCCGGCTTTGCATCCCGCGGGCCCATTATAGTATGGTGAGTGATCGAGATCCCCGAAAGTTCCGGAACCTCCCGGAACGCCGCCAGGAGGCCTTCGCCATGCGGCACCGCCGCTTCTTGCGCCCCCGACCGCTGCTCGCGCTCCTGATCGCGATCGCCCCCCTGCTGCTGGGGGCCTGCGCCTCGAAGAAGGCGAACCTCGCGTGGCAGCCCGGGGACACCATCATCTGCCCGCATTGCGGCCGCGAGTTCGCCGTCCCCGAGAAGCTGGGGAAATAGGCGGCGGACGGGACCGCGCGTGGGGAAGGTCACCCGGTTCGGCGTCTCTCTCGACGAGAAGCTTCTGCGGCAGTTCGACCGGCTCATCGTCCGGAAGGGCCTCGCGAACCGGTCCGAGGCGCTCCGCGATCTCATCCGCGAAGCCCTCGTCCGCGAGCAGTGGGAGCTCGGCGCGGAAGAAGCGGTCGGAACGATCACGCTGGTCTACGACCACGACACGCGCGACCTGTCCGACAAGCTGACCGACCTCCAGCACGCCCATTTCGAATCGATCGTCTCCACCCTCCACGTTCACCTCGACGCCCACCACTGCCTCGAGGTCCTCGTCCTCCGCGGGCCCGCCCGCGCCCTCAAGGAGATCGCCGACCGCCTCATCGGAACCCGCGGGGTCAAGCACGGCACGTTCTCGGCGACCACCGAGGGCCGCGCGCTCCGGTAGGGCGGGGCCGGTATTTTTTTCGCCGCCTGGTAGCACGAATTCATGATTCGTGGCATCATGGGAGAGAGTGCCGGAACACCCGGCCGCGAGGCACGGCGGATGCACATCCCCGACGGATACCTGGGACCCCCGACGTACGTCGCCGCGTACGCCGCGTGCGTCCCGCTCTGGGCGGTCGCGGGCCGGAAGCTCAAGGCGACCCTCGACGCCCGGCGGGTCCCGCTGCTCGCCGTCGCGGCGGCGTTCTCCTTCCTCGTGATGATGTTCAACATTCCCCTCCCGGGCGGCAGCACGGGACACGCCGTGGGCGGAGTCCTCGTCGCCATCGCCGTCGGACCGTGGGGGGCGTTCCTCTCGGTCACGATCGCCCTGGTCATCCAGGCGCTCCTTTTCGGCGACGGCGGGATCACGGCGATCGGAGCCAACTGTTTCAACATCGCGTTCGTGATGCCGTTCACCGGGTACCTCGCGTACCGGTTCCTCGCCCGTCTCTTTCCGTCGGAACGGGGAAAGGCCGTCTCGGCCGGGATCGGCGGGTGGGTCGGGCTGAACGCGGGCGCGTTCACGACGGCCGTCATGTTCGGGATCCAGCCGCTCCTTCACTCCGGGCCCGACGGGCGCGCCCTGTACGCCCCTTACCCGCTGTCCGTGGCCGTCCCCGCGATGATGATCGAGCACCTGACGCTTTTCGGGGCGGTGGAGGGGCTCGTCACGGGACTCGTCGTTCACTACCTCCAGCGGTCCCGCTCGGCCTGGGTCCTGCG
>JBLMWX010000208.1:0-12512 GCA_050257455.1 Gemmatimonadota bacterium | reverse complement strand
GCCCCGGCCTCGTCCGAGCCGCCGCTCCGCGAGCCGGTCCGCGTCCCGGCGGCAGGGAGGTAACCGATGAGCAAGCGCATCACGATCGACCCGGTCACGCGAATCGAGGGGCACCTGCGCGTCGACGTCGTGGTGGACGGGGGGACGGTCCGGGACGCATGGTCCTCCGGGACCATGTGGCGGGGGATCGAGGTGATCCTCGACGGGCGCGACCCCCGCGACGCGTGGGTGTTCACGCAGCGGATCTGCGGCGTCTGCACCACCGTGCACGCCATCGCCTCCGTCCGGGCCGTGGAGAACGCGCTCGGAATGGAGATCCCGCTCAACGCCCAGTACATCCGGAACCTGCTCATCACGGCGCACTCCCTGGCGGATCACATCGTGCACTTCTACCAGCTGTCCGCGCTCGACTGGGTCGACGTCGTGTCGGCCCTCAAGGGCGACCCGGCGCGGGCGGCGAGCCTCGGAGAGGGCCTGTCGCCGTGGCCCGGGAACAGCAGGAAGGAGATGGGCGCCGTCAGGACAAGGCTGGAGGGGTTCGTGAAGGGAGGGCGGCTCGGCATCTTCGCCAACGGTTACTGGGGCCACCCGGCCATGACGCTCCCGCCCGAGGTGAACCTGCTGGCCGTGACCCACTACCTCCAGGCGCTGGACGTCCAGCGGAAGGCGCACCAGGCGGTCGCCATCCTCGGCGGGAAGACCCCCAACATCCAGAACCTCGCCGTGGGGGGCGTGGCCAACGCCATCAACCTCGACAACCCGTCCACCCTGAACATGGAGAAGCTCTACATGGTCAAGGACCTGCTCGCGGACGTGAACGCGTTCGTCCAGCAGGTCTACCTCCCGGACGTCTGCGCGATCGGCGCAATGTACCCCGAATGGTTGAACTACGGGGCGGGCGTCGTGAACTACCTGGCGGTGCCCGATCTTCCCCTGGACGGGAAGGGGACCAAGTTCGACATCCCCGGCGGCACGATCGTCGACGGCAGGCTCGAGACGCTCCGGCCGATCGCCTCGTTCCAGGACCCCTACTTCCGCGAGAACGTGACGGAATGCATCGCGCGGTCCTATTACGAGGGCGACTGGCAGAAGCACCCGTGGGAGGAGAAGACCGAGCCGAGGGCCCCGGAGTTCGACCCCGACGGGAAATACTCCTGGGTGAAGGCACCCCGGTTCCAGGGCCGCCCGATGCAGGTGGGACCGCTGGCCCAGGTGCTGGTCGGGTACGCGTCCGGGCACGAGCCGACGAGGCGGTGGACCGACGGGGCGCTGGCGACGGCGTCGAGGATCGCGGGGGTCAAGCTCTCCCCCGCCGCACTGCACTCGACCCTGGGGAGGCACCTCGCGCGCGCCGTCCGCTGCGCGGTGATGGGGGAACTGGCGCTCAGGCAGTGGGACCTGCTCGCAGCCAACATCGGCAGGGGCGACACGTCCATCTTCGTCGAGCCCCGGTTCCCGTCCGGGGAACAGCGGGGCTTCGGGTTCCACGAGGCGCCGCGCGGGACCCTCTCTCACTGGATCGTCATCCGGGACGGACGGATCGCGAACTACCAGGCCGTGGTGCCGTCCACGTGGAACGCGGGCCCCCGGGACGCGAAGGGCCAGCCGGGTCCCTACGAGGCGTCCCTCCGGGGCAATCCGGTCGCCGACATCGAGCGTCCGCTGGAGGTCCTGCGCACGATCCACTCCTTCGACCCGTGCCTGGCGTGCGCCATCCACATGGCGGACGTGACGGGCGGGGCGACCGCGCGGGTCGAGGTGCTTTGAGGGAACGCGGCGTCGCGGGGACGGGGATCGGCCGGGGCATGAACGCGATCGGGGAGGCGCGCGAGCGCCTCCCCCGTCCCCGCGGCGATCCGGCCCGGGCCGGTCACCTCCCCGCGGCGCCGTGGCCCGCCTCGCGCCCCCAGAGCTCCTCGAGGCGGCGGTCGCGGCCGCAGGAATACCGGTAGTACCGGTACCGGATCGGGTTCTTCACGTAGTAGTGCTGGTGATATTCCTCCGCGGGCCAGAACGTCCCGGCCGGCACGATCTCGGTGGCGATCCCGCCGGGGAACCGCCCCGACTCCTCGAGCGCCCTCTTCGACGACTCGGCCAGCCGCCGCTGTTCGTCGCCGTGATAGAAGATCGCGGAGCGGTACTGCGTCCCGACGTCGCAGAACTGCCGGTTCCGCGTCGTCGGGTCCACGTTGTGCCAGAAGACGTCCAACAGCGTCCGGTAGCCGATCTTCGCGGGATCGAATACGATCTCGACCGACTCCGCGTGGCCCGTCCCCCCGGCCGATACCTCCTCGTACGTCGGCCTCACGGTGCGCCCTCCCGTGTAACCGACGGTGACCGACACCACGCCCGCCAGCTTGTCGAACGGCGACTCCATGCACCAGAAGCAGCCGCCCGCGAACGTCGCCTTCTCGAGGGGGCGGTCCGCCGCCGGCCCGCGCTCCCCGGCGCCCGCGGGCACGACCGCCAGCAGGACGCCCGTCAACACCGCCCCCGGAACGACACCGATCGTCACCGCATCCTCCTCCATGGTCCGTTCTGCCTTCCCTTGTTGGGATTGTCCCGCGGCGCCGCGGGATTCGCCCGCACCGGCCGCACGCCGAACGACATCAAAATGAGCGGGGCCGGACGGAAACGGGGAGACCAGGCGATGGCGTCGATTCTGGATCGAAAGATCGGACGGGCGGAGTTTCTCCGCCTGGGGGCTGCGGCGGCGGGAGCGATCGCCTTGGGACTGCTCCTCCCGAGGATCCGCCGGGGCCCGGCGGCGCGGGCCGCGGCGCGGAGCGGATTCCCCCGGGGCGAGATCAGGGTCTATTCGGCGGAGCGGAAAGGATACGCGATGGTCGCCAGAGTGGTCAGGACGGACGCGGAGTGGAGGAGCCAGCTGACCCCGGAGCAGTTCGAGGTCACGCGCCGGAAAGGCACCGAGCGCGCCTTCAGCGGGAAGTATTGGAACAACCGCGAGAGGGGAACCTACCGGTGCGTCTGCTGCGGCAACGACCTTTTCCGGTCCGAGACCAAGTTTGAATCGGGGACCGGCTGGCCGAGCTTCTTTGCCCCGATCGCGCCGGAGAACGTGAGGACCGAGTCCGACACGAGCTGGTTCATGCGGCGCGTGGAGGTCCTGTGCGCACGCTGCGACGCCCACCTCGGGCACGTGTTCGAGGACGGGCCGAAGCCCACCGGCCTCCGCTACTGCATGAACTCCGCGGCGCTCGATTTCGTCAAGGAGACGTAGCCGGCGCGGACGGTTGATCCCGCCCCCGGTTCGAGGGATCATGGGCCGGAACGCCCCGATCACGGCGGGAGGAGCGGCCGCGCGATGGAGATACGGAACCGGAGGATCCTGTTCGAGGGGCTCGTGGTGGACGTGGAGCAGATGGAGGTGCGTATCGGGGAGAAGGGGTGGCACCTCTTCCAGATCGTGCGCCACCCCGGCGGGGTCGGCGTCCTGCCGCTCCACGACGACGGGTCGGTCACCCTGATTCGCCAGCTGCGCCCCGCGGCAGAGGGGTTCCTCCTCGAGGTCCCCGCGGGACGGCGCGGGCCGGGCGAAGACCCCGCCGCCTGCGGCCGGCGCGAGCTGGCCGAGGAAACCGGGCTGTCGGCGTCGGCGCTGTCGCCCCTCGGGATCTTCCACTCCTCCCCCGGCGTCTTCGACGAGGTGATCCACCTGTTCCTGGCGGAAGGGCTCGCCCAGGAGAACCCGAACCCGGAGCACTACGAGGAGATCGAGGCCGTCCGCCTGCCGCTCGACGAGGCGCTCCGGATGGCCCGCGACGGCCGGATCAGCGACGGAAAAACCGTCGCGGCGCTTTTCCGCGCGGGCGCGAAGGTCCCGTGATCCTCAAGGCGGTGGCGGGGCCGGGCGAGGCCGGCGTGCGGCTCGACGACGGGGCCCGGGCGCTCTTCCCGGTCCTGTCCAAGGGACGCATCCGGAAAGCCATCGAATGGGGCGGGTGCCGGATCGGGGGAGCCGTGGTCCGCGTCGCGTCGCGGCCGCTCAGGGCGGGAGACGCAATCGTCATCGCCGTCACGGACGCGGACGAGACGTTCCGCGACTGCACGATCGGACGCGCGGACGTTCTCAGCGAGGACGCGGAGTACCTCGCGGTGAACAAGCCCGGGGGAGTCTACTGCCAGCGCACGCCTTACCAGCTCAGGGGCACGATGGAGTTCGCGGTCGGCCGCTACCTGAAGGGGTCGGGGATCGCGGAGCCGGTGCGGATCGCCCACCGCCTCGACCGGGGGACGTCGGGCGTGATGTTCTTCCCGAAGACCCGGCGCGCGGCCGCCCGCCTCTCGGAGCAGCTCCGGACGGGCGCGGTCGAGAAGGTCTACTGGGCGCTCGTTCCGGGCGTCGGCGGGCCGGCCGCGTGGACGGTCGAAGCGCCGATCGCCGCGCTCGGAAGGTCCCGCTTCGGCGTCGGCCCCGGGGGCCGGGCGGCGTCGACCGCCTTCCGCGTCCTCGCCGCGGGCGACGGGGCGGCGCTCCTCGAGGCGAGGCCGATCTCGGGGCGCTCCCACCAGATCCGCGTCCACCTTGCCCACGGCGGCCGGCCGGTCGCGGGCGACGACCGGTACGGCGGGGTGGCCGCCCCACGCCTGATGCTCCATTGCCGCCGCATGTCGTTCGAGACCGCGGGCTGCCGGCGGATCGAAGCGGAGGCGCCCGTCGACGCGGCCTTCGCCGCCACGTGCGGCCGGTTCGGGATCACGCTTCCCCGGCCGCCGGGGTCCCCCGCGTGACCGGGGGCGGAGAAGGCCGACGGATCCGCGACCTCCTCCCGGACATCCGGCGGGCCGCCCGGGAATCCCCTTCGGCGATCGCGTCCCGCCAGCGGGCGCGACTGTCCCGCCTGATCGGATTCGCGAGGGAGCGCTCGGCCTTCTACCGCGACCGGTACGCGCGGCTGCCCGCCGAGATCCGCGACATCCGGGAGCTCCCCCCCGTCGCGAAGTCCGACCTGATGGCGCATTTCGACGCGTGGGTCACGGACCCGGCGGCGACCCGGGACGCGGCCGAAGCGTTCGCGGGCGACCCGGCCCTGATCGGGCGGCTTTTCCTGGACCGCCACGTGGCCTTCGCCACGTCGGGCACCACCGGGCGGCCGGCCATATTCCTTCACGACCGCGACGCCGTGGCCGTCTACCTCGCCCTGGCGGCGGCGCGGCTCCTCCCGTCGCTTCTCCGGGCCGGCTCCGTCGGCCCGTTCCTGGCGGCCCGGGGGCGGACGGCGACGATCGTCGCGACCGGCGGCCATTTCACGAGCTCCGTCATCGAGTCGCTGGCGCGCGGACGCTTTCCGGGGATCTCGGGACGCAACCGCCTCTATTCCCTCCTGTCGCCCCTGCCTGCTCTCGTCGCCGCGCTGAACGACTTCAGGCCGGCGGTCGTCGGCAGCTATCCCACGGCGCTCTCGGTGCTCGCGGGAGAACAGGCGGCGGGCCGGCTGCGGATCCGCCCAGCGCTCGCGCTCTCGGGTGCCGAGCGTCTCACGCCCGCGGCCCGGCAGCGGATCGCCGAGGCGTTCCGCTGCCCGGTGGCCGAGGCCTATGCCGCCTCCGAGTTCCCGGGGATCGCCTTCGACTGCCGCCTGGGCCGCCTCCACCTCAACGCCGACTGGGCGATCCTGGAGCCCGTCGACGCCGGCTTCCGGCCGGCGCCGCCCGGAACGCCCTCGTTCTCGACCCTGCTCACCAACCTCGCCAACGGCGTCCAGCCGCTCATCCGGTACGATCTCGGGGACAGCGTCACGGTCGATCCCGCGGCGTGCCCCTGCGGCAGCCGGCTGCCCGTCATCCGGGTGGAGGGCCGGACCGCGGAGATCCTCCCGCTCGAAACGCCGGACGGAGAGGTCCGGGAGCTCCTTCCTCTCGTCCTGTCCACGGTGATCGAGGAGGCGCCCGGAATCCGGAGCTACCAGCTGGTCCGGCGCGGGCGGCGCAGCCTGTCGCTCAGGATCGAGGAGGCGCCGCATTTCGACCGGCGGCGCGTCTGCGAAGACGCCGTCCGCCGGCTTCGCGAATACCTCTCGCGGCAGGGCCTGGGCACGGTCGCGGTCGACGCGTGCGACGAGCGCCCCCGGCGCGACCCGGCGGGCGGAAAACTCCTGCAGGTTCTCGGCGGTCCGGAGGGCCGGTGAACGCGGCGAGGCGCCGTCGCCCGGAACCCGTCGAACATTTCGGGGTTAGAATGCGTCAGAGGATCGAGGACGCGCGGGACGGGGAACGCGGGGGCGCTTCGCCGCAGCCGTCCCGGGATCGGAGGGTCCGATGAAGGCGATTGCGAGGATTGTCGGGGTGGCGGCGTTTGCCGGGGCCGTGCTGGCGATGCCCGGCTCTTCCGGGGCGGAGTCCCTCGGAACGATGCGGGTCCGGCTCGTCGAGGGCGACGTGCAGATGCGGATCGCGGAAACCGGCGAATGGGCGCCCGTCGCGGTCAACACGCCGCTTCTCGAAGGAGACGCGATCTGGGTCCCGGACGGGAGCCGCGCCGCGCTCGAGACGAGCGACGGGTCGCATGTCCGCCTCGGCGAGAACACGGCCCTCGACATCCTCCGGATGGACCGCGACTCGTTCCAGTTCTATCTCGACGAGGGGCGCGCCTACGTGCTCGACCGGGCGCCGAGGGGCGCCGTCCTCCAGATCGACACGCCCGACGCCTCCATCCGCGCGTTCCGGCAGGCGACGTTCCGGATCGACGTCCCCGGCGGGGAGACGGACGTGGCCGTGTTCAACGGCTCGGTCCTCGCCGAAAGCGACGCCGGGACGACGAAGGTGCGCCGCGGCGAGATGCTGGTCCTGGCGCCCGACGGTTACGCGGAGCTGTCCCCGCTGCCCGCCCCCGACGACTGGGAGCGCTGGAACCGCGAGCGGGATCGCATCGATCTGGCCGGGGGCGCAAGCACGCGGTACCTGCCGGCCGAGCTGGACGCCTACTCCGGCGACTTCGACGACTACGGCCGATGGGTGTACGTCCAGGAATACGGCTACTGCTGGACCCCCACGGTCGTCGTGATCCGCGACTGGGCCCCGTACCGGTACGGCCGGTGGGTGTGGCGGGGAGCCGACTATGTCTGGATCGGCTACGAACCGTGGGGGTGGGCTCCGTACCATTACGGGCGCTGGACGTTCGTCGCCCGCATCGGCTGGTGCTGGGTGCCGCCTCCCCGGGGCGAGGTGTACTGGGGCCCCGGATACGTGGGCTGGGTGCGGACGCCGGAGTACGTGGCGTGGGTGCCTCTCGCACCGCGGGAGATCTATTACGGCCACGGCGATTACGGCCGGTACAGCGTGAACGTGACGCATGTCAACGTCGCCGATATCCGGGTGACCAACGTCTACAGGAACGTCAATGTGGCCAACAGCGTCACCGTGGTCAACCAGACGACCTTCGTCACCGGGCGCCCCGTCCAGGTCGCCCGGAACGTGGTGGAGACCATTCGGGAGGATTTCACGCGGCGCCGCAACATCGTGGTGGGTCGGCCGCCGATCAGGCCGGTCGGCGCGAGCCACGTCCCGGTGATCCGGGAAGTCCCCGACGCGAAGCGGCCGCCTGCGGCGGTCCGCAGGATCGATGTGCGGCAGCTGAGGCAGTCCCGCCCGCTGGTCAGGGAATCCGACCGGTCCGCCATCCGGCCGGAGGCGAAGCCGCGCCCCCTCGACGTCAGGAAGGTGGAAAAGGCGCGCCCGCTGAAGGAGAGGGTGCGCGAGAGGCGGGAAGCCCCGCCGGCGGAGCGCCAGCGTCCGCGCACGCCGCAGGGCAGGCCGCCGGAAGGCATGGAGCGCGGCCGCGAGCGGCCGCCGGCGACGCCGCCGGCAAAGACCAGGCCGGGGGCGCCGCCGGCGCCGACCGGCGTCACGGGACCTCAGGAGCCGGGACGGCGGGAACGGGCAGTCGAGACCGCCCCGCCCGAGCGAGGGCGGCGCGAGACGCGTCCGGGCGCCACGGAGGATCGGCGGATCGAGCGTCCCCGCGAGCACCCGCAGGGGCCGCCGCCGGCAAAGGCCAGGCCGGCGCCGTCGCCGGCGCCGACCGGTGTCACGGGACCGCAGGAGCCGGGACGGCGGGAACGGGCGGTCGGGACCGCCCCGCCCGAGCGGGGGCGGCAGGAGACGCGTCCGGGCGCCACGGAGGATCGGCGGATCGAACGTCCCCCCGAGCGCCCAAAGGGGCCGGCCCGGGAGCGAATCGGCCCGGAGGCGGCGCCCCCCGCGGACGCCGGGGAGCGTGGAGGGCGCAATGCAAACCCTCCCGCGCCGGCGGTACGAGGACGCCGGGAGACCGCCCCGGCCGTCAGGACGGCGCCTTCGCCGCCCCCGCAGCCGGAACGGGAGATCGAGCGCCGCAAGAATCCGGAAACCCCCGTGGAAAGACCGCTCCCCCGGAGGCCCGACGACAACAGCGTGACGCCGGAAGCCGAGCCCGGGCAACGGGGTGAAAGAGGGAGGCGTTAGGCGGGCGGCCGGCGGCGCCATCCGGGGCCGCCGGCCGCTCTCCCGTCACACCTTGTGCCGGTAGAGGATGAGACCGTGGGTCGGATCGTACGGTGACACGCCGACCGTCACCCGGTCTCCGACGATGACGCGGATCTTGAAGCGCCTCATCGCGCCTCCGAGTTTTGCCGTCACGGTGGAGCCGCTTTCGAGGCGGACGACGAAATGTCCGCCGCCCCGGGTCTCGGTCACTTGCCCTTCCAGATTCGCCAGGTCATCTTTGGCCACGGGATATACCGCCTTGGGGTTATCCAATTACCCTATCACAGATCCGGCGGCAAGAAACACCCGGTCGACACCGGAACCGAAGCTCCCGACTCGGACGCGCCGGGCGCAACAAAACGCGCGCATCACTTTGAAGTCATATGCAACGTTTTGCAACGCGCCCCGGTCGCCCCGAATCGTCGGCAAACTTGTAACCTGCTGCGAATAAATGTAT
This sequence comes from Gemmatimonadota bacterium, assembly GCA_050257455.1. GTDB lineage: Bacteria > Desulfobacterota > Deferrimicrobia > Deferrimicrobiales > Deferrimicrobiaceae > JBLMWX01. Next base: position 3,571 of record JBLMWX010000208.1, on the reverse strand, counting down.
TTTCGTTTTCCCGTCCCCCCCGCCCGAGCGGGCACCCAATTTGTATACTGTATACATCGTCCACATCTTCGGGAAGGGGGCAATCATGGCGAAAAGACGGAGAACCATCCTCAGCTTTCTCTGGATGCTGGCGGTGACGGCGTTCGGGCTGGTCATGCTGTTCGCCGCCACGGCCCGTGCGGCCGACGACCTGCAGGCACAGGTCGACGACCTGTCCAGGCAGGTGGAGTCTCTGAAGAAGGAGGTCGCGGCGGCCCAGGCGGGCAAGCCGCTCGGCAAATCCATCGGCGACTGGCTGACCATCGGCGGGGATTACCGGTTCCGGATCGACTCCCTGCGGGGCGAGGTCCCGAGCTTCTACAACTTCATGGATCCCGCGTACCAGGGATGGCTCATGGGCGGGATGGTGGGACCCGCGCCCCTCACCGCGGGGTTCGACGTCAAGAACGACGTCCTGTACACGAACCGTTTCGGCATCAACCTCAAGGCCAAGGCGACCAGGAACGTCACCGTGTCCGCGCGCCTCGTCATGTACAAGACGTTCGGCTCCCAGGACGACGCCGCGGTGTCGGGCCTGAGCACCGCCCCGGGGGTCGTCCAGCCCTTCTTCGCCGACCGGGTGGGCGTCTTCGACGGGACGGAAGGCCACGTCCCGTCGGACGGGAAGATCCTCGTCGACTACGCCTACGCGACCTGGAACAACATCTTCGACCAGCCGATCTGGTTCTCCGTCGGCCGCCGCCCCTCCACGGGCGGGATCCCGTCCCACCTGCGCGAGAACCGGGAGAAGGCCGGCAACGCCGGCATCCCCGCCATCCTCGTGGACTACGCGTTCGACGGGATGGTGCTCGGCTACGCCCCCGACATCGAGGCGCTGCCGGGCGCGTACGCGAAGATCTGCTACGGCCGGGGCTTCGAGAACGGGTTCACGACGACCTCCGGCAACGGACTGCACGACACCGACATGATCGGCGTGAGCGTCGTCCCGTACGATACGGACCCGCTCTACGTCGACCTGCAGTGGAACCGCGGGATGAACATCTTCGACTTCCCCGTCATCAGGAGCAACACGATCTTCGGGAACACGACGCCCACGACCGACCTCGGGGACATCGACTGGTACGGGATCACCGCGCTGAGCACCCTCAAGGACATCGGGCCGGGGAGGCTGAACGTCTTCGCGAGCGCCGCCATGAGCGTCACGCACCCCAACGAGAACCTCTCGAACGGGATGGCCGGCCTCCTCTACACTCCGTCCCTCGAAGCCCGGGACGACAAGTCGGGAGGCGCCTTCTACGTGGGCGGCCGCTACGACTTCAACAAGAACCGCACCAAGGTCGGACTCGAATACAACCACGGCTCGAAGAACTGGATCGCCTTCGCCCCGGCGGCCGACGACATCTGGACCAGCAAGCTCGGCACGCGCGGAAACGTCTACGAGGCGTACCTCATCCAGGAATTCAGCTACGAGCCGCTCTCCTCCTACCTCAGCAAGACCTTCGTCAGGCTCGGTTACCAGTATTACGACTTCGAGTACACGGGGAGCAGCAACTGGGTCGGGTCGCCGCTCAGGATCGACGACCTCGCGACGAACCCCGGGTTCGCGCAGATGCTCATCCCGATGAAGAACGCCCGGGACGTCTACGCCACCCTGGAAGTCAGATTCTAGGGAGCGAAAGGAGACCGCCATGCGCAAACGGACACTGCTGACGCTGTTCGGAACCCTCCTGGCCGTTTCGGCCATGGCCCTGGCCCCCGCGGCCCGGGCGGACGAAGTCAAGATGGTCGGCGTCATCACGAAGATCGACATCGCGGGTCCGGACGCCAAGACCGCCACGGTCGATCTGAAGGACAACGAGACGGGCAAGATCGTCACCGTCGTGGTCAACGACGATCTCACCCTGGACAAGTTCAAGGACCACCGGATCGTCGTCGGCGACGAGATCCGGCTGAAGTACGAGGTCCAGGACGGCAAGAACATCAGCAAGTATTTCCGGAAGACGGCCGGGTGCTGACCGGCCCGGCCGCCACAATGCCTGCCGCCCCGCGGCGACGGAGGGGAAAACCGTGAAAAGGAGAGTCGCGATCTTCGGGCTGCTCGCCGCCGGGCTTGTCGCCGCGGCGGCGCACGCCGGGGAACACCCCGGCAGGGAGTTCGTCGAGAAGAACGGCTACAAGGGCCCGGCGACATGCGAGGCGGAGGACTGCCATCCGGGGACGGCGAAGGCGTTCCTGTCCACCGTCCACTGGAAGCACGCCTCGAAGGTGACGAACGTCGAGGGGCTGGACCCGACGCAGGAGTACGGGATGAAGAACCGGATCTACACGATGTGCAACGGCAACGACACGGTGAACAACCTGAAGGAGATCCCGCCGAACCCCGAGACCGGAAAGACGAAGTTCACCGGCTGCAACACGTGCCACCCCGGCAACCACATCAGCGACGTGGGCAGCACGGGGCCCGACGCGGAAGCCGCGGTCGACTGCCTGGTCTGCCACTCCTCGAAATACGACTTCCGCAAGCGCAAGGCGTACAAGGACGAGATGGGGCGCGTCGTGATGGGCCAGGACCGCAGCACGGACGCGGCGCTGGCCGTCGGCACGCCCGCCTCGAAGAACTGCATGGTGTGCCACGAGGCGGCCGGCGGCGGGGTCCTCGTCAAGCGGGGGTTCGCCTTCACGAAGGAGACCGACGTCCACGCGAAGGCCGGAATGACCTGCGTGGATTGCCACAAGGCGCAGGACCACAAGATCCCCACCGGGTTCGACCCGAACAACTGGGCCAACGACGGCCTGCGGCTCTCGTGCGCCGACTGCCACAAGGACAAGCCGCACAAGGACGAGACGCTCGACCGGCACACCGCCCGGATCGCGTGCCAGACGTGCCACATCCCCCGCACGGGCGGCGCCTTCGCGAAGGACTTCACGAAGTGGACGCAGGGATCCGACAAGTTCTACGAGCCGACGACGCTCCGGAAGGAGGCGAACGAGACGGCCCCGGTGTACGCCTGGTACAACGGGACGGTCGCGAACGAGCCGCACTTCATCGGCCCGAAGGGAAGCCGGGCCGACGCGGCAAGCCGGATCTTCCCCTTCAAGATCTTCGAGGGCAGGGCGTTCTATGACCGGAAGACCGGCAACCTCATGGCGATGGACTTCGCGCCCCCGATGGCGACCGGTGACGCGCTGGCCGGCGTCGCCTCGGCCGCGAAAACGCTCGGCATCAAGGAGTACGATCCGGTCCCCGGGTGGCAGACGATCTACTTCGGGAGCAACCACCTGGTGACGCGGGACAAGGCGCTCTCCTGCCAGAACTGCCATGCCCGGAACGGCGTCCTCGATTTCGAGGCGCTCGGGTACACGGCCGAGGAAGCGAAGAAGCTTTCGTCCGCCGCGCTCTATTTCGACAGGATGGCCGAAAAGGCGAAGGAATCGTGGTGAGACGGGAGGCTGGCCGCAACCCCCCGGGCGAGGAGGCAACCGACGGCGGGATGACGATCGCGATGCCGCCCGCGGCTGCCGGGCGGCCCGCCCGCGAACCGCCGTGCCGACGCGGCCGCATCCCCGACGG
>JBLMWX010000207.1:0-3578 GCA_050257455.1 Gemmatimonadota bacterium | reverse complement strand
GCCGCGGTCGGCGTTCCGAAGTGGCAGAAATTGCAGCCGAGCGACTCGTGCGAGTTGTACCGGTTCTTCCGCGCCGCAGCCGTCCCGGCGATCGGCGCCTGGCCGCCCGGGCGCTCCTTCTCGCCCGCCCCCTCCACCGAGACGACCGGCGGCTTCCCCTTGAAGATGAGGAGCCAGAAGTCGAACTTCTCCTTCGGGTGGCACGCGACGCAGGCCTCGTTCAGGATGTTGTGGGGCTGTTCCTGGGACTTGATGATCCTGGTGTTCTTGAGGTCCCGGATGACCGCGTCGCCGGCCGCCCCGGCGGCGTCCGGATGAACAACGGTACCGAGGAGGACGAGAAGAATCGACAGGAAAAGGCGCAACCCGAGACATATTCCTTTCTAGAAATTCACGCCGATCGCGCCCGTCGATCCGCCGGAACCACCCCCGCCCCCCCCGGCTCCGGCCGCGGCGCCCGCGATCGCGGCTCCCAGCGCGGCCCAGAACCACCACTTATGGTACCATGGGGCGGCACGCCGCGCCTCCCCGGCGTCCGGCCATCCCGCCTTCCTGAGCATCGTCGCCGCGGACGCCGCGGGTTCCGCGTCCTCCCCGTCCTCCGGCCACCCGAATTCGCCCGCGGCCAACGCCTCTTCGTCTCCCCTCTTGAGGGAGAGGACCCGGATGCGCGCGCCCGGGCCGCTTCCGGTCATCACCAGGATCGCCACGCGCTCCGCCCCCGCGGCGGCAGCCATCCCGTTGAGAAGGGCCCCCGCCTCCGTGCCGCCGCCCGACGCCGCGACCAGTTCCTCCAGCCGCGACAACCGGTCGCGCGTCAACGTGACGTCGAACATCTCGGAGTCCCCCGGGAGCCAATGACCCGAGAGCTCGAGGGGCAGGTATCCGGGCCGTGTCACCCTGACCGCGGCGGGCGAAAGGACGGGGACGCGAACGCGCGCCGGCGTCGTCCCCGCCGGCGTCCCGTCCACGACGATGTCGGCGCCCGGCGGAATGGACTGGACCAGGATCTCCGCCCCCGCCGGCGGCCGTTTGGCCGCGCGCGCCCAGGCTTCCCGCACGGAGGGCGAATACAGCGCCGGGTCCGGCGCGAAGTCGGGCCGCAGCGCCCGGACGCGGCCGAACATCGCCTCGGCGCTCCCCCGGTCGCCGGCCCAGACGAACAGGACGCCGCGTCGCAGGAAGATTTCCGCGAGGTACGGCCTCAGGGACTCCGAGGGCCGGAAGGACCGCGCCTCCCGTTCCGCCGCGTCCAGAAGGGTCTCCGCCTCGCGCGTCTCCATGCGCTCCATGCGCCGCGCCGCGTCGCGAAGCAGCGAGGAGATCCTCTCGATCGACGCGCCGTCCGCTTCGGGCGGCTCCCGCCTCGTCCCGGACGGGCCGGCCTGGGCCGGGACCGGGCGCCATGCGATGCGCAGCTCGGCCAGGAGCCGCCGGGAGATCACCTCCGTCCGCGCCCTGGCAACCTCGGCCGGGATGTCGCCCGCGTGGAAGGCCAGAAGGAGCGCCGGCGAGCGCGATTCCTCCGCCAGGGCGGGCGGGCAGCTTGCGGCGCCCGGGAGAAGAACGCACAGGACGGCCGCGATCCTCCTACGCGCGCTTGACGTAAATCTCATCGGTGATGTCCCGGTCGACGGCGACCGTCGTCTCGCCGATCTGGAGGACGTAGGACGGGGTGCGCTGGAGCAGCCTGAGACGGCTCCCCGGGACGATTCCCAGCGCCGACAGCTTCTCGAGCCGCTTCTTCGACTTGGGCGCTATGAACACGATCCGCGACATGTCGCCGAGCCCGGCGTCGGACAGCCGCGTGACCAGCGGCTGGATCTCCGTCCTGATCCGGTCGCAGCACTCCCCCCGCGGAATCGCCCGCCCGTGGGGACAGACAGGAGGGTGGCCCAGGAACGTGCAGACGCTCTCGGTGACCTGCCGGCTCAGGATGTGCTCGAACTTGCAGGCGCTGCTTTCGACCTGCGTGTTGTCGAGCTCGAACAGGTTGTACAGGAGCACCTCCGCGAGCCGGTGACGGCGGATGATCGTGCGCCCCCTCTCCTCCCCCTCCCGCGTGAGCCTGATCTCCTCCCCCCGGATCTCCACGAGGCCGGAGGCGGCCAGCTCCTCGAGGAGCCGGTCCGGGTGCTCCTCGTCGGTCCGTTCCAGCAGGTGCGACCGCGTGGAGCGTCCTTCTTCGCGCAGGGTCCACACGAGTTCCAGGATCTCGTCCTGCCCGTACTCGGTCATCGGCCGGTTCCTTTCGAAAGCAGCGTTTTCACGAAGTCGACGACCCGCGACCGGGGGACGGGAAACGAGTAGCGGCATCTCGGGCAGCAGACGAGGGAGCAGTTCCTCCCCATCGGGCATCCGGTCCGGCACCCGCGGTCCGACGGATCAATCCTATATTGGCAAAGGGGGCACCTGATGAGCAAGTCAATCTCCGGGTCCGAAATCGATGCCGAGCGCCCGGGCCGCGAGGTTCACGAGCGCCCCGACGGCGATCGCGAAGGGGAATATGAAGAGCGCCATGCCCGCCGCGATCCTGGCGCCCTGTTCCTTGACGATGACGAGGAAATTGGCGAGGCACGGGACGAACAGGGTGATGGTCACCAGGCTCACCACGACCTGCCGGGCGGACAGCAGCCCGGCGCGGGACATCGCGAAAAGGCCCGCCGCCCCGTAATCCCGCCGGAGGAACCCGATCAGGAACGCCTCGGCCGTCTTCGGAGGAAGGTCCAGGGCGCCGACGACGACCGGCTCCATCGCCCGCTCGATCGCCGTGAGCCACCCCAGCCGGTCGGAGACGAAGAGGATCAGGGTGCCGAGCATGAAGAGCGGAACGGCCTCCCTCAGGTACCACTCGATGCGCGCCATGGTCTTGATCCCCAGGTTGGCGAGCCGGGGAGCGCGGATCGGGGGAATCTCGAGGATGAAGTCGGACGCCTCGCCGGGGATGACCTTGGATGCGAGGAATCCCACGGCCAAAATCACGCCTCCCAGGATGGCGACCCAGGCCGCAACCGCGGCGCCGCCGACGTCCCCGAGCATGCCCAGGATCACCCCGAGCTGCGCGGAGCACGGAATCCCGAGCGCGAGGAGGAGGGTCACGATGATCCTCTCCTTCCGCGTCTCCAGGATCCTCGTGGTCAGGGTCGCCATCGTGTCGCACCCCAGGCCCAGGATCATCGGGAGAACCGCCTTCCCGTTGCACCCGATCTTCTTGAAGATCCTGTCGACCATCACGGCCAGCCGGGGGAGATATCCCGAATCCTCGAGGATCCCGAAACCGAGGAAGAACGTGCCCACGATCGGCAGGACGATGGCGATCGCGTAGGACAGCGCCATCGAGATCATTCCGTAGGGGCCCACGAGAAAGTCCCTGAGCAGCGGCCACGGGACGACGCGCTCCGCGACCCAGGCGGCGGCCGGGACGATCCCTCTTCCGAACACCCCGTTCTCGAGGAGGTCCACGAGAATCCCGGCGCCGAACACGCCCACGAACTCGTAGGCGAGAAAAAGGACGCCGACGAGGATCGGCAGCCCGTAGACCGGGTCCATCGCGAACCTGCCGAACAGCATGGCCCAGT
>JBLMWX010000206.1:0-3301 GCA_050257455.1 Gemmatimonadota bacterium | reverse complement strand
AGCCCGAGGAGCTCGTCCACCTGAACAACGAGGTCAAGATGGCCGAGATCGAGGTGGAGCGGGAGATCGCCCGGATCCTCGCCGGGCTGTCGGCGTCCGCGGCCCGCAGGTCGGACGACCTCCTGCGCTGCCGGGACGCGCTCGCGCGGCTCGATTTCGTCCAGGCGCGCTCCCTCCTCGCGGAGGAGCTCGGCGCGGCCGAGCCGACGGTCGTCGCTTCCCGCGAGGTGAGCCTGAGCGCCGCGCGGCACCCGCTGATGGTCCTCGCGCACAAGGACGTCGTCCCCAACGACCTTTCGCTCGGGCGCCCGTCGCCGTGCCTCATCCTCACGGGCCCCAACGCCGGCGGCAAGACCGTCGCGCTCAAGACCCTGGGACTGCTGACCCTGATGGGGATGGCGGGGCTGTCGATCCCCGCCTCGCCCGACTCGACCGTCTCGGTCTTCCCGCGCATCTTCGCCGCCGTCGGCGACGAGCAGAGCGTCGAGCAGGACCTGTCCACCTACTCGGCCCACGTCAGGCGGCTGAACGAGATCCTCGCCGGCGCCGACCGCGGCTCGCTCGTCCTTCTCGACGAGGTCGTCTCGGGGACGGACCCGCGGGAGGGGGCCGCCATCGCGCGCGGGTTTTTGGAGACGCTGGCCGACCGGGAGGTCCGGGTGCTCGCGACGACCCACTTCGAGGAGCTCAAGGGGATCGCCTTCGAGGACTGGCGGTTCGAGAACGGGTCGATGGAGTTCGACGCGGAAGCGCTCCACCCGACCTACCGGCTCCGCGTCGGCGTGCCGGGGCGCAGCATGGCGATGGAGATCGCGCGCGCGCTGGGCTTCCCCGAGGAGGTCCTCTCCCGGGCGCGACGGTACCTCTCCGGGAGCGGCCAGGCGCTCGACGAGGTCCTGGCGCGCCTGGAGCGGGAGCGGCAGAAGGCCGCCGCGGAAGGCGCGGCGCTCGCGGCGAAGCGCCGCGAGGCGGAGGACGAGAGGCGCCGCCTCGAGGCCGAGCGGGCGAAGGCCCGCGCGGAGGAGTCGAAGGCGCTCTCGGCCGCCCGCCGGAAGATCCTCGAGGAGACGCGGAGAGCCGAGGAGTCGCTGCGGGCGGTCACGGAGGAGCTGCGGAAGGAGCGGAAGATCGAGACGGTCCGGAAGGCGTCGGCCGTCGTGCGCGAGTGGAAGGAGAAGGCCCGGGCCGCCGAGGAAGACCCGGTCGTCCGGGCGCTCGTCAGCCGGACGGCGCCGCTTCCCCCGGGGGCGGCGCTGTACGCCGGACAGAAGGTGTTCGTCACGACCCTCAACAAGGAGGGCGAGGTGGCGTCGGTCCCGGCTCCCGCGGACGGGGAGATCGAGGTCCAGGTCGGGGGAATGAAGGTCCGCGTGCCCCGGGAGCGGGTCCGCGTCTTCGCCGGGCAGGAGCCGCGCGCCCCGGCGGGGGCGCGCCGGGACGCGCGGCGCAGCGGTGAGGCGGCCGAGGCGGTCTACGTCCAGACGCCGGAGAACACGCTCGACATGCGCGGGATGTACGTGGACGACGCGATCCCCGAGATCGACGCGTTCCTGGACCGACTGTCGCTCGCCCAGGCCCGGCACGCCTTCCTCATCCACGGCCACGGGACGGGGGCGCTGAAGGCGGGCGTGCGGCGGCACCTGAAGGGCTCGCCGTACGCCAAGCGGTTCCTCCCCGCCCCGCGCGAGCAGGGCGGCGACGGCGTCACGATCGTCGTGTTGAGCTGACCCGCGCCAGACGAAGTCGAACAGGGAGGCGGTGGCGGCATCGGCACGCCCGAACGGCGCGTCACCTGGGCATCGTCCCGTTCACGCGGCGCCGCACATCGCGGTCGCGCGGAACGGGACTACGGCCGGCTGTCTTCCCTGAACGTCCTCCACGCCTCGCGGACGAGGGTCGGGTCGGAGAAGAGGTCGTACGCCGTGAGGGCGAGCCCGCGGATCCCCTCCATCATCCCCGCGATCCCCGCGGGTGACACGGTCGCCTCCGCAAATGCGCGCGTGTGGATCTCCACGCGCTCGCCGGAGGAGATCGGCACGTTCGGCTGGAGGGCGGGGACCACGCGCGAGACGTTGCCGATGTCCGAGGAGCCCCGGTTCCGGTCCGTCGGCGCGCCGCTTTCGCGCAGGCCCAGGAGCGACAGCGTCCTGCGCCACGAGGCGGCGAGCGCCGGGTTGACCTTCATCGCGGAAAGCGTGTAGGGCCCCTCCTCCATCTCGAGGCGGCACCCGGTCGCCTTCGCCGCAGCCCGGGCGCACGCCTTGACCCGCGGGACGGTCTCGAGCAGCTGGGCGTCGCTCTCGCCCCGGACGTAGAAGTACGCCTGGGCGCGCTCCGGGACGATGTTGGGGGCCTGGCCCCCCTCCGTGACGATGCCGTGGACCTTGACCGTGTCCGGGAGGTGCTGGCGCAGCGCCGCGACCCCCTGGAAGAGGAGCAGGACGCCGTCGAGCGCGTTGATGCCATGCTCCGGGTATGCCGCGGCGTGCGACGCCTTCCCCCGGTAGGTGAACCGGATCTTGTGGAGGGCAAGGTACCCCTTCGCCACGTGGCGGCGGGAGGAGGCGTGGACCATCATCGCGGCGTCGATCCCGCGGAAGACCCCCTCCTTGACCATCCGCGCCTTCCCGTACCCCATCTCCTCGGCCGGCGTCCCGATGGCCAGGACGCTCCCCGCCCGGAGCCGCCCGGCCCCGAACGACGCCAGCGCCGCGGCCGCGCACGCCGAGGCGACGCCCCCGATGTTGTGGCCGCAGGCGTGCCCGATCCCGGGAAGGGCGTCCATCTCGCACAGGAGGGCCACGCGCGGCCGGCCCCGCCCGAACCGGAACTCGGCGAGGAACGCCGTGTCCATCCCGGCGATCCCGCGAACGACGCGGAAGCCCCTGTCCTCGAGGAACGAGGACAGCGCTTCGGAGGTCCTCGACTCCTCCAGGCCGAGCTCGGCGAAGCCCGTGACGGCCGCGAGCAGCCGGAAGGCGTCGGGGGCCGTCGCATCCGCCGTGGCGAGAAGTTTTTTCCGCGCGGGGTCCATGGGAATCCCGGAGTCGGGACCATCTTACCACCGATCGCGCGGCGGCGGCACGGGAGACAGCGGGCCGAAATTGCGCTATAACGTTCCAACGACGGCGCGGGCCGGGGTTGCACCGGGCCGGGGCGAAGGCGCAGGATGGAAAGATCGGCGCGAAACGGAGGGCGGGGTCGGCGGATGACGCGGTGGAAATCGTTCACGGTGGAGGCGCGACGGGACGCGGTGGACGCGCTCTCGCACTTCTTCACGACGCACGGGGCGCTCGGGATG
>JBLMWX010000205.1:0-3229 GCA_050257455.1 Gemmatimonadota bacterium | reverse complement strand
CAGGTCCCCGAGGTGGCGAAGGACGTCTTCTTCACCGCGCCCCTCAAGGGGCCGCGCGGGACGCGCTGGTGCAGCGAGCACGTGATCTACAACTACATCATCCCGAAATATTCGAAGAACGGCGACCCGGCGAGGAGGTTCCTCCTCGACCTCGTCGCGAACTACGACCAGGCGATGTACAACAGCGAGCTCTACAACTCCCCGGCCTTCTTCGACGCCCCGATCCGCTCCGGGGATCGCGGCTATCCGAAGGTCGGCGGGGCGAAGAAGCTCCGGGACCTCCACAACGCGTGGTTCGACGACGATCCCTTCGCGCTCCCGGGCGAGGCGAAGGGAAAGCTCGCGGTGCTCAAGGACGCGGAGAAGTGGAGCACCAACGTCGGGCATCCCGGGCCGGCGAACCCGGCGATCGGCGAGGTCTTCTCCACCTTCGTCCTCTCGAACATGATGGCCAACGGCGCGCGCGGGATGAAGCCGGAGCTCGCCGTGGAGCAGGCCGACCTGCTCGCGAAGGCGATCTTCGCGAAATGGCGGAAGAAGGGCCTCATCGGCGGGAAGAAGTAGGGATCGGCCGGGCGGCGGGCGGGCCGACGCCCCCCGCCGCCCGTTGCAATCTCCTTCCGGACTTGTATACTTGCATACCGCGATTGCCGCATGCCGCGGGAACGGAGGTTCGTCGGGTATGGCGCAGGTCGAGGTCCGCGGGGTCTCGAAACATTTCGGGGATGTTCGGGCGGTCGATCACGTGGACATCGCGACCGCCGAGGGGGAGTTCCTGGTTCTCCTGGGCCCTTCCGGCTGCGGGAAGACGACGCTCCTCAGGATGATCGCCGGGATCGAGACGCCCACGTCCGGGGACATCCTCATCGGGGGACAGGTCGTGACCGACCTGCCCCCGCGGGCGCGCAAGATCGCCATGGTCTTCCAGAGCTACGCCCTCTACCCGCACATGACGGTGTTCCAGAACATCGCCTTTCCGCTCAAGGCCCAGGGCGCTCCCCGCGCGGACATCCCCTCGAAGGTCCGGTGGGCCGCGGCGACGTTCGGGATCGAGAAGCTCCTTCACCGGAAGCCCCGCGAGCTGTCGGGCGGCGAGCGGCAGCGGGTGGCGCTGGCGCGGGCGGTCGTCAGGGAACCGAGCGTCTTCCTCCTCGACGAGCCCCTCTCCAACCTCGACGCCAAGCTGAGGACGCTGGCCCGCGACGAGCTCCAGCAGTTCCAGAAGCGGATCGGGACCACCACCATCTACGTGACCCACGACCAGGTGGAAGCGATGGGACTGGGGGACCGCATCGTCGTGATGAGCAAGGGGACGGTGCGGCAGATCGGGTCCCCGCGGGAGGTCTACGAGGAGCCGGCGGACACCTTCGTGGCCGGGTTTCTCGGCTCGCCCCCCATGAATCTCCTGGAGCGCGACGACTTCATCGCCGGGTTCCGTCCCGAGAAGTTCCTCCCGGTCTCGGTCTACGACACCCGCGAGCCTCTGGTGAAACTCTGGATCCACCTCAACCGGGTGGAGCACCTGGGGGCGGACCGCCTGCTCTACGGGGTCATGCGGGACACCTTCCCCAACGAGAAGGTGATCATCAACATCCCGTCGACGGTGGACCTCCGCATGGCGACCGGCGAGAACTACGAGTTCGCGGTCAAGGAAAAGGACATCCGGTTCTTCGACCGGTCCACGGGGCTGCGGACCGAGCCGAGGCTGTTCTGGAGGAAGGCGTGACGACCCGCCCGGAAGCGACGGCGTTGGGCGCCGTCCGGGCGGAGGCGGCCCGGAGGTTCGCCGACAGCGAGACGCGGCTCGCGTGGGTGATGATCGCGCCCGCGATCGTCTACATCGCGGCGATGATCGGCTTCCCCCTCGTCCTGGCCATCCTCTACAGCCTGAGCGACGCCACGACGGGCGATCCGCAGCTCCACATCGTGGGACTGCGGAATTTCCGGGACATCCTGGCGGATCCCGTGTTCCGCACCGCCGTGTGGAACACGTGCGTGTTCACGCTCAGCTCCGTCGTGCTGGTCCTCATCCTGTCGAAGATCCTCGCGCTGGCCCTGATGAAGGAGTTCCGGGGAAAATGGCTCGCGAGGTTCCTGATCATGCTCCCCTGGACCGCCCCGATCGCGCTCGGGACCATCGGCTGGCTCTGGATGCTCGACTCGGTGTTCAGCCCGATCGACTGGATCCTCCGGTACGTGGGGCTGCTCGGGAAGCCGGGCGACCTCCTCGGGCCGAACCCGAACCTCTACTGGCTCGGGGTGCCGAAGCTCGCCATGGCGTCCGTCGTGCTCGTTCACGTCTGGAGGATGCTCCCCCTGGCGACCGTGATCGTCCTCGGGGGCCTGAGCTCGATCCCCAGGGACATCATCGAGGCGGCCGAGATCGACGGGGCGGGCCCCTTGCGGCGGACGTTCCAGGTCATCATCCCCCTCGTCCTTCCCATCATGACGATCGCGGCGCTGTTCGCGATCATCTTCACGTTCACCGACATGGCCGTCGTGTACGTCCTGACGCGGGGCGGCCCGGTCCAGAGCACCCAGGTGATCGCGACCTGGACGTTCTTCAAGGGGATCGAGGGCGGAGACCTGGCCCAGGGCGCGGCCATCTCCCTGTTCCTGGTCCCCGTCCTGGCCGGGGTGGCGATCCTGATGCTGCGACTCGCGCGGCGGACGGAGGTGACGTGATGCGGAACCTCCGGAAGCTGTCGGGCCGGGCGGGCCTCTACGCTCTCGTGGGCGGCTTCGCGTTCTTCGGCGCGTTCCCGTTCTACTGGATGCTCATCGCGACGTTCAAGACCGACCACGACCTGTTCGGCCCGACGAACAACCCGTTCCTGTTCAACGAGCCCCCGACGCTGGACCACCTCCGGGAGCTGCTGTTCCACACGCTCTTCCCCCAGTACCTCCTGAACACGTTCATCGTGGGCGCCGCCGTGGTGGCGATCACGCTCGTCACCGCCGTCCCGGCGGCATACAGCCTGGCCCGCTGGGCCAGGGGATGGGGGGAAACGATGGGCATCGGGATCTTCCTCACGTACCTGGTCCCGCCCACCATCCTGTTCATCCCGCTGTCCCGGTTCGTCGCCGACCTGGGGCTCCAGGAGTCGCTCTGGTCGCTGATCCTCGTCTACCCGACCTTCACGATCCCGTTCTGCACCTGGCTCCTGATGGGATTCTTCAAGTCGATCCCGAAGGACATCGAGGAGCAGGCGATGATCGACGGGGAGAG
>JBLMWX010000204.1:0-2684 GCA_050257455.1 Gemmatimonadota bacterium | reverse complement strand
TTGTTCCCCCCCGTCGACCGGACGACGATGTCGGCGAAGTCGGAGTAGATGTCGACGATCTTCCCCTTGCCCTCGTCCCCCCACTGGGCCCCGAGCACGATGATGTTCTTCAAGGAGGCGCCTCTTTCCGTCAGAACGTCAGGTATCTGGCGTCTGTGATGTTCGGCAGCTTGCTGAGCTGCGCGAGGACCTTTTCCGGAACCGGGTTGTCCACGTTGATGAGCGACACGGCCGTCCCGCCGGGCTCCCGGCGTCCGAGCTGGAGCCCCGCGATGTTGATCCCCTTCTCGCCGAGGAACGTCCCGACGCGCCCCACGACGCCCGGCACGTCCTGGTTCTGGAGCATGAGGATCCCTCCCGAGAGCTCCGCCTCGATCGGGAACGCGTTGATCTTCACGATGCGCGGCGCCGCGCCGAAGACGGTGCCGGCGACCGACGACTCGCCCTTCTCCGTGACGGCGACGACGCGGATGAGGGTGGCGTAGTCCTCCGCCTTGGCCGCCTTGGCCTCGGTGACCTTGATCCCCCGCTCCTCGGCGACCATCCGCGCGTTGACGAGGTTCACGTCCTCGGTCTGGTACTGGAGAAGCCCCTTGAGGACCGAGATCGTCAGGGGGGCCGTGGCGAGCTTGCCGATCTCGCCGAGGAACTCCACCCGGATCTCCTTGAGCGGCGCGTCCAGCATCTGGCCGTGGAACGACCCGAGCTTCTCGCAGAGCGCGAGGAACGGCCGCAGGACCGGCAGGAGCTCCCCGGCCACGGAGGGAAAGTTGACCGAGTTGCGGATCGTCCCCTTCTTCAGGAAATCGCTGATCTGCTCGGCGATGAGGACCGCGACCTTCTCCTGCGCTTCCGTGGTCGAGGCGCCGAGATGCGGCGTGAGGATGACGTTGGGATGCTTGAGCAGCGGGGCCTCCGCCGGGGGCGGCTCGACGGGATAGACGTCGAGGGCCGCGCCCTTGACCTTTCCCGACTCGAGGGCCGCGAGCAGGTCGGACTCGTTGACCAGCGCCCCCCGCGCGCAGTTGACCAGGAACACCCCCTTCTTCATCTTCGCGATCGTGTCCTTGCTGATCATGTTCTTCGTGTCGGGGGTGAGCGGCGTGTGGAACGTGATGAAGTCGGACCGGCGGTAGAGCTCGTCGAGGGACACCGCCTCGACGCCGAGCCGGGCCGCGTCCTCCTTGCTCACGTACGGGTCGTACCCGACGACGACCATCTTGAGCCCGAGCCCCCGCTCCGCGACGACCTTGCCGATGTTGCCCAGGCCGACGACCCCGAGGACCTTGTCGGTCAGCTCCGTTCCCATGAACTTGTTCTTCTCCCACTTCCCGTCCTTCATGGAGGCCGTCGCCTGCGGGATCTGCCGCGCCAGCGCCATCATCATCGCGATGGCGTGCTCCCCGGTGGTCACGGTGTTGCCGCCCGGCGTGTTCATCACGACGACGCCCTTCTTGGTGGCCGCGACCTTGTCGATGTTGTCCGTCCCGGACCCCGCCCGCCCGATCACCTTGAGGCGGGAGACCTTCTCGAAGACCGGGGCCGTGGCCTTGGTGGCCCCGCGCACGACGACGCCGTCGTAGCCGTCGATGACCGCCGCGAGCTCCTCGGGCGTCATCTTCCCCTTGACGTCGACCTCGATCCCTTCCTTGGCGAATACGTCGATCCCGACCTTCTGCAGGTTGTCGAGCGCGAGCACTTTCATCCGGGCGTTCTCCTTCCGGCATCGGGGGTGGTGGGGGGTAAAGCAGATAATCTCTATCAAAGACCCCGCGCAAAGTCAATGCGCGGGTGGCCGCCGGCTCGATTACGACGCCAACCTGGCGCCCGGAAGGCGCTACGCGTTCCGGGAGCCTTCGCGGCCGTATGGCGCGAACGACGCCGGCGTCAACGAATGCCGGCCGAATGTAGGGAGCAGGAAGTAAAAAGGGCGGGGGGATTGTGTCCCCCCGCCCGGGGCGCCCCGGCCCTTGTGGGGCGGGACGATCCTTGCTTCAGGAATGCGGCGGTCCGACTACTTCGCCGCCGGAGCGGCCGGCGCCTTCTCCTTCGCCGGGGCCTCTTCCTTCTTCTCCTCGCCCTTCTTCGCGGCCTTCTTCTTCTTGGCGGCCTTCTTCTTCTTGGGCGCCTTCTTCTCGGGCTCGGCCTTCTTCGCGGGCTCGGCCTTCGCGGGCTCGGCCTTCGCGGGCTCGGCCGGCGTTGCGGCCGGCTTCTCGGCCGCGACGGCGACGACGGCGAACGACAGCGCGAACGCCACCGCGACGATCAGTGACAGCAGTTTCTTCATTGGTCCTTCCCTCCCCTGGGGAATGAAATTCATTGCGGGTTTTATTACTTCCAAGATCCGTGCCAGCCGAACACGCTGTCTTTCCACTGTGAAATCAAACCTTTTCTCCCAAGACGTCCCCGAGGCGCCGCCCGGCATTCCCCATTTCAGGAACAGATTCCCTATTTGGGGATCACGTCACTCCGGACGGGACGGTGCGGCAAGCCGGGTCAGGACGGGATGATCCCGAACTTCTTCAGCCTGTAGATGTACGTCTTGTAGCTCATCCCGAGCAGTTCCGCGCCCTTCGTGTGAATCCCGCCGGACCGCTCCGCCGCCTGGCGGAGGAGTCTTTCCTCGAGATCCCCGAAGTCGATCCCCCCCGGCGGAAGTTCGACGCCGCCCCCGCGGAACGGCC
>JBLMWX010000203.1:0-3979 GCA_050257455.1 Gemmatimonadota bacterium | reverse complement strand
CAGCCTGGCAAAGCAGGCGATCTCGACGAGTTTTGCCGAGCTGTTCCGGGGCGGCGACGTTTCGGCCTACATCAACGTGCGGGCGGCGGAGTATCTTCCGACCGCCGTCCTCCCCGTACGTCAGCCGGTAATGCCCCTCGGCAAGCGTCCCATGCCGGCGATCGGCTCCATCCAGGTGGAGACGGAGCACTTCGGCAAGCTGTCCCTCGATACCTTCCTGGCGAGAAGCGACTCCTATTCGCAGGGCTATCTTGTCGTTTACAAGGGCGACATCGTCTATGAGCAATACCCGCGGATGAGGCGCGAGGACAGCCATCTCTGGATGTCCTCCGCGAAACCGACGGCCAGCCTGATCATCGACATGCTCATCAGCGAGGGCAAGATCGACGAAAACAAGCCGATCACGACCTACCTGACGGACTTCAAGGGCACCGCGTGGGACGGCGTCACGACTCGCGACGTCATGGACATGGCCACGGGCCTGAACGTCGAGGACACGAGCGAGACGAGGTCGGATCCCAACAACATCGCGACGCGGGTCTACCTCGCGGAGTGGAACTTCCCGAACCCCCTCACGGGCGAAGTCGAGCGCCTGGCCGACGTGCTCAAGAGCGCGAAGGCGACGAAGAAGCCGGGCGTGGAATTCGACTACTCCTCCGGCCTGACGCAGATGCTGGTGTTGGAGGCCGAGGCCGTGGAGGGAGAGCGCTGGCCTCAACTGTTCGATCGGCGGGTCTGGTCGAAGGTCGGCGCGGAGGGTCCGCTGCAATTTCACAACAGCCCGGACGGAATCGCTGCGGCGCACGGCCTCGTCTCCAGCAACCTGCGGGACATGGCCCGGTTCGGCATGCTCTACACGCCGAGCTGGAAGAAGATCGCGGTCCAGCAGGTCGTGACGCCCGAGATCCTGAAGCGCATTCACACCGAGGTCCGCAGTCACGAGTTCCTGATGAAGGGTTTCGACGGTCCGGTGTTCGCGAAGTTCCTCGGTGGCGACGATTTCATCGGAAACAGCCGGCAGTGGGACGTCGTGTGGCCGGACGGCGACCTCTGGAAGGGCGGTCTCATGACCCAGGGACTCTACGTGTCCCCGTCCCGCGACCTGGTGATCTGTTATTTCAGCGTCAACAACGACGACCACTCCGCGCATCGTTTCGCCCGCCGGATCGCGACGTCCGGCCTGTTCGACAAATAGGCAGGGAGGAGCCCGTGAAGGTCGGCCGCACCGCGCTTGCGACTCTGTTCGTGACCCTGGGCTGTGGCCTCGCGGCCACGGCGCAAGAGGCGAAACCCAGAGGGTCCGTCCTCATCACCGACGCCCGCATCTTCGACGGCTTGCACGACACGCTCACCGACCGGATGAGCGTCCTCGTCGAGGGCAACAAGATCGCGAAGATCGCCAAGTCCATCCCGGTGCCCGCCGGCGCGACCGTGATCGACGCGGCCGGCCGAACGATGACCCCGGGCTTCATCGGCGTCCATGAACACCTGATGCTGCAGATGTCGTACCGCGAGGGTTTTTCCTCCGATGAGCGCTACTCCGCCTACGTCGCGACGCAAACCGCAAATACCTACCTCACGCACAGATTCACCTCGGTGCGCGACCCGTCCGGCAGCACCTTCTCGCTCAAGGCGGCGATCGACCGGGGGGTCGTAGCCGGTCCGCGCATCTACCCTTCCGGTCCGATGATCTCCCAGACATCGGGTCATTCCGACCATCGCACCGATGCGCAAAAGTCCAAGCTCGTCGGCGGACAGGACGACCTGTTCGTGCAGTACGGCGACATGGCCATCGCCGACGGGGTGCCGGAGGTCCTGAAAGCCGTCCGGGAAAATCTTCGCCGCGGCGCCTCGCAGATCAAGATCGCCGTGGGAGGCGGCACCGGCTCGTACGCGGATCCGCTCGATGTCGTCGAATTCACCGACGAGGAGATCCGCGCCGGCGTACAGGCGGCCGCGGATTGGGGCACCTACGTCCTGGCGCACGTCTACAACAGCGCAGGGATCCGTCGGGCCATCGACAATGGCGTGAAGAGCATCGAGCATGGCCAGCTGGTCGACGAGGCCACGCTGAAATACATGATGGAAAAGGGCACCTGGCTCTCGCCGCAGGTGATCGCGTTCCGGGACATCCCGAAGGGGTATACCGCGGACCAGGCCAACAAGCATCGGCAGGCCCAGGCCGGCATCGACAACATGTTCACCATGTGCAAGAAGATCGGCTTCACGAAAATCGCCTTCGGCTCCGACATCTTCACCGACCCCGAGGAGCTGAAGCGCATCAACGACGAATTCGTGCTCCGGACCAAATGGTTCACGCCGGCCGAGGTCCTGCGCCAGGCGACTTCCAGATCAGCAGAGCTGCTCGCGCTGTCCGGCCCCCGCGATCCCTATCCCGGCAAGAAGGGCGTGATCGAAGAGGGTGCCCTTGCCGACATCCTCCTGATCAACGGTGATCCGCTCAGGGACATCACGATCCTGACGAAGCCGGACGAGAACCTCACACTGATCATGAAGGACGGGCAGATCGTCAAGAACACGATCAAGTAGGGACACCCGCCAACAAGGAGAGGAAGAGCGATGAAACACCGCCGTACCGTGATCGCTTCCCTGTGCCTGACCCTGGCATTCGGCGCCACGGCTGTCGCGCAGCAGCGCGACGTTGCCGGATGGATGAAGTCCGCGAAATTCATCGTCGGCGTCTACAACGTCGAGGATATGGTCCAGATCCCCGGAACCGGGTGGATCGTGGGGAGTGGCGTCACGACCCAGGGCCCCGGCATGGAAGATAAGGTCATTACGAAGGATTACCTGCACATCTTCGATGCCAAGGCGGAGACCGGCCGCCGGGTCGAGCCCGAGGAGATCGCCATCCGGGCCGACAGGGCCAGCTATCCGGAGACCACCACGCGGCCGGACTGGGAGCTGTTCAGTCCACACGGCATCGGCCTCGGGGCGAGAAAAGGCAACGTCATCACGCTGTACGCCGTGAACCATGGCGCGCGGGAGGCGGTCGAAGTCTTCAAAATCGACGTTTCCGGCAAGCGCCCGCGCTTCGCCTGGGTCGGCACGGTCCTCGCCCCGAAGGACGGCTTCATCGATGCGTTGGCGTGGATTCCGGGCACCGACGGGCTCGTGGTCACGTCGTTGCTGGACCCCCGCGACCCGGAGGGCTCCGCGAAGAAACAGATGAAGGGCGAACCGGTCGGCTGGGTGCGGGAGTGGCATCCGAAGAGCGGCTGGAAGACCTTGCCCGGCACCGAGAACTTCTCCACCCCGAATGGCGTGATCCTGTCCGAGGATGGCCGCCACGTCTTCGTCGCTGCGTCCACGGGCATGTGTGTCTACAGGGTCACGCGTGGCGGCTCGAGTCCGGGGGTCGTTTCCGGCAAGGTTGCCGGGGCCCCCGACAATGTCCGCTGGTCGGCGGATGGAAAGTCTATCCTCGTCGCTGTCCACACCGAGGATCCGGAAAAGTTCGTCGCTGCGCAGAAGGCATCCGTGAAGATCGGCGGGAGCATGTTCACGACCTTCAACATCACGCGCCTAGATCCGGTCAGCATGAAGACCGAGATCGTCATGCCGAGCGGGCTCTATGGCGCATTCGGCGCGGCCACCACGGCGATCGAGGTCGGAAATCGACTCTGGCTGGGTAGCACCAAGTCGGATCGGGTCGCGATCTTCGACCTCAATCCGTGAGCGACACGGACTGCGGCACGTGCGGCTCGGTGCCGCCCGGAGCGGCGTGCCCTACTGGACCGGCCCGGTCAATCGCGCGAGGCGGGCACCGAACCGGAACCACCACGGCTTCTGGCCATACTCGCCGGGGTCCATGACCCTCGAATGGGCGAAATCGGTCTCGAACATGCGCTCGACCTCCGCCGCGAAGGCCGCGTCCGAGATCACCGCGGTGATCTCGAAGTTCAGCCGGAAGGAGCGGTTGTCGAAGTTGGCCGTGCCCACGGTGGCGGTGGAGCGG
>JBLMWX010000202.1:0-3197 GCA_050257455.1 Gemmatimonadota bacterium | reverse complement strand
GGACGACGACCGGGAGCGGGCCGTTCTCGAACCGCGCGAGCAGATTCACGGCCTCGAGGTAGGTGATGTTGTCGATCTTGAGATCGAACGACTCCTCCGAGAAATATTCCCCGGCCCGGGTTCCCGCCGCCTTGAGGACGATGGCCGACTGGGGGAACCCGGCCTCCTGGATCGCCGCGGTCAGTCGCGACAGCACGGACTCCGGCGCGTCGGCGACCGCCGCGACCCGCGCGGCCCTGGGGCGGACCTCCCGGTCGAGACGCTCGAGCTCCGGCCGCATCGCGCGGACCTCCGCGAGCTCGCGCTCGGCCAGGGCCGAGGCGCGCGACAGGCTCCGCACCTTGCTCACCGCCGGGATCACGGCGAAGAAGACGAGCAGGATGACGGCGACGGCGGCCCCGCCCAGGACGAGGAACGCCCTCTCGCGGCTACGAAGCACGCCGGCCCCCGTCGGTCTCGATCAGGATCGTGAACCGGACGTTGCCCCCCCGCGCGGTCCCCCCCGCCTCCTGGACGGTCACCCTGTACCCCGCGGCGAACGCGTCGGCCAGGGAAGCGCGGAAGGTCTCCACGAGGCGGGACGAGCCGGCCTCGCCGACGACGCGCAGTCTCCCCGAATCGAACGACAGCTCGCGCACGGAGATCGGCTCCCGGACGGGAAGGGCCTGCGAGACCTTCGCGAGCATCGCGTACGGTCCCGGGACGTCGGCTCCCAGCTCCTTCTGCTGCCTCCCGAGGGACTGGAGCTTTTCCTTCATCTGGACGGTCTCGCGGACGACGTTCTTGACCTCCGGGACCGCCGCCGTGAACTCCTTGCGGATCTGCGCCCTGACCTCGGCGACCTTCCGGCCTTCCGCCCAGCTGACCATCTCGACCGCCCCGACCGCCGCCAGCAGGGCAAAGGCGCCGGCCGCCGCGGCGATGACCGTGCGCCGCCTCTCCCGCTGCCTCTCGGCCTCCGTCGCCGCCGAGGTCCGCAGCGAGAACCCGCCCGTCTCCGCCGTCGAGAAGGGGACGAGGGCCGCGCCGTAGGCGTAAAGCGCGCCGTCGCCGCCGTCTCCCGGCGACTCGACGCGCGGTGCGCCGTCCAGGCGCGCCGCCAGGGCCGCGGGAACGCTCCCCATGACCGTGACGGGAAGGGGAGGGGTCGCGCCTTGCGCCTCGTCGATCAGCGCGCCGATCTCCTGCTCGATGGCGGGCGGGAGTCCGGCCGGGTCCGCCGGGAACTGCCGCGCCCAGAGGACGCCGTGCCCGGTGAGCCGGAGCACGACGATTTCGTCCAGGCCCGAGACGATCATTCCGTCGGCGGGGGCTTTCGCGGCGAGCGCGGCGCACAGGAGCGCAACGTGGTCCGTCACGACCCGGTCCAGCCGGAATCCGGCTTCGAGGATCGTCGAGGCCGCCTTCTCGACGGCCGACCGGCGCGCCGCGACGGCGAGGTGCCGGCCGGGCTCGCCCCCGCGGGGAGGAGGCAGGAGGTCCGAAAGGATGTCGTCGTCGTCGATCGGGAGGTTCCCCTCGAGCTCCGCGACGTGCATCTTCTTGGCCCGGGGCAGGTCGGGCACCGGCAGCTGGATCCGCCTGAGGAACGTCCAGGAAGGGGGAATGGAGACGACGGCGGGCGGGAGGCCGTTCCCGCCCGACGCCCTGCGGATCTCCTCCTCGAGGCGCCGGAAATCGTCCACGCCCCCGAAGGGTTCGCCGCAGGTCACCGTCGCGGACGCCAGGGGCGCCGCCTTGAACGGCGACTGTTCCCACATGAAGGCGGAAAGCGACTGTCGGGCGATCGCGATGCCGAGGCTTCTCATCCGTGCCGGCGTCCCATCAGAAGAACTGGAACTCTCCCGTCGGGGACAGGAGGGTCCCGGTAATCCTCAGATTAGCATTCTTCGCGTTTTTCGCCACCATGTTAAACAGGGTGGCCACCTTCCCCTCGAGGGGGTTGTGGATCTTCAGGCGAAAGGTGATCCGCGATGCGGAAGGGGTCGAAAAGCCGACGATTTCGCCGTTGCCCTCGACCGCGGCGTCCTCGTAGCGTCCCTCGAGCGACGACACTTGCACCGTCCCGCCCCGGATCACGAACCGGAGCCGCACGTCCTTGATCTCGGCTTCCCGGACCGGCGATTCCTGCGCCGGGATCGGAAGGACGAGCCGGTCAAGCGTCGCCGTCCCGCGCCCGACGGCGTTCTTCGAGGAGAAATTCTGCCAGACCACCTCGGCCGAGTCGATCGCGAACGACCACGTCGCGGCGGCCGCGGGCAGGAGGGGGGCGAGGTCGTCGGAGCCGACGCCGACCAGGCGCACGCGGACCTTCCCCGGGTGCCACGGGAGAGGGGAGGTCCGGACGTCGACCCAGGCCGTCCCCCGATCGATCCGGACGTGGCCGGGCAGCCACGAAAGAAGCCCGGACGGCTCCCACCCGGCGAGGATCGCATCGACGGGAACGGCGTTCCTTCCGCGCGGCCCGATCATGGCGTTCGCGACGCGCAGGGAGAAGGGGAAGACGTACCGTCCCTCTCCCGCGGTGAGCTCCAGCCCCGCGCCCGCGAGCGCCGAACGGACGATGGAGACGACGGCCCCGCCGGGCAGGGACAGCATCAGGACGGCGAAGAAGACGAACAGGAAGCAGAGGATGCCGAGGACCGCGACCGGCCAGCGGCCCCGGGCGATGCGGCTAGCGGCCAACCGTCCTCCGGGCGGAGCGGGCGCGGCGCGACGGTTCCGGCTCCCGGCGCCGCCTGCACGCCACAACGATCCGTCTCGCGGCGAGCACGATGGCGGGCAGGAAGATGAGGAGATTCCCGGGAATCCGCCCTCCGGCGCCGCTGCCGGGATTCCCGGCCATGGCGCAGCCGGACTCGCTGGTCTGGACCCATGCCGCCACCGTCGGCACGGTGGTGACGTCGAGGTTCCGGTCGCCGGTGTCGCCGACCCTGCCCGACCAGAAGGCGACGATCTTGCCGCCGGGGAAGCCGAACGCCGCCTTCGTGTAGTCGCCGGCGAGCGAGGAGGGCGGCTCCGTCAGCGCGAACTGCGCCGGGTCGCTGACGCGGTCGACGGAGGCGGCCGCCGCGTTCAGCTTGACCGCCTGGAACGTGCACCCGGCGGTTCCGTACCCGGTCATGAAGACCCTTCCCGAGGAGGCCTCGTAGAGCGCCTCCGGGCGGAACAGGGAGAATTCGTCCGGGAGGATCGCC
>JBLMWX010000201.1:0-16165 GCA_050257455.1 Gemmatimonadota bacterium | reverse complement strand
GGCGGTCCTTCGACCCCCGGATGAGCTTGATGACCGCGTCGAGGTGGTCGAGGGCGACTTTCAGCCCCTCGAGGACGTGAGCCCGGCTCTCCGCCTTCGCGAGGAGGAAGATCGTCCGCCGCGTGACGACCTCCTTGCGGTAGGCGAGGAACTCCTCGAGCATCTGCTTGAGGTTGAGCGTCCGCGGCTGGTTCTGGACGATGGCCAGCAGCTGGACCCCGAACGAGACCTGCATCTGGGTGAGCTTGTAGAGGTTGTTGAGGATCACCTCGGAGACGGCGTCCTTCTTGAGCTCGACGACGATGCGCATCCCGTCCCGGTCCGACTCGTCGCGGATGTCGGAGATGTCCTCGATGTCCCGGTCGCGCACGAGGTCCGCGATCTTCTCGATCAGGCGGGCCTTGTTGACCTGGTACGGGATCTCGGTGATGACGATCGACTCGCGGTCCCCCTTCTTCGCCTTCTCGACGAAGGCGCGGGCGCGGATCTGGACGCTGCCGCGACCGGTCCGGTACGCCTCGCCCACCCCCTCGAGGCCGTAAAGGATCCCCCCCGTGGGGAAGTCGGGGGCGGGGATGCGCTCCATGATCCCGTCGAGCGACAGCTCCGGATCCTCGATGAGCGCGAGGAGGGCGTCGATCACCTCGCCGAGGTTGTGGGGGGGAATCGAGGTCGCCATCCCGACGGCGATCCCGGCGCTCCCGTTGACGAGCAGGTTCGGGATCCGCGCGGGGAGGACGCGCGGCTCGGACAGCGACCCGTCGTAGTTCGGGACGGTCTCGACGGTCTCCTTGTCGAGGTCCGACAGAAGCTCGCCGGCGATCTTCGCCATGCGGACCTCGGTGTACCGCATGGCGGCGGCCGAGTCGCCGTCCACCGAGCCGAAGTTTCCCTGGCCGTCGACGAGGGGGTAGCGCAGCGAGAAATCCTGGACCATCCGGACGAGGGCGTCGTAGACGGCGTTGTCGCCGTGGGGGTGGTACTTGCCGATCACGTCCCCGACGATGCGGGCGGACTTCTTGTACGGCTTGCCGTACTCGTTGCCCAGCTCGTACATGGCGTAGAGGATCCGCCGCTGGACGGGTTTCAGCCCGTCGCGGACGTCGGGCAGGGCGCGCCCCACGATCACGCTCATCGCGTAATCGAGGTAGCTCTGCTGCATCTCGTCCTGGACGGTGCGGCGCAGCGCCGGTTTCGCGAACAGGTCCATGCGCCTCGCGGGGCTCCTCTTCGGCGGGCGAACGAAGTGATGATCGATGAATGAAATCAGTAAATTATAGCGTGGCCGGCCGGCAACTTCAACACCGCGTCCGCGACGGTCCGCGCCCGCGGCGCACGGGCGCGCCGCCCGCGGCGACTCCGTCCCGCCGGCGCGGCAGGACCCCGGGGCCGGCCGCTACTTCGCGCTCTTCCCGCCGCCGGGCGTCCCGCTCCCGGCCGGGGCGGCCGGCGCCTTCGCCGGCGCTTCCCCGCCGACAGCGAACTCCACCGTCTTCAGGACCCCTCCCGCGTCGTCCAGGACCTCCACCTTCCACGGGCCCGACCAGGCGGGGGCGATCTTCTTGGAGCTCCAGACGCGCCACGGCGAGCCCTTGACGTCGAGCCTGACCTCGGCCACCGTCCTGTCGCCGCGAATCCAGCGGTGCGTGACCGAGGACCCTTCGCCGCCGCCGACGACCTTCGTGAACGCGAAGACCGTTCCGACGTCCGCGGGGAAGCTCGTCGCGACCCCCTCGGGCCTTCGGTCCGCGACCGACGTGCACACCACGGCCTCGTCCACCGTCATCTCCGCGTCCGCGGTGCCGGCGAGCGCAACGGCCAGGAACAGGAACACCAGCGCGACGGATCGTCTCATCGGGCCCTCCCTCCCATCGTCTGTCGGGGTGTCCGGAAACCGGTTGACGGCACGGTGCCTCCGATCATCTTCCGAAGGCACGGGACCGCTGTCAAGCGAGGGGGGACCCTTGTTCCCCCGGGGGCACGGCCTTCCCGCGGGCACGGACGGAAGCTCCCCCGGCAAACGGACTCCGGGGGGCGACGCGGGCTCACCGCTTCCCCCCGTACGGGGTCCGGGCGACGCGTCGTCCCAACAGTCCCGAGGGCGCCCAGACGATCACGACCGCGAGCACCAGCCCGAAGAAGAGCTTGTGCCCGGTCGCAAAGAGACCCTTGAAGAGGAACTCGTCGAGGGCCGTGATGACGATCGCCCCGACGGACGGCCCGACGAGCGTCCCCATCCCTCCGAAGAGCGAGCCGACGATCGGCATGATGGACCAGGAGGCGTCGAAGGCCGACTCCGGGGAGAGGACGCGGACGTAGTGCGCGTAGAAGCTCCCCGTGAGCGCCGTGAGGAACCCCGAGATCGAGAGCGCGAGCGCCTTCGTCCGGACCACCGGCACGCCGATCCCCGCCGCGGTCTCCTCGTCCCCGTGGACGGCGGACATCGCCAGCCCGGCGTTGGACCGCCTCACGAACGCGACGGCCAGGTAGACCGCAAGCAGGAGGAGTGCGGCGAGGTAGTAGTTCGCCGTCCGCGACGCCCGGAAGTCGAGCGCCGCCCCGAAGAACCGGACCGTCGGCGGCGGGGGGATGTCGTAGATGCCGCGCGACCCCTCGGTGAGGCCGTCGAGGTTGACCGCGAGAAGCTTCATCGCCTCGGCGAAGGCGAGGATCGCGAGCGCGAAGTACGGCCCCCGGAGACGGAACGCGGGAAGGCCGATCAACAGCGCCGCGGCGACGCCGGCCGCCCCGGAGACCGCCATCGCGGCGTACGGATTCCATCCGGCCTTCGTCGACAGGATCGCCGACGCGTACGCCCCCACGCCGAAGAACGCCGCGTGGCCGAACGACACCTGGCCGCAGACGCCCGCGAGGAGGTTCCACGCGACGGACACGGCGCCCAGGATCAGGGCGCCGACGAAGATGCTCAGGTAGTACGGGTTGAACGAGAGGGCGACGGGGAGCACCGCGACCGCGGCGAACACGGCGGCCGCTGCCGCCGCCTCGCGAACCGGCCGGCGAGAGACCGCACGCGCGGTCACGTCCGTCTCCCGAAGAGCCCGTGCGGGCGGACGACGAGGATCGCCAGGAACAGGGCGAAGCCGAACAGCTCGCGGACGGAGGAGGAGACGAACGTCGCCGTCATGGCCTCGCCGACGCCGAGGATGATGCCGCCGGCGACAAGCCCCGGGATCGATCCGACGCCGGCCAGGACGGTCAGCATGAACCCCTTGACCGTCACGCCGATCCCGGTGCCGGGGGCCAGGTGGGAGAGGACCCCCAGGAGCGGCCCGCCCAGCCCCGCGAGCGCCCCGCCGAGGGAGAAGGCGAGACGGTCGATCCGTTCCACGTCGATCCCCGCGAGAGAGGCCGCATCCCGGTCGATGGCCGTCGCCCGGATCGCCCGTCCCGTCCGCGTCCGGCGCACGAAGAGATGGAGGCCCAGCACGCCCGCCAGGGACACCGCGAACGCGACGATCTCCCCGACGCCGAAGCGGATCCCCCCGACGGCGACGGGGCGCTGCATCCAGGGGACGTCGATGCTGCGCAGGTCCGCCGACCACAGCTGGAGATACAGGTTGGCGAGGAAGATCCCCACGCCGAACGTGAGGATCAGGGTGTTGAGCTCCTCCGTCGTCCGGATCCGGCGGAGGAAGACGCGGTCGGCGGCAAAGGCCACCCCGGCCGGGGCCAGCGCGGCCGCAGGCAGCGCGAGAAGCGGGTCCACGCCGACGATCCGCTGGAGCCAGTACGCCACGTATCCCCCGAGGACGAGGAGCTCTCCGTGGGCGAGGTTGATGACGCGCATGATGCCGAACACGAACGCCAGCCCCAGGGCGTACAGGGCGTAGTTCCCCCCGTCGAGGACCCCCGACAGGAGCGACTGGAGGATCGTGGTCCCGGAGACCATGTCGCCCGGCCCTTTCGCCCCGGCCCCGGCCGCCCGCCCTACCGCCCGCCCCAGGGGACGGCCGGGTAGCGGATCGTTCCGGATGCCCGTTCCGGCGGGTAGACGACGACCTGCGTCCCGTTGCGCGTCTGGAAGAGGATCGCGGTGAAATGCTTCGGGTCCCCGTTCCCGTCGAACGCCACGCGCCCCAGGGGGCCCACGACATCGAGCGCCCGGAGCGCGGCGCGCGTCCCTTCGGCCGGGCCGCCGCCCCGGCGGAGCGCGTCGAGCATGTACCGGGCGGACAGGTAGCCGAGCATGGCGATGTAGGACGGTTCCTCATGGAACTTCGCCCGGAACGCGGCGACGAACGCCGCCTCCTCCTCCCGGGCGGCCGCCGGCGCCGTGCCGGCCTCCCAGATCGAGGTGCCGTAAACGTGCTCGCTCATGGCGCCCAGCTCGCGGACGAACTCGGGCGTCCCGATTCCCCAGGCCCCCACGTATGCCTTCACGGGGAGGTCGAGGATCCTGGCATCCTTGATCGTCCCGACGTAGTCCGGGAAATACCCCTCCACGAGCAGGACCTCGCACCCGGCGTCCTTCACCTTGAGGAGCGGCGGCTTGAAGTTGGTCGTCCCCTTCTCGAAGCTCTCGAACACGGGAACGGCGATCCCCGCCTGCGAAAGCCGCCCCTTCACCGTCGCGGCCAGCTCCGCGGTGGAGGACACGCTGTTGTACAGGATCCCGACGCTCTTCGCCCGGAACAGGTCCCGGATCGCCCCGGCCTGGGCGGCCGCGTAGCCGGGCATGTCGTTCAGCCGGAAGAAGTTCCTGAATTTCCGCGCCGACAGCCGCGTGTCCACCGCCCCCGTCGTCAGGTACGGGGTGTCGTACCGTTCCGCCGCCTCGGACGCGGGGCCGACGAGGTTCGAGCCGTAGCCGCCCACGATGGCGTTCACCTTCTCGACCCCGGCGAGCTTCTCGACCGCGGCGACCGCCTTCTGGGGGTCGCTCTCGTCGTCGTAGACGAACAGCGCGACCTTGACCCCGTTCCGCCTTTCGAACAGCTCCACGCCGAGCCGGATTCCCTTCATCTGCTCGGTCCCGTGACGGGCAAGGCTCCCCGTCAGCGGCGCGTGGGCGCCCAGCCGGATCGCCGCCGGCGCACCGGCCGACCGGCCGACCGGCCAGGCCGCGACGCCCGCCGCAAGCGCCGCGATCGCGATCGCCCGTCGCACTCCCCCGCCGCCGTCCGCCGCCGTCTTCCCCGCGTGCCGCATCGCGTCCTCTCCTACAGGCCCAGGTAGGCCTCCTTGATATGCGCCGTCTCGCGAAGCGCCGAGGCCTCCCCCTCGAGCGCGATCCGCCCCATCTCCAGAACGTAGCCGTAGCGGGACGCCGCCAGCGCGGCCCGGACGTTCTGCTCGACGAGGAGCACCGCGGTCCCCGCCGCGACGACGTCCCGGACCGCCGCGAACATCTCCCGCACGACCCGGGGAGCGAGCCCCAGCGACGGCTCGTCCATGAGGAGAAGCCGCGGCGCTCCCATCAGCGCCCGCCCGATGGCCGCCATCTGCTGCTCGCCGCCGGAGAGGGTCCCGCACGCCTGCCCCTGGCGGGACGCCAGGGGGGGGAACAGGGCGAAGACGTGCGACAGCCGGTCCCGGACCGCCGCCGGGTCCTTCTCGGCGTAGGCGCCCATCTCGAGATTCTCGCGGACCGAGAGCGGCGGCCAGAGCCGGCGCCCCTCCGGGACCATCGTCATCCCCATCCGGGCGATGGCGTGCGTCGCCCGCCCCCGGATCTCCACCCCGCGGAACCGGATCGAGCCCGCCGCGGGCGTGAGCAGCCCCGTGACGGCGCGCAGGAGCGTCGTCTTCCCGGCCCCGTTGGGACCCAGGACACAGGTCATCTGCCCTTCCCGGACGCGGAAGGAGACGCCTTCGAGGACCCGCCCCTCCCCGTACCCGGCGGCCAGCCCTTCCACTTCAAGCATCGCCGCCCTCCCCGAGGTAGGCCCGGACGACCCCCGGGTCCCGCGCCGCATCCTCCGGTGCGCCGTCGAAGACGAGCCGGCCGAAATCGAGCACCAGGATCCGGTGCGACAGCCCCATGACCGCGCGGATGTTGTGCTCGATCAGCAGGACCGCGATGTTCCGGTCGACGGCAAGCGATCGGACCAGGGGGAGGGCGTCCTCGACCTCGCGGGGGTTCCGCCCCGCGAGCGCCTCGTCGAGCAGCAGGAGCGCCGGGCGGGTCGCCAGGGCGCGCGCCAGCTCCAGGCGTTTTCGCTGCGGCGGGTTCAGGGAGCGGGCCGGCAGGCCCGCGGCGCCCGAGAGTCCCGCCGCGGCGAGGGCGTCCTCGACCCGACGGCGGATTCCCCCCGCCGGTCCGCGATCGGCCTTCCCGAAGACCGCAGCCGCCATGACGTTCTCGAAGACGGACATTCCCGGGAAGGGCCGGGCGACCTGGAACGTCCGTGCCATTCCCAGGCGGCAGAGCCGGTCCGGCCGCATCCCCGCCGTCGCCTCGCCCCGGAAGCGGATCGTCCCCGAGTCCGGGGGAAGGAAGCCCCCGAGGATGTCGAACAGCGTCGTCTTTCCCGCGCCGTTGGGACCGATGATGCCGACGATCTCGCCCGGCCGGACCTCGAACGACACCCCGGCGAGCGCCGTGAGCCCTCCGAACCGCTTCGTGAGCCCGGTCACCTCGAGGAGCGGGCATTCCTCCGGGGCGCCCCCCGGGGCCCGCGCAGACTCCGCTGGACGGGACATGGTCAACGGCGATGCCCCCGCACGACGTGGCGTGACGAATCGGCACAGGTTATCACATCGAAACGGCGCGGCCCAAGCGCCGGCGGCCGGGCCGCCGGCGGAACGCGCGCGTCCCGGTCCTGGCCGGGTGGGGATTCCCGCCGCTCGCTCGATCCGCCGCGGGGCGCGGCTCGTCACGGGTCGGGCCCCGTCCGCCCCCGGGTCCGGGGACGCCTCGCGGCGCGACGCCGCCAAGGCCCGTTCCCCGAAAACGGCTCAGGAACGTTCCCGGACCTTTCCGTCCTCCAGCGCGATCGATTCGCCGTCGAGCCGGGCCGGGCGATCCGGGTCGTGGGTCGCGATGACGACGGTCGTCCCGCGGGCCGGCAGCGACGCGATGACGGCTTCGAGCGCGGCGGCGGTCTCCCGGTCGATGTTCGCCAGCGGCTCGTCGAGCAGCAGGACCTCGGGCGAAAGCGCCAGCGCCCGGGCCATCGCCACCCGCTGCGCTTCGCCGCCCGACAGCTCCCGGGCCTTCCTCTCGTCGAACCCCGCCAGGCCCACCGTCTCCAGCGCCCCGGCGACGATCCGCCGCTGCGCGTCGCCCCCGAACCCCCGCGCCTTCAGGCCGAACGCGACGTTGTCGCGGACCGTCCCGGCGAAGAGGTAGGGGGCCTGGTGCAGCAGCGTGACCCTCCGGCGGAGGTCGCGCAGGGAGCGGCGATCCCAGGCGACCCGTCTCCCGGCGTAGTAGACCTCCCCCTCCGCCGGCGGCGCGAGGAACGCGAGGAGGGAGAGGAGGGTGCTCTTCCCCGCGCCGTTCGGCCCCGACAGGGTGTGGAGGCGGCCGCGGCCGATCGACAGGGCGTCGATCGCGAGGACCGTCTTCCTCCCGTACCGCATCCGGATCCCGTGCAGCCGGTACATGGCCTCCCCGAACGGCTATCTCCGCTGCAGCACCGCGAGGACCACGTTGACGCAGAGCGCCACCGCCATGAGGATGATCCCCAGCGCCATGCCGAAGGCGAACTCCCCCTTGCCCGTCTCCAGGGCGATGGCCGTCGTCATCGTCCGGGTGTACCCGCGGATGTTCCCCCCGAGCATCATCGCCACGCCGACTTCCGAGACGACGCGCCCGAACCCGGCGATCACCGCGGCGAGGATGCCGAACCGGATCTCGGCGATCAGCGCGGCGGCGGTCCGGATCCGCCCGGCCCCCAACGTCAGCGCGGTCGGCACGATCCGCGCGTCCGCCCCCCGCGCGGAGGCCATCGCGTAATTCGCCACGATCGGCGACGCGAGCAGCGTCCCGCCGACCACGATGGCCGTCGGCGTGAAGAGCAGGCCCAGGACCCCGAGCGGTCCCTGCCGGCTGATGAAGCCGTAGACGAACAGCCCCACGACCACGGTCGGGACCGCCATGAAGCTGTTGAGAACGGTGACGGCGGCCCGCTTGAGCGGGAACTCGGCGGTTCCCACGAACAGGCCCAGCGGGACGCCGATAAGGGCGGCGAAGAGGGTCGCCCCGGCGGAAACCGCGAGCGACGTGCGGACGGCGTCGACGATGTCGGGGGCGAGCGATCCGAGCGTCGCCAGGACGGCGGCCGGCGATCCGGCGGCAGGGTCCATGCGGGGATCCCCGGGTCCCGCGTCTTCAGGCGCCGGCGCCGAGGATCACGCCGGGCGCCCGGACGAGGGCGCAGACGTTGGCGCCCGGGGCCAGGGCGAGGCGCGTCGCGCCCGCCTTGAAGAACAGGACCACCTCCGCGCCGACCCTCATGGCAACCCTCCGGAGCCAGCCGCCGGGACTCTCGACGTCCCCGGGCCGCTCCCCGCCCTCCTAATGGCCGCCCCCCTGCCCGGAGACGAAAAAGAGCGGCTCCCCGTCGACCCGGAACCCCGCGATGAGGGACCTCCCGTCCGGGCCCGTGACGAAATCGATGAACTTCCGCGCGAGGCCGTACCTGACGTGCGGGTGCCGCTTCGGGTTCACCGCGATGATCCCGTACGGATTCCGCAGCGTGCGGTCTCCCTGCCGGACGATGACCAGGTCCGTCTTCTTCCGGTACGCGATGTACGTGCCGCGGTCCGAGAGCGTGTACGCCCGCTTCTCGGTCGCCATGTTGATGACCTCCCCCATCCCCTGCCCCGCCTCGAGGTACCAGGGGCCCCGCGGCGCAACGCCGGCGGATGCCCAGATCTCCTTCTCCTTCCGGTGGGTCCCCGACTCGTCGCCCCGCGACACGAACGCGCACCGCCGCGCCGCGATCGCCCGGAAGGCGTCCGCCGCGCCGCCCGTCTCCCCCGCCCCCGCCGGGTCGTCCGGGGGGCCCAGCAGGACGAAGTCGTTGAACATGACGTCCCGGCGGTCGACGCCGAAACCGGCGGCCACGAACCTGTCCTCGAGGCCCCGCGCGTGGACGAAGACGACGTCGACGTCGCCCGCCTCTCCGAGCCTGAGCGCCTTCCCGGTCCCGACCGCGACCACGTCCACCTTGCAGCCGAACTCCTTCTCGAACGGCGGCAGGAGGACCGCGAGCAGCCCCGAGTTCTCCGTCGAGGTCGTCGTCGACATCCGGAGGCGCTCCTGCGCCGCGGCGGGCGCCGCCGCGAGCGCCAGGAGGACGGCGGCCAGGGGGGCCGCGAGGAGGCGCGCCGTTCGTTCCAGGGGGGTTCGCCTCCCTTCGCCGGGGGGTCGGCCGGAGCGCGGGCCCGCGGCCGCTGTCGCACAGGCCACTATATAACGATCGCGGCACGATGGGGCGCTTCGGCGCCCGCGACCGTCAGCGCCCGAAGAGAACCGAGCCGCCGGAGTAGAACGTTCCCGCCACGGCAGCCGTCACCAGGCACGCGAGCGTTGCGGCGAGAAGCGCACGCGGGCCCACCGCGGAGAGATCCCTCGTCCGGGACGGGACGAGGGCGGCGGTCCCCCCGACGAAGATCGCGAGCGACGCCACGTGGGCGAACCCGCAGAGGGCGTACGCCGCGAGCACCGCGGACCGGGGGTCCCGGATCGCGCCGGACGCCAGCATCGCGGCGAGGTCCTGGTACGCCTTCACCTCCGTGAGGACGGCCCGCTCCCCGATCAGCCGGGCCACGCCCGCGGCGTCCTGCAGCGGGACGCCGATCATCACGGCGAACGGATAGGCGACGTACCCCAGCAGGCCCGACAGGGACCAGTCGATCCGGAGCCCGGTCCACGCGTTCACCGCCCCGCCTCCGGCGACCAGGACGGAATCGACGAGCGCCACGATCCCCAGGAACGCCAGGAGAAGCGCGACGATCCCGACGATCATCTTGACCCCCTCGTTGGCGCCGTTGATGACCGCCTCGAAGACCGTCGACTCCTTCTGGTAATGAGGTGCGACCTCGGCCCCGAGCGTCTCCGGCGTCTCCGTCTCGGGCAGGACGATCTTCGACATGACGATCGCCGCGATCGCCGAGAGGATCGACGCGGAGACGAGGTGCCCCGCGATGGCCGGGAACTGCCGCTGGAGGAGGAAGACGTAGAGGGCGAGCACGTTCGACGCCGTGGTCGCCATCCCGGCGGCGAGGATCGTGCACAGCTCCGACCGGGTCATCCGGGCGAGGTGCGGCAGGACCGTCATGTTGGCCTCCACGCCGACGAAGATGTTGGAGGAGACCGAAAGCGATTCCGCGCCGCTGATCCGCATGAGCCGGGTGAAGACCTTCGCGAAGAACCGGATGAGCCGGGGCATGACGCCGACGTAATAGAGCGCGCCCATGAGGCTCGCGAAGAAGACGATCGCCGGAAGCGCCTGGAAGGCGAGGACGAAGCCGAGCGACTCCTCCCCCGCCTCGTTCCGGGCGCCGGGAGGCAGGGCGAGTCGGCCGAACACGAAGCGGGTCCCCGCCTGCGCGCTGTCGAGGACCTTCACGACCAGGTCGTTGACGGCGAGGAAGGCCCGCGACCCGGCGGGAACGACGAAGATGAAGAGCGCGAGGAGGAGCTGGAGGGCCGTTCCCCAGAGGACGACGCGCAGGTTCACGACCTTCCGGTTCGCCGAGAAGAGCCAGGCGATCCCGGTGAGGAGGAAGATCCCCGCGAAGCTGACGAGGTTGTGCACCCGGTCCCTCCCCGCGCCGGACGCACCGCGTCCCGGCCGCCGATACGAATTAACCAGAACGGCCCCGCCGCGTCAATCCGCCGCCCGTCGCGCGGGACGGGCACGCCGAGCCGGACGGAATTCCGGTGAAACGTCCCGGGGCCGCCGCGCCTCATACACGTGCTCCCGCGGGGCGCGACGACCGGCCCCGCCGGGGCGCGGAGGTTCCTCCATGGCGAGAATGCCCGTCCTGTTCGTGGGGCACGGCTCCCCGATGAACGTCGTCCTGGACAACCCGTATACGCGCAGCCTGCGCGCGCTGTCGCGCACCCTGCCGCGGCCCGAGGCCGTCTGCGTCGTCTCCGCGCACTGGCTGACGCGCGGGACCTTCGTCTCCTGCCAGGCCAGGCCCCGGCAGATTTACGACTTCTCCGGCTTCCCCCCGGCGCTCTCCCGGGTCCGTTACGAGCCGCCGGGCCACCCGGCGCTCGCGCGTCGCACCGTGGCGCTGCTTTCGGCCGAGGCTCCGGGGGCCGGCTGCAACGCCGACTGGGGACACGACCACGCGGGCTGGAGCGTGCTGCGCCACCTGTACCCCGACGCGGACGTCCCCGTCTATCTGGTGAGCGTCGACATGACGGTTCCCGCCGCGCGGCACGCCGCCCTCGGGCGCCTCCTCGGGCCCCTGCGCGACGACGGGGTCCTCGTCCTGGGGAGCGGCAACATCGTCCACAACCTGCGGCGCGCCGACTTCGATGACAGCGACGCCCCGCCCGACCCGCCGGGGGTCGCGTTCGACGCGTCCGTCAGGGACGCGCTGTCCGCGGGGGACCTCGCCGCGCTCGTCGGGTACGCGCGGCTCGGCGCGCCGGCCCGCTACGCCGTCCCGACCCCGGACCATTATTTCCCGGTGCTCTACGCCGCGGCTCTGCGGGACAGCGGCGAACCGCTCCGGTTCCCCTGCGAGATCTTCCAGAACCGGTCCGTGTCGATGCGGTCGTTCGCGATCGGAGAGGCGTGACCGGCGGGGCCGGCTCAGGCGGAGGACGACTTGCCCGGGCCCGCCCACCGGCGCGACAGGAGCGACGCGAGGGCCCCGCAGGCAAACCCGATCCCCCCGGCGCGGAGACCTCCCAGGTAGGGAAGCAGCGCGAGGGCGCGTCCCTGCGGCGAGTCGGGCGGCGCCGCGGGCGCGCCGGCAAAGTGGCGCCAGACGCCGTAGGCGGCCTCGAAGAGGACGAGCCCGGCGAGCCCCCCGACCGCGATGCGCCGGCCGAGAGCCCCGTCGGATCCTGCGGGGCGGAGACGGCGGACGCCGGGGACCCCGGCGCGCGCGACGATGCGCGACAGGATCCAGATCGACCCGACGGCCACCAGCAGCACGACGGCCCTGCCCGCGAGGTTCATTCCTCCCCCTCCCCCCGCGAGCCGATCCCGACATTCGCGAGCCGCCGGCAGAGGCCGGGCGAGCGGACCTTCTTCCTCGCCTTCACCCCGATCGTCTCCTTGGGAAACCCGACGCGAGACGAGCCCGGGTTCCCCGGCACGGTCCTTCCGTCAGAAGCGATTATACGACCGATCCCCGCCCCCCGTCTGCCCCCCCCGGAAGTCGCCGTCCGCGCCGCAGCGAGCACGCGCCCGGCATGCCCGGGGCTACCCCCCCTGCGTCCGGCCCGCGGGCGGGATCGCGCGGAGGCCTTGACACGGCCGGGCGGAGGTTACGGGTCCCGGGAGTACAAGTTGGTGAACGGTACGCTTTTCCTTATGTGCGTGGCGAAGGCGGAACGGTCAGCGGCCGACCGCGCCCGGGAGCGACTTCAGCAGAAAGCACGCCTGCTCGTTCCCCATGCCGCAGGCCCGGTCGAGGTCCCGGATCGCCGCGCCCCTGTCCCTCGTCCTGGAGTATGCGCCCGACCGCCGCACGTAGGCGTTGTCGTTGCCGGGCTCGAGCGCGATCAGCCGGCTCCAGGACGCGACGATCTCGTCGACCCGTCCCAGCCGGTACAGCGCGTCGTCAAGCCCCTCGTAGGCGGGGAACAGGCGGGGGTCGAGATCGACGGCCCGCCTCAGGTCCGCCACGGCGGCCGCGGGATCGCCCGAGCGGTCGAAGGCGATGCCGCGCCAGCAGAACGCGTCGGCGTTGCGGGGATCGAACCGCACGGCCGCGGTGTAATGCCCGATGGCCGCGGCGAGGTTCCCCCCCTTGAAGCACGCGTGGCCGTCCGACACGAGCCGGCGGCTCTCCCACCGCCGGATCGCGGACGCGTCGCCTCCCCCGGGGCCTGCGAGCCGCTCCGCCGTCTCGAGGGACGCCAGCGCCCCGTCCAGGTCCCCCTGCGCGAAGCGGATCTTCGACCGGAGTCCGTGCCCCTCCGCCGCGCCGGGGTTGGCGGCGATCGCGCGATCGAGCGCCGAGAGCGCCTCCGCGTACATCTCCGCGCGGTAATAGCCGTCCGCGAGGTCGTAGAGGAAGTTCCAGCTCTCGCCGTGGGACAGGGCCTCGCGATACAAGGCGATGGCGGCCCGGTAATCGCCGGCGCGCGCGGCGCGCCGCCCCCGGTCCCACGGGATGAAGCCCGGCAGAATCTTCAGGCGGGGGTTTCTCGCGACATGGGGAGCCGCCTCCCGGGCGAAACGTTCCATGGCCTCGTACGATCCGCCCCAGCGCGGCGTCAGCGAGATCATGCGGCGTCGCCGCAGGAGATAGGAGTCGGGGTAGAGCCCGAGCGCCTTCTGCGCCAGGCGCGCGTCCCGGCCGCGGTCTCCGAGGTTCTGGCTGATCTCCATCAGGACGACGTACGCGTACAGCTGCCGGGGCCGGATCCGCAGCGACGCCTCCAGGTCGCGCACCGCCAGGAGGAAGTCGTCCACCATGCCCCGGAACCGTTCGTCGGCGGTCGCGTTCGCGGCCCCCGCGCCGCGCTCCTTCCAGCCGGACGCCTTCCGATACGCCGCCCGCGCGGTGAGCGGCACCCAGCTGCCGGGGGCGCTGCGGACCCAGTCGTCGAAGAGGGGCTTCCAGGAGGGCGCGGGCACGGCCAGCGCGGCGAAACCGTTGTGCGCGGCGTACTCGTACCGGATGTCGCGGTCGCAGGACGCCTGGTCCCGCTCCAGCAGCGCGGCGAGCTCCGCGAACCGCCGGCCCTCGAAGAGACGCCGGATCGCGGCGGGATCGGCGTCGGGGATCCCTCCCCCGGCCGCCGCCGCGCCGTGTGCGAGCGCCGCCATCGATACCGCCAGGATCGCCGGCGCGAGGACCGCGCGAAGGCGCATCGGGGCTCTCCCCTCCCCGGGGTCGGCCGATCGCCTTCCCCTCCGGGTCCTTATCGGCGGGAGCCGCCGGCAACTTCGCGGCCGCCGGACGACGCGGGGAGCCCCGGCCCTTCAGTGGAACGCCTGTTCGTCCCCCGCGACCGCTCTCACCGGGCCGTACCGGCTCTCGTACTTCCTCAGGTTGTCGGACAGCGCGCCGATGATCCTTTTCATGTGCCCGGGGCTGACGATGACCCGAGACACGAGATGCGTCCCCGACGGGGAATTGAGCAGCCACTCGATGATGAATTCCTCGGGGCTGTGGCTCACGGCCATGTTGTTGCTGTACCGTCCCCGGGCCATCTCGTCGCCCGTGATGATCTGGATCTGCCCGCCGCCCCCCGGCGGCTTCTCGTTCGGCATGGCACCCTCCGCGATACCTATTTCATCCGGGACGGCAGCGTGACCCTCTCGCCGGCCACCATGAAGTCCCGGCCCCCGAGGTGGTGGATCGTCCTCGGGCGCTTGGCCGACGGGTCGATCCAGGCCTTGACGACTTCGAGGATGAAGAGGTCGTACCGGGCCACCATCGTCGTGTCGACGACCCGGCATTCGAGGTTGGCGTAGCACTCCTCGACCAGCGGCGCCTTCACGCGCGAGGCGGCCGCCGGCGTCAGCCCGAAGGCCTTGAACTTGTCGACGGTCCGCCCGGAGCAGTTCCCGCAGCGTACCGCTTCCCGCGCCAGCGCCGCCGTCGGGATGTTGAGGACGCACTCGCGGGTCGCCTTCAGGATCCCGAAGGTGAAGCTGCCCTCGCCGACCACGACCCCGACGAGCGGGGGATCGAAGTCGATCATGGTGTGCCAAGACATGGTCATGACGTTGGGACGCGCCTTCCCGGCGGTCGACAGCATCACGACCGGGCCCGGCTCGAGCAGCCGGTAGACCCTGGACAACGGGTACGATCTCTTCGCCATGTGCCGCACCTCGGCGCGACGCCCGATCGGCCGGCAGGTTGCGCGCCCTCCGCCGGCTCCGCCGCCGCCGGGCGGCGACCCCCGGCGGACGGGGGCTGGGCGTTCAACGCGTGAGGGAACCGGGTTCGTCCCCGCTTCAGATGTCGAGGGAGGTCACGTCCAGGGCGTACTTCTCGATGAACTCGCGCCGCGGCTCGACCTGGTCGCCCATGAGCTTCGTGAAGATTTCGTCGGCGTCGGTCTCGTCGCCCACCTCGACCCTCAAGAGCTCGCGGCTCTCGGGGTTCATGGCGGTCTCCCAGAGCTGCTCGGGGTTCATCTCGCCCAGGCCTTTGTACCTCTGGATCGTCTGGCCCTTCTTGCCCGCCTCCAGAACCTGGTCGAGCAGGCACAACGGGCCGTCGGCCTCGGGGAAGGCGACGTCGCCCTCGAGGCGGTACGGCGGCGCGAGCGCGTCCCGGATCTGGCGCGCGAGCGCGTGGAGCTCCTTGAGATCCGCCGACTCGAGCAGCCGGCGGTTGACGAGGCACTCCATCGGCAGGCCGCCCCGCTTCCACCGCAGCGCGACCCGGACCCCCTCGCCGTCGGTCTCGGGATCGTCCTCGACGTCGAACGCGACGCCGGTCACCTCGGGGCGGGAGACCTTCCACTCGTCGACGAGCGATGCGACGAACTTCTTCGCCGACCTCTCCCCGGAGAGCGCCGCGACCCCCTCTTCCTCCCGCGCGGCGAGCGAGAACAGGACGAACGCGGGCAGGCCCCGCCGCTCCGCCTTTTGCGCAAGCTCCTGCATCCGCGCGATCCGCGTCAGCCACGCGACGAGCTTCTGGCCGGTGAGCGACCCCTTCGCGGCCGATGCGTCCTTCTCCTTCCGCCCCGCTTTCCCGTCGCCCGCGACCACCCTGCGGCCGGCGGCGCCGTTCTCGATGAGGAATGCCCGGAAGGCGGCGTCGTCCTTCAGATACCGGATCTCCTTCCCCCGGCGGATGCCGTAGAGGGGCGGCTGGGCGATGTAGATCGCGCCCCGCTCGATCAGCTCCTTCATGTTCCGGAAGAAGAAGGTCAGCAGAAGCGTCCGGATGTGGGCGCCGTCCACGTCCGCGTCCGTCATGATGATGATCTTGCCGTAGCGCGCCCTGGCCGGGTCGTAATCCTCCTTGCCGATCCCGGTCCCGAGCGCCGTGATCATGGTGCGGATCTCCTGGGACGAGAGCATCTTGTCGATCC
>JBLMWX010000200.1:0-4344 GCA_050257455.1 Gemmatimonadota bacterium | reverse complement strand
GACGCGGTCAACGCCAATCTCGCCTCCTTCGAGCAGATCAAGAAGTTCGCGATCCTCCCCGCGGACTTCTCGCAGGAGACGGGCGAACTGACCCCGACGCTGAAGGTCAAGCGCAAGGTCGTGATCCAGAAGTACGGGCAGCTCCTCGACGCCCTGTACGAGAAGGACTGAAAGCGTCCGTTGCCCACCTCCGTCTACGAGATCAACCGTATGGCCGAGGGCGAGCGCGAGGGACTGCTGTCGGTCCTCATTCCGCGGCGGTTCCTGGACATGTTCGCCATCGATCCCGGGACGTTCCGGAACCCCGCCGGGAACCGGTGCGTCAAGTTCGTCTGCCCGGACAACATGCCGTTCTTCCAGATCGACGTGCGGCGCGACCCCGGGGACCGGGACGCGGCCTACTTCCTCGACGTCTCCAACTCGCCGTTCGGGCAGATGGAGATCTCCTTCGTCATCGTGAACGACCCGGACGGCGAGCGGTACGATATCGACGTCGACGCGTCCGGGCAGGACACGTACTTCGGGACGGCGCGCCGCAACGTCCCCGAGGAGGTCCGCGCGATGGAGGCGGGGCTGGCCCCGGGGCAGGTGCGGCGGGGATTGAGGTCGATGGGGGACCTCGTCGGCCGCTGGGAGGAGTTCTTCGGGCGGATCGGGCACCGGTTCTACTTCCTCGAGCCGCTGGGCTACAACAGCGCGATCCTCTACGAGCGCTACGGCTTCCAGTACGTCGTCGGAAAGGAACGCATGGAGTTCATCGACCGGGAATTCCGGTCCGGCGGCGTCCTGCACGCGCGGCTCGACGGCAGCACCCCGTTCCGGAAGCCCGGGCAGGAGAAGACGGTGCGCGGGCGGAGCTGGGCGATCCACGACGGCGTCCTCGACGAGCCCTGGGAGAGTCCGAAGATGTACAAGACGATCGGGATCCACGCCGGAGTGTCCACGTTCAGCGGGGAGGGGTATTGAGTTGAAGGGGAGAGCGGTGATCGGCATCGCCGCGGCGCTGCTCGTGGCGGGAGGCGTCGCGGGGGCCCGCGAGGAGGAACGGCCGAGGATCTTCCTGGAGAAGAGGATCTTCGCCGAAACGTCGGCCGGGAAGAAGGCATTCTACGAAGTCCACGCCGTCGAGGAGGGGGAGAGTCTCTGGAAGATATTCGGCCGCCGGGGGCCGCTCCCTCCGGAGGATTACGCGGCCCTGCTCAAGGAGTTCCGCCGCGCCAACCCCGGGGTGTCCGATCCCGACAAGCTTCGGCCGGGCCAGAGGATTCTCGTTCCCTCCGCTCCCTCCCGGCTGGCCGATCCCCGCATCGCCGCGGGAAAGGCCGTCGCCTACCGCGTCGAGAAGGGGGACTCGCTGACCGCGATCCTCGCGGAGCGGGGCGTGTCGCGGGCCGCGGTGGCGGGCTACCTCGAGGCGGTGAAGGCGCTCAACGAATCG
Source organism: Gemmatimonadota bacterium (assembly GCA_050257455.1). Taxonomy (GTDB): domain Bacteria; phylum Desulfobacterota; class Deferrimicrobia; order Deferrimicrobiales; family Deferrimicrobiaceae; genus JBLMWX01. Next base: position 2,906 of record JBLMWX010000200.1, on the reverse strand, counting down.
GTCCGGGACGTGGACCTGATCTACGCCGGCAGGACGCTTCTCATTCCCACGGACAAATTCTTCGCCGCCGCCGCGGCCCTGACGAAGGACGTCCCGCCGTCTTCCGCGGCGGAGGAACTGCCGACGGCCAAGACGGAAGGGCAGATCGAGCCGCCGAAGGGGCCGGGGCTCCCCGCCGGAGGCGCGTCCGGGCCGCCCCGGGCGGGTGAGGGCGCCGGGTCGGGCGGGAGCGCGTCGGCGTTCCGGGCCGAAGGGCAGCTTCCCCCGCAGAAGCCGGCTTACCGGGGGCTTCTGTCGGACCTGCTCCGGGGGCTCGGGGAAAAGTGGCTCGACCGGGGAATGCTCTATCTCCCGGTCCCGGCGGGCGGCGAGGTCGTCCTGTCGCTCGAGGAGTACCCGGTGGCCCGGTTCGCGACGGGAATCCAGGAACTCATCGATTTCGCGGGCTCCCTGCCTTCCGACGTGCGCGCCCTCGTCGAGGAGACCTGGCGCAACGACCGGGTCGTCTCCATGGCCGGCGCGCAAGGCCCCGAGGAGATGATCGACAGGGTCCTGCGGTCGTCCGGCTACCACTCGGTGAAGGAGGGACTCGCCCGGCCGCTGGTGATCGGCGAGGACGTCTCCGTCGCCATCCCGGCCCGGTGGATCGTTCTGCGGACGGAGCAGAGCCTTCTCGCCGGCGAAGTGATCCTCGTCAAGCAGGTCCCGGAACAGCCCGGCGAAGCCCTGTCGGCGGTGCTGCGTTACGCCGACCGGGTGGGGATCCGGGTCCTGCCGTATGCCGTCGATCCGTCGGCGCGGGAAGGGTTCCTCGTCGCCGTCGAGGACAGGACCGGGGACTCCGGGACGCCCGCCCGCCCCGTGCTCCCGAAACGCGGCCTGGAGGCGCTCGATTTTTCCCTCGCGTTCCTGGGCATCTCCCCGATCGAGGAGAAGCGGCTGACCATGGGGGGAACGGGCGGCGCCTACCGGCTGACGATCGAGCCCGAGAGGATGTTCGCCGCGGGGGGAAAACGGTACGTCGTGGACGCCGGCAGGATGACCCCCGCCGTCCGGGCGATCGTCCGGGATTCGGGGTACGTGGTCTTTCCCGTGGGCGGCGACGAGCCGGGAACGTCGGTCTTCCGGAGGGTCCTCGATGCCGCCGGGCTCGCCGCGGAGGCAAGGCGGAACGTCCTGGTCGCGGGCGGCGAGAACGACGGCTTCGAGATTCGCGCGACGGGGCTGTTCCTGACGTCCGCGCCCTGGCTCGAGAGCCGGGGCCTGCGGGCGGCGGTCGTGGTCCGCGGCCGCGTCCATCCGGAGACCTGGGAGCTGCTGAAGGGGTTCGGGGTGGAAATCGTGGGGCCGTCGTCGTAGAATCTTAATTGGGAACCGTCCGAAAGGCGCCGGGGAGCAGCAGCCATGGCAGAATCCGGGATCGGGAGCCCCGAGCGCCGTCCGCCCGAAAAAATCTCGCTGTTCGGCCTGGTGAGCTTCCGGCCCCGGGTGGCGGTCGTCCTGGTCTTGCTGACCGTGACGGTCGCGGCCGTGGCGATGCGGATCGCGCGGGATTCCGGCCTGCGCAAGGTCGACGCGCTGGTGCGCGACGCCGTGCGCATCTTCGCCGCCGCCCGGAGCGAGGCGCCGCCCGGCCCGCCCCTTTCGCCGGAGACGGTGGAGGAGCGGGTCCGGGAATGGACGGGAATCGGCCTGATGCTCCCGCGGGGCGACGAGGCGTTTTCGTTCCGGAGCGTGTCGCGGGAACGTTTCGGCCGGCAACCGGCGGCAGCCGTGCGCATCGACTACGGGGAGGACCTTTTCCTTCTCCTTCTCGTGCGGCAGGAGACCCTGAGGGGATTCGGAGGGACCTCGCCGTCGCTCTTCGGGGGAGCCGGCTTCATCTCGGGGGAAAGGGACGGGAAGTCGTTCGTCTTCTGGGAGAAGGACGGGGCGTCCTTCATCCTGGTATCGGACGCGGACCTGACGCGCACGTTCGACCTGGTCAGGCGGCACCTGACCTGAAGCCTTAATCGCCGCAACCCACGGGAGGAGGGCGACCACCATGATCGTCGCGAAACGGATGATGAGGAATCCGGTGTCCGTGGACGAGAACGACTCGATGAAGAAGGCGATGGACCTGCTGCGGGACAGGGAGATCCGGCACCTCCCGGTCCTCAAGGGCGGCGACAGGCTCGTCGGGATCGTCTCGGAACGCGATATCAAGCAGGCGTCGCCGTCCCCGGCGACGGCCCTCGAGATCCGCGAGATCTATTACCTTCTCGACAAGGTCAAGGTCCGGCAGATCATGACGCGGCGGCCCTACACCGTCTCGCCGACCGCCCCCATCGAGGAGGCGGCGCTCATCATGCGGGAGAAGAAGATCGGGTGTCTCCCGGTGGTGGAGGACGGCCGGCTCGTCGGGATCCTCACGGAGACCGACATTCTCGATGCCTTCATCGAGTCGATGGGGGTGAGCGGCCCCGGGTACCGCGTCGAACTGGCGCTTCCGAACAGGCCGGGGATGCTGTTCGAGGTGTTGGGCCTCCTCAAGGACTTCGACGTCAACATCGTCTCGGTGGCGACGGCCGCCCACGACGACCCCGACATGAAGATCCTGATCCTGCGGCTCGAGACGAAGGGCTACAAGGTCCTGAAGGCGGCGCTCAAGAAATCGGGGTACGAGATCGTCTCGGCCGATTGACGTGGATCAAGGAACGCGGCGCGGAAGTGCGGCATCATAATTCGAGGAAGGGGCAACACCCTGAGGAGGTGGGGTTGATGAGACCGGAGGTCGAGAAGACGCTGAACAAGATTCGCCCGGCCCTGCAGGCGGACGGGGGAGACGTGGAACTCGTCGACGTCGAAGGGGGCGTGGTGAAGGTGCGCCTGACCGGCGCATGCGGCGGATGCCCGATGGCGACGAT
>JBLMWX010000199.1:0-11845 GCA_050257455.1 Gemmatimonadota bacterium | reverse complement strand
ACGCCGCCCGGAACACGGCTCAGGCGTTCTGGGGGGCGATCGCCGTCGCCCTCGTCTCGGGCCTGGCCGGCATCGCCGCGTCCTACTCCCTGGACACGGCGACCGGGGCCACCGTGGTCCTCTTCGCCGCCGCCATCTTCGCCGCGACGGCGGCTGCGCGCCGGCTCGGCCGGGCGTCGTGACCCCGGCCCGCCGGTCGCCCGGGACAACCTATTCGGTCTTGGTGAAGCGCGCCCGCTCCTTCTCCATCGCCTCCCGCCCCGCCTCGTAGGCGGCCTTGATGACCGACTTCTCCTCGTCGACGAACGACTCGACGCGGCCCTTCACGTCGCCCGCCATTCCTTCCGCCGTCCGCTTCACGTCGCCCGCGAGGTCGGCGATCCGTTTCCTGGCTTCCGTCCCGGGAACGGGCGCGAAAAGAAGGGCCAGGCCGGCGCCGATGATGCCGCCCGCCAGGAATGCCATGAACAGTCCGCCGCCGCCGTACCCTCTCTCGTCACTCATGACAATCCTCCTTTCGCGACAGCCGGTTCACCACCGTCGAAACCGCGGCCTTGACGCCCGCCATGCCGCCCGCCAGGTTCCCCAGGACGGGGACGACCGCGAAGTCCAGGACCGCCCTGGCGGCGTCGAACGTCTTGCGGAACCCGCGGACGCCCTCCGTGACGTGCTCGACGTTCGCCGCCGCCCGCTCGGCGTGGCCGAGAATCTCCCGGGTGACGGCGTTCGTCTTCCGGATGTCGTCGGCCGTCGCTTCCAGCTCCCGGAGCGACTCGTCGAGCCGCTCCGAGAGCCGATCGACGATTTTCACAACTTTCCAAAGAGTTACGATGATTGCCACGACCAGCGCCACCGCCGCGAGCGTGAGAACCGAAAACAGGACCATCTGGCCGCTCACCGGGTCACCCCCTGCTCTCCTCGTGTACCGCGGACAGTTGCGCTCTTTCGCAACCCTCATCAACTAAAATACATTAGAGTGCGCAACCACCGCAACCGGGGCCGGGTTAAAATCAATCAAGGGTCGGGAACCGGGACCGCGTCCCGGTTGTCGATTACAACATTGGCGACCCGCGCCGGCGCGGGCCGCCCGGAGAGAATCTCCGTGGATTCACCGGCAACACCGCGAGGCGGCGCCCTTCCGGGCGCGAACGGACCGGCGAAACGGCCGGCCGACGTCCTCGTCGAGGCAGCCCGGCGGGGGAGGCCCGGGGCGTTCGAAGCCATCGTGCGGGCGCACCAGGACCGGGTGTACGCGTTCTGCTCCAGGATGCTCGCGGACCGCGAGGAGGCCCTGGACGCGGCGCAGGACGTCTTCCTGTCCGCGTGGCGGAACCTGGACGGTTTCCGCGGAGACGCGTCGCTGACGACCTGGCTCCTGAAGATCGCGGCCAACCGGTGCCTGAACGTGCTCCGGAGGCGGACGGCGCGGGCGGGGAAGGAAACGAACTTCTCCGGAATGGGTCCAGGCGCCGGCGTCGAGGACGAAACGACTTTCGAGCCGGAGGGACGGGCGGCAGACCGGCCCGACCGGATCGTCGAGGAGCGCGAGCTCGGGGCCATCCTCCTGCGGGCGCTCGGCCGGATCGACCCCGAGTCCCGATCGCTCGTGCTCCTCTCCGACGTGGAGGGGCTCTCGTACGAGGAGATCGCCGGGGCGGCCGGGCTGCCGCTCGGCACGGTCAAGTCGAAGCTGCACCGCGCGCGGATGGCGTTGCGGAAGATGCTGGCTGCGGCTGTTTGAAAGGAACGGACGGCATGGAGTGCGACCGGATCAGGGACCTCCTCTCGGATTACCTGGAGGACGGTCTGGACGCGGGAGACCGCGACGTCGTGGCGGCGCACCTCGGCGCGTGCGCGCGTTGCGCCGCCGAGGCGCGGGGGCTCTCGGAGACGATCGCCCTGCTGGCTTCCCTCCCGCGCGAGACGGCACCGCCGGAACTCCTGGACAGGGTCATGGATGGCATCGAACGGGAGAGCGCCCGAAGGCCCGGACGGGGGCGCGTCGTCTCTCCCCGCCGCGCGAGGATCCCCGTCGAGGCGGCCGCGGCGGTATTCCTCCTGGTCCTCGTCTACGCCATCCAGAGGGGGATGCCGGCCAGGCCGGTGCTCCGGGCCGGAGAAGGCGGGGCGCCGGCGACGACCGCGGGCCCGGTCCGGGACGTCTTGCCGGCGGTTCCGATCGCCTCCCGGGCCGCGCCGCCGGAATCGCGCGCGGCCGGTCCTGCGCCCGCAGCCGCGAAGGCGGATTCCCCCGTCGCGGTCGTGGACGCCGACGGCGCGGCGTCCGCCCGGTACGCGGTCCCGTCGTACCCCGCGGCAAGGGCGCTGCCCGTCTCGCAGCTCCCCCCTTCCGTGACGGCCGCAAGGGTCAGCTCGGCGGAAGAGGCGATCGAGCCGAAGGTCTTCGCCGCTCCGCCGTCGCGGATGCTCAAAGCGCTGCCCTTCGGGCGGGAGGTGACGCTCGAAGTCGCGTCCGGGGACAGGGAGGGAATCGAGGAGAGGATCGTCGCCGCCGCCGAGCGCCTCGGCGGTGCCGGCCATCCCGGGCCCGCGCGGGGTGCGGACGGCGCCCAGCCGCTCCGTTCCGCGGCCGTCCGGGTCCACCTCCCGGCGGCGTCCGCCGGCGCGTTCCTCGAGGCGCTCAAGGGGCTGGGGACGATCCCCCCGGAAGGGATGCCCGCCGCCGTCGACCTCCCCGCGGGGCCGACCCCCGGGCTCGCGGCCTACACGGTCCGGATCCGGGTCAGATGAACTCGCCGCCGGCGCGGTCGCGCGCGAGCGCCTTGAGATTCTCGCGCTCGCGGCGGTACTTCTCCTTCATGCCGATCAGCCACTCGCCGTGGGCCTTCATCGCCTCCGGGCCGCGCCACGTGTGCCGCGGCGGCCGCGTCCGGATCCTCGCCGCGCCGCCGTCCGCGAACACCTCCCCGCTCCCCCCGCACATCAGGCAGTAGACCCGGTTCGCCCCCCGGAATTCGAAGTAGGTTCCGCCGCATTCCGTGCAGGCGGGGCCGTCGGCCCGGAATTCGCCGGGCGCGACCAGGGCGGCCGCCAGCCGGGAGGCGGCGGCCGGTCCTTCCTCCGAGAGCAGCGCCTCGCCCGGGAGCGCCGCCCTGACGAGCGCCCGGCCTTTCAGCGCCATTCCGGAGGCGCGGACGAGGTTCTCGACGCCCATCAGGGCGAATCCCTCGCCGTCCTCCATACCGGCCGTCGCCACGGCGACCGCCGGCTTCCCCGCCAGCGCGTCCACGTGCCGCCAGAACCCGAGGCCGCGGTCCAGGAACCGCTGGATCGACGAGTGGGTTCCGTGAAGGTAGGCGGGAGCCGCGACGATCACCCCGTCCGCGGCGAGCAGCGCCGAGAGGACGACCCCGAAGTCGTCCTCGATGGGACACTCGCCCGTGAGGCAGCGGTAGCACGCCCGGCACGGCCGGATGTCCTTGTCGGGGAGCCGGACCATCCTGAGGGCGACGGGCCCCGGGAGCCTCGCCGCGATCTCCTTCACCAGCAGCTCGCAGTTCCCCATCCGCCGGGGCGACCCGATGATTCCCAGGATGTTCCTCATGGCCTCTCCTCGTCCGCCCGGCCGAACAGGGTCCGGTATTTCCGGCACTCCCCGAACTTGAGATAGGGCATCACCGCGGCCGTCGCTTCCGCGCTCATCGGGATGAACTTCCCCGAGGCCTTGACGCAGACCTTCCCCCCGCACCGGAGCTCCCCGACGCTGTATGCGACCCGGCCGGCATCCTCGAGGAGCCGGCTCTCGACGCGGATCCGCTCCCCGACGGGCACCGGCCGGACGTACTTGACGGTGAGCTCCGCCGTCACGTACATCGGGTGCTCCCGTCCGAAGACGGTGGCCGCCCATCCCATCGATTCGTCGAGGACGGCGGCCAGGACGCCGCCGTGCGCGACGTCCCGGTACCCGTTCACGTGGCGGGGAAGGACGACGTCCGCCATCACGGCGTCTCCCTCCACGAAAAACCGGGCGCGGATTCCGCAGCCGTTCTCGTCGCCGCAGCAGAAGCATCCCGACGAATGCGGCAGGTAGTCGCGGCCCGTCCCGTCCATCCGTCCTCCCCCGTCCGGCATCATCCGTTCCAACGCGCTCCCTGGCACGACTCCCGCGCGAGGAGCGCCGCGGATACGTCGCGCGCCATGTCGCGCCCCCCCTTCTCCCACAGCGGATCGAGGAGCAGGTCGGGAGGCGCCGAGCCGAGCAGCCGCATCACGGACACCTCCGGGGCGAGATGCTCGAGGAACTCGACGCACGCCGCCAGGTAGTCGCCGTAGGCCGGCACCGCCACCTCTCCCCGCCTCCAGGCCGCCTCGAACCCGCTGCCGCGGACGACGTGAAAGTGGTGGAGCTTCACCGCCTGGATCCCGAGGCGCGACAGGTAGCCGGCTGCCGCGGTGAAGTTCTCTCGCGTGTCGCCCGGCAGCCCGTAGATGAGGTGGGCGCCGGCGTCGATCCCCCGTTCCCGGAGAGCGGCGACCGCGACCTCGAACGCGCGCACGGTGTGCCCGCGGTTCGCCCGGGCGAGGACCTCGTCGGACAGGGACTGGAGCCCGACCTCGACCGAGACGTAGTGGTCCCTCGCGATCCGCGACAGCACGTCCAGCACCGCGGGGCCGAGGCAGTCCGGCCGCGTCCCCACCGCGATCCCGGCGACGTCGGGATGGCAGAACGCCGCGCGGTACTTCCGCTCGAGCTCCCCCGGGGGAGCGAAGGTGTTCGTGTACGGCTGGAAATAGACGAGGAAACGGCGGAACGACCGGTGCCGGCCGGGCGACTGGATCGTCCGGCGCACCTGTTCGTCGACGGGGAGCCCGGGAAAGAGGATGCCCGTCGTGAAGGCGTCGTTGTTGCAGTAAAGGCATCCCCCGGTCCCGATCGTCCCGTCGCGGTTCGGGCAGGTGAAGCCGCCGTACACGGCGATCCGCGCGGCGGGGTGGCCCAGGCGGCGGCGCAGGTACGACGCGTAGTTGTGGTACCGGAGGTCGGGATTGACGGGAGGAAGCGGGTTGGCCACGCCGCCGTCACCCTCCGACGCGCGACATCGGCTCGTCTGCGGCGGGAGGGCGGCCGCACCCGCCCAGCTCGTGACCCTCGTGCTTGTCCGCCACGGCCCGCCGGAAGAGCTCCGCGACGGCCCGGTCCCCCGCATCGCCGCGGAGGACCGCCCGGACGTCCAGCGTCTCCCGGGCGAAGAGGCAGCTCCGCAGACGCCCGTCGGCCGTCACGCGGAGCCGGCTGCACGAGGAGCAGAACTTCCGCGAAATGGGCGAGATGACCCCGAGGCTCCCCCGGAAACCCGGAACGCGGTAGGTCACGGCGGGGGCGCCGCCCGCAGGGCCGGTCTCGCGGGCGCCCGGCAGGGAGAGAATGCGCCGCCGGATCCCGTCGGCGGAGACGTACCCTTCCGCGGGGAGGCAGCCGACGGGCATCCGCTCGATGAAGCGCACCTCCACGGGCATCCCGCGCGCCAGGGCGAGGAAATCGTCCACTTCGCCCGGGTGGAGGCCGGGGAGGATGACCGCGTTGATCTTGACCGGGAGGAGGCCCGCCGCGATGGCGGCGTCGACCCCGGCCAGGACCGTCGGCAGGAGATCGCGGCGCGTGACCTCGGCGTAGCGCTCCCGGCGGACGGTGTCGAGGCTGATGTTCACGCGGCGAAGCCCCGCAGCCGCCAGGGGTCCCGCGAGATCGACGAGCGCGACGCCGTTCGTCGTCAGGCACAGGTCCGCGATCCCCGGCACGCGGGACAGGTCGCGGACGAAGTCGACGATGCCCCGGCGCACGAGGGGCTCCCCGCCGGTGACCCGGACCTTCCGGATCCCGAGGGACGCGGCGACGCGGGCGACGCGCAGGAGCTCGCCGTACGTGAGGATCTCCTCCATCGGCTTGAGGGGAATCCCTTCGGCCGGCATGCAGTAGACGCACCGGAGGTTGCACCGGTCCGTGACGGAGAGCCGGAGGTCGTGAACGGCGCGGCCGAAGGAATCTCGCAACACGTCGCTATTTTACCAGAGACGGCGGGAGGGGGGCGCCGGGGAATCGCCCGCCGAGCTCGCGCCGGTGGTCCCTGATCTCCCGGAGGGTGGCTTCCGGGCAGCCGGCCTCCCCCTGTCCGGCGCGGAGCGCCTCGCAGGCGCTTTCCGCCTCCGCGAACGCCGCCTCGGCGTCTCCCGGGCGGTTCGCCCGCATCCGGAGCACGCCCACGGTGTCGAGAACCGCGGGGGGACGGGAGGTTCCCGCGGCAAGCGCCCCCTCGAGCCGTTGCAGGGCGTCGCCGATTCCCTCGCCGGACAGGATCGCGACCCAGGCCAGGTTGTTCTCCGCCTCGAGGTCCCCGGGGCGGGTCTCCAGGGCGCGGAGGTATTCGCGCCGGGCGTCGCCGTATTTCTTCTGCGCCAGCCGGACGTTGCCCAGGTTGACCCTGGCCTGGACCAGGCCGGCGTCCTTGCGGAGCGCGCGCCCGTACTCCCGGGCCGCGAGGTCGAGCTCCCCCTTCCGCTCGTACGCGACGCCGAGATCGAGATGTTCGCGCGCGGAGAGGGGGTCCTCCAGGACGACGATCCGGGGGAGGCGGGAGCACCCCGCCGCGGACACGGTCGCGAGGGCGAGCGCCGACAGCAGGAGCGGCAGCAGCGCCGGGATGCGGCGCCGTGCGCGCACCGCCGTCATCGCCCCGCCCCGCGGACGACGATCGCGAGGCGGCCCATCTTCGCCCACCGGGCGTCGAGCTCGGCGGCCGGGAACCACCGCCCCGCGGTCCGGCCCGAATGCGCGAGGAACCCGCGCGGCCCGTAGCCGTACACGAGGAGGTAATGGGGGCGGCTATAGACCCAGACGCCGAGATCCACGAGAAGGATCGCGGGCCTGCCCGCGTCGATCTCCGCGCGCAGGCCGGCGGGGTCGAGAGCGGCGACCTCGGCGTCGACGCCCCGCCGCCGCGCCGCGGCGGCAAGGTCGGTGATCAGCGTTCCGCGGAGGCCGGCCGTGCGCGTCTCGGCCGCGATCCCCGCCGTCTCCGCATTCCTTCCCAGGAAGCGAAGCAACATGGCGAGGGACGACGGCCCGCACGTCTCCTCCTCCTGCGGCAGGAAGGGGACGCCGGCGACGACGACGTCCCGGTCCGGGGCGGACGCCTCCCCCTCCCGGCCCGCGGGACCGATGCCCGCCGCGCATCCCGAAAAGAGAAGGGCGCCGCACAGGAGCAGCGCGGCGCCCCGGAACGGCAATCCCGCCGTCAACGAACGATGACTTCCTTGTTGACCAGCTTCAGGATGACGATGACGAGAATGACCAGGATCGCGACGCCGATCAGGAACCCGAGCGCGTCGTCCGCGCCCTCCCCGGCGCGGTCCGCCAGCGAGGCCAGCCGGTGCAGATCGCCGTCGCTCATGGACCGGACCTTCGCCATCGCCTCTTCGGACGAAACGCCGTAGTCCACGAGTTTCTGCACCACGATCCTGCTCTCCAGGAACGCCTGGACCTTGTCGAGGTCGGCGGCCCGGGACGCGATCGCGCCGGCCGCTCCCGTCCCCCGGGACGCGATCACGCCGGCTACCGCCTCGCTCCGGATCGAACCCAGGACCCCCACCCACGCGGCCATTGCAAACGCCACGAGCACGAACCAGCCTGCTCTCCGAATCGCCCCCATCGCGTCCCCTCCTTGACGGACATGACTTGCGGATCGATGGACCCCTCGGCACATCTTCGCAGAATCCGGCCGCCGGGGCAAGGCGGCGTCAGCGGTACTTGGCCAGGAGAATCTCCATCTCCGCCAGGGCCTTCTCCATCTCGGCGCGGCAGGTTGCCCGGTCCTGGAGGCAGAGGCGCTCCGCGTGCGCCATCGTTCCCAGCCACTTCGCGCGGTCCTCCCGGAGGCGGGCAACGAATCCGTTGAACGACGCGGCGAGCGCTTTCGCCTGGTCGCCCTCGCGCACGAACGCCGGCCTGACGGGCTCCCCGGCCACGTAATCGGCGATCAGCTGCTCCGTGCGGTAAAGCGGGCCCGCGACCTTGTGGAGCGCGGCGACGCACAGCACGACGGTGGCGAAGCCGACGAGAAGAACGTACGCGAGGACGGCGAGCCCGATGACGGGAAGGAGATACGAGGCCTGGTGGCGCAGGGCGAGGAACACGGCGGGATATTCGCCCGCGATCGGGCGCGAGAGGATGACGTACAGCGCGAGGAACAGGAGGCCCGCCCCGACGGCGTCGACGAGCATCAGCAGAAGGATGAACCGTTTCGCGAATCCCGCGCTCACGGGCGCGTCGTGTCCGCGCAGGCGATTCGTCATGGGGCGATCCTCCGTATCCGCTCCTTGACCCCGTCCCACCGCTTCAGGAACTCGTCCTCGGCGAGCGGCTCCTTCCGCATCAGGTCGACCTCGGCCCGGATCCCGTCGATGGCCTCGAGGGTCCCGCGCCGCGCCTCGTCCAGCTGCTCGCCGAGATCGGCGAATTCGCCCGGCCCCGGCGCGTCCGTCGGCGTCGACAGGTCCCCTTCCCCGGAGAGGCGGAACACGGCGGCGATCCGCTCCGTCCCGGCGCGGATCCTGCGGATCACGAGGAGGAACAGGGCGACGCCGGCGACCAGAGTCCCGGCGAAGAGTCCCGCCAGATGCCGGACGACGCCGGGGGCGACGACCTCGTACGACGACCGGAAACGGTAGTGCCCGAACAGGGAGACGTCCCGGAGCGCGCGTGCGACGTCGCGATAGACGAGCACGCCGAAGATCGCTGCCGCGAGGAGCACGAGCGCGGCCAGGCCCAGGGCGACGCCGCCCTGCAGCCGGGGAGAGACGAGGACGATCTTGCGCCGTTTCTGATGATGGAAGGCGCTCATAGCTTCTCGTGGCACGCGTCGCACAGGACGGAGTACCCCTGGAGGGGGTCCGACCGCCTGAGAAACCGCGTCCGGTAGTAGAAGGGAACCCCCGGGGCCCGGTCCGGGTTCTCCGGCTCCTGGCTCGGGAAAATCTTGACCGTCGCCACAAAGGGGCCGTGCGCGTTATGGCAGGTGAGGCACATCGTCCGGCCCCCGTCGTCGAGCGCGAAGTCCGCCGGGACCCTCATGTCCCGGTACCGGTCCCTCGGGCGCACGCCGATGGGATGGGAGCGCCCCAGCGATTCCTTCGAATGACAGCTGAAGCAGTAGTCGATGGAGTCGCCCGTGAAGCGGTCGGGGACGGGCTCGCCCCGCGAAACGACGTGGCACTTCGGGCACCGTCCCTGGGTACGGAAATGGGAATGGGGATTGAAGCCGGGATCGAACGCGGCGACGGCATGGAGGAGCGCCGCGAGCGCGGCCGCGGCGGCGAACGGGAGCGCCGGGAGGAACCACCTGCTGGGACCGCCCCTCGACACGCGGCAACCTCCTGCCCGGCGAGTCCTCCCCCCGTAGTCTACTTATATACCCTTCCCCCCCGCGGCTCCAACCCTTTTTCCAATCCGTCAGAGGACCCTGACCGGCATGACGATCATCGGCAGGCCGGAGAAGACGAGCCGCTTCTGGGCGAGGAACGCCGTCTGGTTGTGGAGGAGGCGGTTGAAGAAGTTCTCCTCCTTGAAGACGAGCTGCCCGGCGAAGTAGACCGCGTTGGGGAAGTCGCGGGCCGCCGCCGATGCGAGGCGGCTGATGGTCTCGATCACGTCGGTGCCCACCTCGGATCGCGCCTCCGCGTAATAGCCGTGCCCCTTGACGAACTCCACGTAGTTCCGGAGCTGGTCGCGGAGGTTGTGCTCCAGGTTCTCGACCTCGGCCGCGCCCTTGAAGACGCTCGAGTCGACGACGCCGGCGGAGATGAAGATGAAGTTGCGGAAGTTGCCGGGGAAGGACCGGACGATGGAGAAGAAGACGTGCATCCCGAGCCCGTTGTACCCCGAGACCATGATGACGGCCGTGGGGGCCCCGCGGCGCGGCTCCGGCTCCTGGGCGGCCGGAACGGTGACCGGGGGCAGCTGGGTCAACAGCTCGTCCAGGCGGCGCAGGTGCTCCTGGGCCTTCCGGTAGTGCCGCCGGACCAGGAAACAGGACGCGACGAAGGCGCCGGTGATGAGGAGGGTGACCCACCCCCCTTCCCCGAACTTGAACCAGACGGTGAAGACGAGGATGGACGCGGTGAGCAGGAAGCCGACGCCGTTCATGCCCAGGCCGAATCTCCAGCCGGCCGCCGTCTTGCGGTCCTTCCACCAGTGGACGCACATGCCGAACTGGGAGAGGGTGAACGTGATGAAGACGTTGATCGAGTACATGATGACGAGGTGCTTCACCGAACCGCCCGTGACGGCGAGCATGAGGAAGGCCATCGCGCCCATGAAGTAGACGCCGTACTTGGTGACGAGCCGCTCCGAGAGATGGGCGAAGCGGTGAGGGACGTACGAATCGACCGCCATGCTCGAGAGGACCTGCGGCCCCCCGAGAAAGCCGGTCTGGGCGGCGACGAAGAGGAGCGCCGCCTCGGAGACGAGGACGAAGACCAGGATCCCCTGCGCCGTCGCCCCCGACCAGATCTCGGAGGAGAGCTTCCCGAAGAGGGACGCGTTGAGCGTCCTCCCCGGCACGTGGCCGATGCCGTTGAGGACGTACCCGAGAATGATCCCCCCGGCGATGAAGGAGAGGGAGCACGCCATGTAGAGCATCGCCCGCTTCCCGGTCTCGACCCGGGGCTCCCGGAGGGTCGGCATCGAGTTGCTGATCGCCTCGATCCCCGTGTACGTCCCCGCGCCCATGGTGTAGGCCCGGATCACGAGCGCCCCGACCCCGACCCAGCCGATGCTCCGGACGGCCCCGGAGAGGTCCGTCGAAACGGCCGAGGCGACGAGCGGGACCGCGTCCAGGTGGCGGCCGACGCCGTAGACGACCAGGGGGACGTGGGTGAGGATGAACGCCATGAAGATGGGGGTGAGGATCGTCACCGACTCCTTCACCCCGCGCAGGTTGAGCCAGATGAGCGTGAAGATGATGAGGATGACGAACAGGATCTTGAACCGCGCCCACGCAAGCGGCAGGAAGCTGAAGACGGCGTCCCCCCCGGCCGCCACCGAGATCGTGATCGTCAGGACGTAGTCGATGACGAGGGCCGACCCCGAGAGGACCCCCGCCTTCTGCCCGAGGAGCTTGGAGGCCACGATGTACCCCCCTCCGCCCGACGGGAAGGCCTCGATGATCTGCGCGTAGCTCCCCGAGATGATGAAGACGGTCGCGACGGTGGCGAGCGCGACGAAGATGGCGAGAACGGTGTGCCCGCCGAGGGCGAGAAAGGCCTCCTCCGGCCCGTAGCAGGAAGAGGAGATGCCGTCCGCGCCGAGCCCCACCCAGGCGAAGAAGGCGACGAGGGAAATCCGGTGGAAGAGCTTCGGGTCGAAGAGGTCGCGCGGGGCGCCCAGTAGAAATCGCCTGGCGCGCCGATAAAGTGAGTTGTTTTCCATAAGCGATGGAGGGCGGCCACCGGGCGCCGGCGGACCACTTCGACGATTATAGTCCGGGCGGGGCTCTCCGAACCAACCAAAAAACGCGGGGCCCCGGGATGCCGGGGCCCCCGATCGGGTTGGGTTGACGACCCGCCGTCTTTCCCTGGTATTCCACTTATCGGACGGACCGCGCGGGAACTTGAGCCCCCGGACCCGCACCGGTCAGAAGTTCATCTCCTCCCCGGAGCGCGGCATGGAATAGAGCAGGACCACCAGGTTGTGCAGCCGCCCCTTCTGGTCGTTGACGAAGTTGCGGTACACGGCGGCCCGCTCGAACCCCAGCTTCTCGAAGGCCCGGATCGCGGCCTGCTGCTCCTCGATCACCTCGGCCACGATGTGCCGCAGGGCCGCCTTCTCCCC
>JBLMWX010000198.1:0-4705 GCA_050257455.1 Gemmatimonadota bacterium | reverse complement strand
TTGACGCGGGTCCTCGCCCCGACGACGTCGTCGTCCTTCTTGATCTGCGCGAGCCGGCGGATGTCCATCCGCACGGACGCGTAGAACTTGAGGGCGTTGCCTCCCGTCGTCGTCTCGGGGTTGCCGAACATGACGCCGATCTTCATGCGGATCTGGTTGATGAAGATGACGGCCGTCTGGGACTTGCTGATCGTTCCCGTGAGCTTCCGCAGGGCCTGCGACATGAGCCGCGCCTGGAGCCCCATGTGCGCGTCCCCCATCTCCCCCTCGATCTCGGCCTTGGGCACGAGGGCCGCGACGGAGTCGACGACGAGCACGTCGAGGGCGCCGCTGCGGACGAGCATCTCGGCGATCTCGAGCGCCTGCTCGCCCGTGTCCGGCTGGGAGATGAGCAGGTCGTCCGTGTTGAGGCCCAGCTTGCGGGCGTACGAGAGGTCGAGGGCGTGCTCGGCGTCGATGAAGCCGGCGATCCCCCCCAGGCGCTGGGCCTCGGCGATGATGTGGAGCGCGAGCGTCGTCTTCCCGGACGACTCGGGCCCGAAGATCTCGGTCACCCGCCCCCTCGGGATGCCGCCGATCCCGAGCGCCACGTCCAGCGAAAGGGCGCCCGTGGAGATGACGGGAATGTCCTTGGCCGGAAGGTCGCTGCCGAGCCGCATGATGGCGCCCTTCCCGTAATTCTTCTCGATGGCCGAAAGCGCCATGTCGAGCGCCTTGCGGCGGCTTGCGTCCTGACCCATCGTCTTCCTCTCCTCTCTCAAGCGGTTCCCCCCGGCCCGTCCCCGATCGGGATGTCGCGCACGACGGTATACGTGGCGCCGGCCGGCGACAGCCGGCTCTCGTACAGCTGGAACGATGCCGCCCGCACGGAGCCGAACCGGATTCCCGCAAGCGCCCCGACGAAACGATCCCCCCACCCGGGGGGGAGGGCCCCCTTGACGCGCCCGGCCGTCACGTGGGGATGGAACGGCCGGTCCTCGCGCGGGAAACCCGCGCGGGACAGCGCGGTCTCAATATTCTGTTGCAACTTCCCGACCAATTCAAGCGGTTCCCGAATGCCGACCCACAGCACGCGCGGCGCACGCGGGGTCGGAAAGGCGCCTGCCCCGGCCACCTCCAGGTCGAACGGGGGAAGGCTATGGGCCGCGTCCTTCAGGAGCGTCTCGAGCTCGTCCACCTGCCCGGCACGGATTTCCCCGAGAAATTTCAGCGTCAGGTGAAGGTTCCGTTCCCGGACCCAGGCGACCCGTCCCGCCCCCGACTGGAAGGGCCCGAGCGATCGCGCGATCGCCGACCGGCACGCCTCCGGAAGCCCGATGCCCACGAACACCCTCATCGCCCGCCTCCCGGTTCTCCTTCCGCAACGCTCAAGACGGCCGCCAGGGCGCGCAGAACGGTTTCCTCCCGGACGGCGATGCGGTCTCCCGGCAGGCAAACACGGTCCGAGATGCGGACGTGCGGCGCCGCCACGGCCAGGAACACGGTCCCGACGGGCTTCCCCGGGGACCCGCCCCCGGGGCCCGCGATCCCCGTGATTCCCACCCCGATGTCGGCTCCGAACCTTCTCCGGGCGCCCTCGGCCATCGCCACCGCGACGTCCTCGCTCACGGCCCCCGAGGCGTCGATGAGCCGCTGCGGGACGCCGAGGTCGCGCACCTTCGACGCGTTCGAATAGGCGACGACGCTTCCGAGAAAGTAGGCGGAAGCTCCCGGCACGTCCGTGACGGCGGCGCTGAACGCCCCCCCGGTGCACGACTCGGCGGCGGCCAGCGTCCGCGGCGGGGATGCGAGCGCCTCGCCGAGCCGGCGGGCGAGGTCCCGGGTCACCGCGCCAGCCAAAAGATGCCCCGGCACGCAAGGTTGGCGAAGATCCCGGCGGCCAGGTCGTCGGCCACGACCCAGAAGGCGCCCTCCCGCGCGTCGAGCCACGCCACGGGCCCCCATTTCACGATGTCGAAGAACCGGAAGAGGACGAAGAGGACGAGCGCCGTCGTCCACCCCCACGGGATCCCGGTCGCGGCGACGAGCATCCCCGCCACCTCGTCGATCACCACGGACGGCGGGTCCTTCTCCCCCGTCGCCCGCATCTCCGCGCGCGCCGCCGGCAGGGCGAGGACGACAACCGCCGCGAGCGACCCGAAATGGGCCGGGCCGAGCCCGCCCCCCCAGTACCAGAGGGGGAGGGCGAGGAGCGATCCGACGGTCCCTGGGACGAGCGGCGCGTACCCCGCGCCAAAACCCGAGGCGACGATTCTCAAGGCCGTATCGGCCCGAAATCGATTGACATGCCCCATGGCCACAATTAGATTATATTCGTTTGAATTTTCAAATAAATAAAACACTTGGCCCCCGGACGGCATGGAGCAGACCCCGGACGCTTCCCAGGACGCCCTGATCCAGAGAATCTCCCTGGCCATCACGGAGCTCGCCAAGGGGATGAAGAGCGTGAGCTTCTATCCCCAGGGGCATCCCGCCCTGGCCCAGGCCATGGACAGGATCGTCGCGGCCCTCGACGAGATCCCCCTCCCCGAGGCCGGCATGGAGATCGGGGTGACCAAGTCCGCCCTCCTCTACCGGGACGTTCCCCTCACGGGCTCGAGCAAGGCGGTCGGCGACCTCAACCGGGAGCTCTACCTGCGGCGCGCCGCCAAGGTCATCTTCCTGCCCGGCCAGAAGCCCCGGGAGATCTATTCGTTCCTGTCCATCCTCAGCCGCGACCTCCAGAAGATCCAGGACGAGGGCGGGCTCGAGCGCGCCTTCCTGCGCGAGCACATCTCGCGGATCTGGGCGAACCGCGTCGACTACGAGGGACTGACCGAGATGCTGAAGCGGGAAGAGGAGGAGCCTCTGCCCGAGCTGGAACCGGAAGTGCTCGAGGGAATGGATGAGGAGGAGCCCGCCGCCCCGCCCCCCGAGACGTTGACGATCGAGCAGCTGCTGGCCCGGATCGCGCGGGAGACCGACCCGGCCGCCTACCGCGACGCCGTCATCGTCCTGTGCCGCGACATCCTCGCCGAGCAGGGCGAGCGGAAGCTCGAGCATTCCCGGAGCGCGCTCTCCCTCTTCGTGGCGCACGCCGCGCGCCCCCCCGCGAAACACCAGGAGATCGCGGAGTCGGCCCGGATGGGGATCAAGGAGCTCGTGTCCGACGAGGTCGTCGCCTACTTCATCCGCCGGCTGCAGGACCGCGCGGCGGCGGGGCGGCGCGAGGCGGAGACCATCCTTGCGGCCGTCGGGGAGCGGGCCGTGAAGCCGCTCCTCGCGGCGCTGGCCGACGAGAGCGACCTCCTGGTCCGGAAATCGATCGTCGACGTCGTGGCCCAGATCGGCCCTCCCGCGGTCCCGGGCATCCTGGAGAACCTCAACGACTCGCGCTGGTACATGGTCCGCAACATGGTCACCATCATCGGCAGCCTCGGCGTGCCCGAGCTGGCGGCCAACGTGGCCGCCGTCCTGTCGCATCCCGACTTCCGCGTGAAGAAGGAAGCGATCAAGGCCCTGTCCAAGCTTCCCCACCCCGCCGCCGCGGCCGCCCTGTCCGACATGTGCTTCTTCCCCGAGGAGACCGTCGCCCTCACGGCGACCGCCGCCCTGTCGTCCAAGAGGGAGCCGGAGGCCGTGTCGGCGCTCTACCGCCGGGCTGTCCAGAAAAGGTTCCTTTACCCCCGCTACCGCCTCGCCCACGAGGCGATCGACGCCCTGCGCTCCATCGGAACCGACGAGGCGCTGACGGCCCTGGAATACATCCTCAAGACCCGCGCCGTCTGGGAGACGGAGCGGTTCCGCGCGATGAAGATCCACGCGCTGCGAAGCATCGCCAAGGTTTCGGGAAACCGGGCGAAGGAAATACTGAATAACGCCCTCGGGGCTTCCGAAAAATACATCGGGGCGGAGGCGAGGCGCCTGACCCGGAAGACCAGCTGACCGTTACGCAAAGGAGATCTCCCGATGGACCGCCGGCAGCAGGAATCGGTGATCGCCGACATCGTCCGGTCCCTCGGCGCATCCCTCAAGAGCCGGCGGCTCTATCCCCCGACCCACCCGGCGGTCCGCACGCCGGTCGAGAAATGCTTCTCGGAGCTCCTCCGCATCTTCGCGGACCGGCCGGAGCTCGTTCTCGTCATCGCCGACGGAACGCTCGTCTTCGACGGGGTCCCGCTGTTCAACCTGACCTCGTCGCTCGAGCTGTTCATGGAGCGGCTCGGGGCGGTCGGCGCGCCCGCCGTCATCTTCGAGAAGGGGCTCACGACGCCCGAACTCGAGAGCTTCATCCGTTTCCTCCACGAGACGACGGAGCAGGGGCTTTCCGCCGAGCGGATCCAGGAGATCCTCGCCGGCATGGGCGTCAGGAACATCCGCGTCAAGCCCCCGGAGACGGACGCGGAGGACGACGCCGCGGCGGCCCGCCGGATCTACGACGGCGCGGTGCAGGCGGTGGTGTCGGTGCTGCAGGAGGTCCGGAGCGGCCGCATCCCGTCCGGGGCCGAGTCGGACCGGGTCGTCCGCGACATGGGCGGGATGCTCCGGAAGAACCGGGACGCCATCCTCGCCCTGACCCTCATCAAGAACTTCGACGAGTACACCTACAATCACTCGGTCAACGTCGCCGTCCTCTCCCTGGCGCTGGCGGAGGCCCTGTCCCTGCCGGAACAGGAGAAGATCGAGGTCGGCGTGGCGGGACTCCTCCACGACGTGGGCAAGACCC
>JBLMWX010000197.1:0-3808 GCA_050257455.1 Gemmatimonadota bacterium | reverse complement strand
CCTGCGAGTACGACGTCCGGGGAGGCCTCGCCGTGGCGCTCACGGAGGAGGAGGAGGTCGTCCTCGACCGGGCTCTCGACTGGCAGAGAGCGCGGTCCCTGCCGTTCGAGGTGCTGCCCGGCGAGGAGGCTCGCGCCCGCGAGCCGGCCCTCGCGGGTTCCGTGCGCGCCGCCTTCTCGTTCCCCGGCGACGGCCAGCTGCCACCGCCCCGGCTGAGCCGCGCGCTCCTCCTTGCGGTGCGCCGGGCCGGCGTGATGATCGTCGAAGGAGTTCCGGTGGCGGCGGTTCATCTGGAGAACGGGAGCGCGGCCGGCGTCGAGACGCCGTGGGGGCTCCTGAAGGCGGAGGCGGTCGTGCACGCAGGGGGCGTGAGGGCCGGGCTTCTGGCGGGGGCTCCGCCGCTTCCCGTCGCCCCAGCGCGGTCGGCGCACCTGATCTTCGACGCCTCGGGCGATCCCGATCGCCCGGCCCGTCTCGTTCACGGCAGCGGCTGCGGCCTCGTGCCGCGGCGCGACGGAACGCTCGTCGCCTCCGCGCCCGGCCGCGGCCGGAGTCTCAACCCCTGGCTCACCGCCGGCGAGGCCCGGGCGCTCCTCACCCGCGCCAGCAGCATCGTCCCGGCGGCTTCCGCATACACGGTCATCTCGGGGTGGTCGCAGGCGGAAGCCGTCTCTGCCGACGGCCTGCCTCTCCTGGGCGAGACGGCGATCCCCGGCCTCCTCGCTGCCGCCGGAGAGGGGCGGGACGAAATCCTCCTCGTCCCCGCGGCAGCGCACCTCATGGCCGACCTCCTGACGGGACGGACCCCCCCGATTCCGTACGCGCCTTACTCGCCCGCGCGCTTCGGCCTCTGAGGCGTGCGGGGCGGACGCGAAGGTGCCGGCGTCGACATGCTAATGTTCCGCATCTCCCCCGGGCGCGACCCGCTGCCGGCTCTGCCGAGAGCGCGTCCTTCCGGGGCGAAGGCGATCAGGAAAGAGGGCGTGCGATGAGGAGGTCGGCCTTGTACCGGGCGGTCCAGAGGACGGCGAATGCCGCCTGGAACGGCTTCCAGAAGGTCAACAGGCTCATCCCCGCGCGCTCGTTCCAGCCGGCATGGTCGCCCGAGCCCCTTCCGAAGAGTCGGGAGCGGACGAGGCCTCCTCTCGGCTTCCCGCGGCGGACGGACTCGCTCTGTCCCGCCTGCACGAGAGAGGTCCGCGACGCCATCGTGAACGGGACCCGCGACCTCCGCGACCTCGTGGACGGACACCCGGGCGAGATCCCGGCCGAGATCGTCGTTCGGGGCAACGAGGTCTGGATGGTCAAGAGCTGCCCGGTCCACGGCACGTGCGAGGACCTGATGTCGAACGACGCCGCCTTCTTCGCCCGCCTCGAGGAGAACTTCTTCGGGCGCGACGTGAGAATGGGGAAGGACGCGCTGCACGAGCACGGCTCGTCGGCGATCCGGTACGGCCGCGGCGCCGTGCTGACGGTCGACCTGACGAACCGCTGCAACATGATGTGCACCCCGTGCTTCATGGACGCCAACCAGGTCGGCTACGTCCACGAGCTCTCCTTCGAGGAGGTGAAGGAGATCCTGGACAACGCCGCGTCCGTGAAACCGCGGCGCCAGATGTCCGTCCAGTTCTCCGGGGGCGAGCCGACGCTCTCGCCGCATTTCCTCCCCGCCATCCGCCATGCGCGCGAGCTCGGCTACTTCTCCGTCCAGTGCGCGACGAACGGGGTCCGGTTCGCGCAGGACCCGGCGTTCGCCCGGGCCGCCGCCGAGGCCGGACTCCGCCTCGCCTACCTCCAGTTCGACGGCATCGGCAACGAGCCCAACCAGCATCGGGGCGTCGGGAACCTCTACGACGTCAAGCTCCGGGCCCTCGACAACCTCCGCGCCGCGGGCATCGACGTGACGCTCGTGATCACCATCGTGAACGGCGTCAACGACGGGCAGGTCGGGCCGGTCGTCCGGTTCGCCATCGAGAACATCGACAAGATCAACGCCCTCTCGTTCCAGCCCGTCTCCTTCACGGGGCGGGACGAGGAGATCGACGAGGAGACCCGGAGGCGGCAGCGCTACACGCTCTCGCACCTCGCACGCGACGTGAAGGCGCAGGCGGGCATCGGCGAACCGATGCGCGACTGGTTCCCGCTGTCGGCCTCGGGTCCCTTCTCGGACCTGCGCGACCTCCTCGGGGGGCTCGATGCGGAGTGGGGGGCGCTGAAGTGCGGCTGCCACCCGAACTGCGGCATCGCGACGATGCTCCTCGTCAGGCCCGACACGGGGCAGGCCGTTCCCGTCACGCAGATCCTCGACGTGGACCGGCTCCTCCGCGACATCACGACGATCACCGACGCGGCGCGCGGCCGGTTCTGGACGGTCCTCCAGGCCGTGCTCGCGGTGGCACGGAACATTCGCCCCGAAGGGGTCCCCGCGAATCTCGGGGTCCTGACGACACTCAAGGTCCTCGACGGACACACGGGACGGGGGCTGGGGATCGCCAAGGCGGGACGCTATCCGTGGCGCGTCCTCCTCGTGGCCGGCATGTGGTTCCAGGATCTCTTCAACTACGACTTCCGGCGAACGGAGATGTGCATCATCCCGTACGGCACGCAGGCGGGCGAGATCTCCTTCTGCGCCTACAACACGGGCGCGGGATGGCGAAAGATCGTCGAGGAGATGCACCAGAGCGCGACGCTGGCGCAGTGGTACAGGGAGAAGGGCCGCCATCCGGTCTACGCCCACGGCGCCCGAATCCCGCTCCCGGCCTACAGTCCGGCGGCGCCCCAGGTCACCCTTCCCACGCACGATCCGGCGCCGCTTCCTGTGGCCGCGCGGACGGCGACGCAAGGGCTTCGACTCCTCCCCTCGCTGATGCCCTCTGCAGGGAAGTGACGGGGGGCCCGGGGGGGACCGCCCCCCCGGCCTCAAATCCTGTTTGACAAGTCCGCGATCGCCGAGGCGATCACCTCCGGCTGCTCGATCGGCGCTGCGTGCCCCGCTCCGGGAACCGTCAGCAGTCTCACGAACGGCGCGTGCCGGCACGACTCCGCCATTGCCTCGGCCTCGGCCACCGGCGTGAGGATGTCGTCGTCGCCGCAGGCGATCAGGACGGGTCGGTCGAAGGTGCCGAGGGCGTCGAATCCGTCGCGTCTCGCGGCCATCCCCGCGAGATCGGCACAGGCCGTCAGGGGCGGCGTGGCGAGGATCATGTCGCGGCAGAGAGCCTCGGCGTCGGTCCCCTTCGACTTCGGCGAGAGGAGCTTCGGGAGCATCGCATGGAGCGCCGCCTCGATGCCGCCGCTCCGGATCGCCTCGATCGCCTCCCTCCGCTTCTCCCGACCGGCCTCGTCGTCGGCCGCCGCCCGTGTATCGCAGAGGACCAGACCCGAAAGGCGCCTCCGAAAACGGACGCCGTAGCGCCTGAGGAACTCGAACGCGACGTAGCCCCCCATGGAGAAACCGCACAGGATGAAGGGTTCCTCCGCGGGGACGAGGCCCGGGACAGCCTCGGCGAGATCGTCGGCGAGAAGCGACATCGGGTGGATCTCGGCGGCCGGGCGCGCCGACGTGCCACGCCCGCGGTGGTCCGGCGCGGCCACCTGCGTCACGCTTCCCATCGCGCCGCGGCCGGCCAGCACTTCGAGCCCGTTCCACATCCGCCGGTCCAGCGGGTATCCGTGAAGCGCGAGGAGTCTCATGAGAGGATCGTAGCCGATGACGCGCTACTTTCTGGCCGTGGACTCGCGGGACCACGTTCTGACGGGCGTCTCGACACGCTCATGCTCCGCCGGCTCCGGGAGAACGGCGCTCTTC
>JBLMWX010000196.1:0-19058 GCA_050257455.1 Gemmatimonadota bacterium | reverse complement strand
GTGACGAACCGCTCGGCGTTGACGAGGGTCTGCCGTCGCACGTAATCGCCGGGGACCCGGTCGAGGTTCGCCTTGGACACCTCGATGGAATACCCGAAGACGCGGTTGTACCGGATCTTGAGGCTGCCGATCCCGGTGCGCAGGCGCTCGCGCGCCTCCATCTCGGCGAGCATCTCCCTGCCGTGGCGCATCAGGTGGTTGAGTTCGTCCACCCGCGCGTCGTGCCCGTCCCGGATGATCCCTCCCTCCCGGTACCCTGCGGGAACCTCGTCGCGCAGGGCCCCGCCGATCAGCCCGACCGCGTCCGCGTGGTCGCCGATGCGGTCCCCGGCGCTCCCCAGGAGCGGTGCCCCGCAGGCGGCGAGCGCCTCCCGGACGCCGGGAAGGACCGACAGGGCGGCCGCCAGCGCGGCCACGTCGCGGGGCCCCGCCCGGTCCTGCGCGAGCCTCGAGGCGAGCCGGGACAGGTCCGCCATGCCCGAGAGCCGATCGGAGAGATCCTTGCGCACGGGCGGGCGTTCGACGAGTTCCCCCACGGCGTCGTGGCGCGCGGCGATCCGCGCCGGGTCCGTGAGCGGCGCGGCGAGCCACGCGCGGATGAGCCGGCCGCCCATCGGTGTCCGCGTCCCGTCCACGGCCCACAGGAGGCTTCCCTTGCGCTCCCCGGAGAGCGTCGAGAAGATCTCCAGGGTCCTGACGGCGGCCTCGTCCATCGCCAGGTACCGCCGCCCCTCCCGCTCCCGCACGCGGGTGATGTCCGCCAGCGCCGCGGGCTGGTGGAGGTGGAGATAGTAGAGCGCGGCCTCGACCACGCCGCGGGCCGGGTGGCCCGGCTCCGGAACGCCGCCCAGCCGGGCCGGAAGCCCGAAGGACGCGACCGCCGCCGCGGACAGCGCGGTCGACAGCTTCCCGTCGACGAGCCGCCGGAGGCGCGCCCCCCGGGGCTCCCCCTCCCCTTCCAGGAAGACGAACTCGGCCGGCCCGGCGAGGAAGAGGGCGTCCGCCAGCGTCTCCTCGGTATCGCAGACCTCGTAGTCGAATTCGCCCGTCGTCGCGTCGAGGAGCGCATACGCGAACGGGGGGACGAAGCGGACGGCGGCCAGGAAATTGTTTCCGCGCGCGTCGAGGCAGTCGTCCGTGAAGACCAGCCCCGGCGTGACGACCTCCGTCACCTCGCGGCGGAAGAGTCCGCGGGCCCCCGGCTCCTCGATCTGTTCGCAGATCGCGACCTTGCACCCCTGGCGGATGAGCTTCGAGAGGTACGCGTTGCGGGCGTGGTGCGGGACCCCGCACATCGGGATGTTGGATTCCCTGTCCCGGGACGTCAGCGCGATGTCGAGCAGGCGCGCGGCGCGGATCGCGTCCTCGAAGAACATCTCGTAGAAATCGCCCATCCGGAAGAAGAGGATGCAGTCCCGGTACCGCGCCTTGATCTCCACGTACTGCCGCATCGCGGGCGTCAGGTGCATCGCCATCCCGACCCCGCTTCGCGCATCGGTTCGTCGTCTCCGGAGATGGCCCGAGGCGATCCGGCCCGCGTTCGCCGCCCGGAGATCAGGGGCGAAGCTCCCGGAACCGGGCGGACAGGCGGCGGTGCGTCTGCTCGAGGGACTCGGGCAGGACGCGCGTGCCGAGCACCGAGGTCATGAAGTTCGTGTCGCCCTCCCAGCGGGGCACCAGGTGAAGATGAAGGTGGTCGGGGATGCCGGCTCCCGCCGCCTTGCCGAGGTTCATTCCGACGTTGAACCCGCGGGGGGCGTATTCGTCCGAGAGAACCGTCGTCCCCAGCGCCAGGAGCGACATGATCTCCCGCATCTCGTCGCCCGAGAGAGACGCCGGATCGGCCACGTGGCGCCGCGGCGCGATGAGGACGTGCCCGTTGTTGTACGGATACCGGTTGCAGATCGCGAGGGTGTTCGCGTACACGCCGAGGACGAGTCGCTCGGGGTCACGCCGCTCGTCGTCCGCGACGCAGAAGATGCAGCGCTCCCCGCCGGAACCGCCCCCGCGGATGTATTCCATCCGCCAGGGGGAGAACATCCTGTCCATCCGGCGGCCGTCAGCCGTTGACCAGTTCGCGGAGTTCCTTCCCGACCTTGAAAAACGGGATGCGCTTCTCCGGAATGGAAACCTTCTCCCCGGTCTTCGGATTGCGGCCTTCCTTGGCCCGCCTGACGCGGACGGTGAAGCTGCCGAACCCGCGGATCTCGATCTTCTCGCCACGCTGCAGCGCGTCCTTCATGTGGTGGAAGACGGTGTCCACGATGACCTCGCACTCCTTCTTGGTGAGGGATGTCACCTTTTCCGACAACGTCTGAACGAGATCGCTCTTCGTCATTCTTTCTGTCCTCCGGGGAATTATTGCGCGAGGTAGTCGATCCTGAGCCGGGATCCGGCCAGGTTCTCGTCGATTATACTTTTCGCCTCCTCCCGTAGCAAATCCAGGATGGAGAGCTTCTTCTTCGGCGGCATCACCACCCGGGGCTCGCCCTCGATCTTCGCCATCCGGGCCGCCTCCGCCACCGCGTCCTCCTGGTTCCCGAGCGCGTCCACGAGCCCGAGCGCCATCGCCTGCTCGCCCGAGAAGACGCGGCCGTCCGCGATCTTCCGGACCCCCTCGACGTCGAGCCCGCGCCCGTCGGCGACGGCCTTGACGAACTGGGCGTGCACGTTGTCGATCACGCCCTGGAGGTACTGGCGCTCCTCGGGCGTCATGTCGCGGAACGGGGACCCGGCGTCCTTGAGTTCGCCGCTCTTCACGACGACCCCCTTCACCCCGATCTTCTCGATCAGGTCCTTGACGTTGACGAACTGCATGATGACGCCGATGGACCCGGTGATGGTGCCCGGGTTCGCGTAGATCTTCTGGGAGCCGCACGCGATGTAGTAGCCCCCGGATGCGGCCACCGCGCCCATCGACGACACGACGGGTTTCTTCCCCTTGAGCTTCCGGATCTCCTCGTAGATCTCCTGGGAGGGCCCCACCCCGCCCCCCGGGGTATTGAGCCGCACGACGATCGCCTTGATCGAGTCGTCCTTCGCGAATTTCCTGAGGTTCTCGATCGTCGCCTCGGAGTCGGCGATGAGCCCGGTCACGGGGAGAACCCCGACCTTCCCCCCCCCGACGAAGGGCGCGTCCTCGATCCGGGAGATGACGCCGAAGACCAGGAAGAACGCGACGATGACGCCGAACACCACGGCGCATCCGCGCAGGACGGGACGCCTGGCCCTCGGCAAGGGAGGAGGCATGCCGACGCTCATCGGGAGGGCTCCCTTTCACAGCTACGGTCAACACCGAGAGCGTCGATGCGCCGCATCCCCATTCGAATACCAGAAGAACAACACGATAACGGGACGAGTGCGGAGCACTCGCCGGCAAAGCGTCCGCCCGAAGGCGTATCGTGAATACGCCGAGGGAGGGCAACGCGGCCGGGGCGGACGCAGCGGCGCTCGAATGTGAGCGTATCTGTGAAAGTGAGCACTCAGTCGCCGTTCAGCTTGAGCTTCGCCCGGAGAGCCTCGCCGAGCACCGTCAGGTTCTCGGACGCGTCCGGCGTCTTCGCGATGTACGACTCCATGTCCTTCCGCTCCATCCCATCCTGGAAGGCGCGGACGCTCAGCGAGATCTTCTTGTTCGCCTTGTCCACGGACAGGACCACGGCACCCACCTCGTCTCCCGCCTTGTAGAGGGCGTGGGGCGTGTCGACCTTCTCGCGCGCCAGCTCGGACACGTGGACGAGCCCCTCGACCCCCTCGGCGAGCTCGACGAAGATCCCGAAGTCCGCCACCCGGGTCACCTTCCCGCTGACCGAGTCGCCCTTCCGGAAACGGCCCTCGACCCCGGCCCACGGGTCCGCGGACAGGTGCTTGATCCCGAGGGAGAACTTCTGCGTCTCGGGATCGATCTTGAGCACTTTCGCGCGGACCCTGTCGCCCCGCTTGAGGATCTCGCCGGGGTGCTTGACCCGCTGGTTCCAGGACAGGTCCGAAATGTGGACGAGGCCGTCGATGTCGCCGCCGATGTCGACGAAGACGCCGAAATCGGTGATGTTCTTGACCGTGCCCTCGACCGTGGCCCCCTCCGGGTGCATCGCCCGCAGCTCGTCCCACGGGTTGGAGCGGAGCTGCTTGTACCCGAGCGAGATCTTCTTGTGTTCCTTCTCGATCTTGAGCACCGCGACCTCGACCGTGTCGCCGGGCTTCATGATCTCGGACGGGTCCTTCAGCCGCTTGCTCCAGGACATCTCGGAGACGTGCAGGAGCCCTTCGACCCCCTCCTCGAGCTCGACGAAGGCACCGTACTTGGTGATGTTCGTGACACGGCCCCTGTGGCGGTCGCCGACCCGGTACCGCTCCTCGATGTCGGCCCACGGGTCCGCCTTCATCTGCTTGAGGCCGAGGGAGATCCGGCCCTTGTCCCGGTCGAAGCGGATGACCTTGACCTTGAGGGTCTCCCCGACCTTGCAGATGTCCGACGGGTGGCCGACCTTTCCGAAGCTCATGTCGGTGATGTGCATCAGGCCGTCGAGGCCGCCCAGGTCCATGAAGACGCCGTAGTCGGTGATGTTCTTCACCTTTGCCTCGACCACGTCTCCTTCCCGGATCCGGTCGAGGATCGTCCTCTTCAGGGACTCCCGCTCCTCCTCGAGGTACGATCGCCGCGAGACGACCACGTTCGCCTTCTTGCGGGAGAGCTTGAGGACCTTGAACTTTCCCTGGAGCCCCATGACGCTGTCGTTGTCGCGCACGGGCCGCAGGTCGACCTGGCTGCCCGGGAGGAACGCCTTGACCCCGCCGATCTCGACCGTGAAGCCGCCCTTGACCTTGGCCACGATCGTTCCGGCCACCGGCGACCCCTCGTCGTGGGCCTTCTGGAGGTCGTCCCAGACGCGGGATCTCAGGACCTTTTCCCGCGACAGGAGGACGAACCCCTGGCTCGCGTCGTACCGCTCGACCATGACGTCGAGCGGCACGCCCGCCGAAAGGCCCGCCCTCTCCTCCTCCGTCAGGTCGGTCAGGGGGAGCATTCCCTCGGATTTCCTGTTGATGTCGACCGCGACGTAATCCTTGAGGACCTTGATGACAACCCCGTGGATCACCTCGCCTTCCTCGGGGTTTTCGAGGCTCTCGGCGAACAGCTTTCCGAAATCGTCTTCGTTCTTTCCGGGCGATGCCGCGGCGTCCTGCGTCGCGTCTTCCTTCCCCGCCTCGTGACCGGCCGGGGCTACGGGTTTTTGGTCCATGGACGACTCCTCCGAGTGTGTTCTGCACCTATATCACATTCGATGGCAGAAAGACATCTCCTACCTGTAATAGGATACTCCGATCTTCTCGCCGCGCCAGACCTCCCGGATCCGCGCGACGAGGGCATCGATGATCCACTGGGGCGTCGACGCCCCGGCGGTGACGCCAACGGTTCCCGCCCCGTCGACGAGGTCGGCGGGAAGCTCGGCGGCCGTCTCGATGTGGACCGTCTTCGGGTTGATCGCGCGGCAGAGCTCGGCCAGGCGCCGGGTGTTCGCGCTGTTGTACCCGCCCAGGACGATCATGATCTCGACCGTCGCGGCGAGGGCGGTGGACTCGCGCTGCCTCAGGATCGTCGCGTTGCAGATGGTGTTGTAGACGCGGACCTCCGTGAATCGTCTCAGGGCTTCGCCGACGAACTGCATCAGGTTGTCGAACGACTGGGTCGTCTGGGCGACGATTCCCGCCTTCCGGATTCTCGTGGTCTCCCGGATCTCGCGGACGGTGGTGAGGATGGGCGTCCCGGGCTCGATGTAGCTGACGATGCTCTTGACTTCCGGGTGGTTGGCGTCGCCGACGACGATCACGGCGTATCCCTGCCGCGACAGGGCGCGGGCGTGCTCCTGGGCCTTGTTCACGAAGGGACAGGTCGCGTCGATGATCGTGACGCCCTTCGCGACGAGGGCTTCCTGCTCCGTCCGGGTGATCCCGTGCGAGCGGACGATGACCTTCCCGCACGGGATGTCGTCGACGGCCTCGACGACGTGAACCCCCTTCTTTTCCAGCTCCTCGACGGCTTGCGGGTTGTGGATGAGGGGACCGAGCGACGCGATGGGTCCGCCCGCGCCCTCACCGTCCCCGGCGGCCGTTTCGTCGGCGATGGCCATGGCCCGCTTGACGCCGAAGCAGAACCCGGCGCTCCGGGCGAGAATGACCCGCTTCATCGTCCCGCGCCGCCCCCCGGGCCGCTCTCCGCGCGCCCCTCGACGACCCGCAGCATTTCCGCGACGACCGCGTCGACGGAGCGGGCCGTGGAGTCGATGAAGACGGCGTCGGGCGCCACGCGCAGCGGGGAAATGTCCCGGATGCTGTCCTGGACGTCCCGGCGGAGCACGTCCCGGTAGACCTCCTCGAACGAGGCCCCTTCCCTCCCGGCCTCCTCGAGGTAGCGCCGCCGCGCGCGCACCGCGGCGGCGGCGTCGAGAAAGAACTTGGCGTCCGCCCCGGGAAAGACGACGGTGCCCGTGTCGCGCCCCTCCGCGACCACCCCCCCGCCCTCCGCGAGCTTCCGCTGGAGGGCCACCATCGCCTCGCGCACGGGCCGGTGCGCCGAGACCGCCGACGCGCCCATGCTGATCTCGGGAGTCCGGATCGCGCCGCTCACGTCCTCCCCCCCGAGGAGGAGCCGGAGTTCGCCGCCCTCCATCCGGAACGCCATCGACAGGCCGGCGCAAAGGTGCCCCAGGCGGGACGGGTCCGACCACGGGATCCCGGCCCTCTTCGCGGCAAGGGCCACCGCCCGGTACATCGCGCCCGTGTCCAGGCGGACGAGGCCGGCGCGCTCGGCCAGCTGCCGGGAGACGGTCGTCTTGCCGGCCCCGGACGGCCCGTCGATCGCGACCACGGGCCCGCGCCTCACGAGGCGACGTCCCGGAGCCGGTCGAAGAACCCGGGGAACGACGTCGCGACGCACGCCGTGTCGTCCACCTCGAAACGGACCCCGGAGGCGGCGGACAGCACGGCCAGGGACATGGCGATCCGGTGGTCGCCGTGGCTGTCGGCGTGGCCGCCGGGCTCGAGCCGCGCCGGTCCCCTGACCCAGAGGCCGTCCGGGTATTCCCCGCAGGAGACGCCGAGCGCCGACAGCTCCGCGACCATCGCCCCGATGCGGTCGGACTCCTTGACCCGAAGCTCGCCCGCTCCCCGGATCTCCGTCCGCCCGTCGGCCATCGCCGCCGCCGCGCACAGCACCGGGACCTCGTCGATCAGCGCCGGGATCTCCTCCGGCGCCACCTCGGCCGCCGAGAGCCCCCGGCCCCGCACCACGAGATCGGCCACCGGCTCGCCCCCCTCGTCCCGCTGCGCCTCGAGCCGGATGTCGGCCCCCATCCGCCGGAGCACGGCGAGCAGTCCCGTCCGGAAGGGATTCACGCCGATCCCCGGAATGCACAGCCCCGACCCGGGGACGCACGCCGCCAGGACGACGAAGAAGGACGCCGAGGAGATGTCGCCCGGCACCGCGATCGTCAGGGGCCGCAGCCGGTCCGCCGGGTGGACGGTCACCTCGTTCCCCTCGCGTTCGATGCGGGCGCCCATCGCCTGGAGCATGCGCTCCGTGTGGTCCCGCGACGGGAGCGGCTCGACGACGGTGACCGGAGAATCGGCGAACAGCCCCGCCAGCAGGATCGCGGACTTGACCTGGGCGGAGGCGACCGGCATCACGTAGCGGATCCCGCGCAGGCGTCCGCCCCGGATGCAGAGCGGCGGCAGCGTGTTCTCGCGGCGCCCGGTGATCTGGGCCCCCATGAGGGAGAGCGGTTTCACGATCCGCCCCATCGGGCGGCGCCGCAGGTAAGGGTCCCCGGTGACGATCGTGACGAACGGCTGGGCCGCCAGGATCCCGGACCCGATCCGGATCGTGGTCCCCGAGTTCCCGGCATCGATGACGTCGTGGGGCTCCGCCAGCCCCCGCATCCCGCGGCCGGCGACGCGCAGCTCGGTCGCGGAATTTTCCCGGATGTCGACGCCCATCGCGAGCATCATCCCCACCGTGCGGAGCGTGTCCTCGGCGGGGAGGAAGCCGCTGATCCGGCTCTGCCCTTCCGCGAGGGACGCGAGCATCACGGCGCGATGGCTGATCGACTTGTCCCCCGGAACCGCGACGGAGCCGGAAACCCTCGCCGTCTTCCTCATGTCAGAGCCCGTCCCTGGTCTTTTTCGCCTTGCGGAAATACGACAGCAGCCCCGCGGCGTCGCGGCGCCGGATGAGCCCCTCGAGGAGGGCGAAGTTCCTCCGGTAGTGGCGGGTCGCCCGCAGCACCTCCTCCCGGTTCTGGAGAACGATGTCCTTCCACATCACGGGGTTGCTGGAGGCGATGCGCGTGAAGTCGCGGAATCCCCCGGCCGTGTAGCCCAGGGGAACCCTGGAGTCGAGGGTGGCGACCGCGTGGACCAGGGCGTAGGCGACGGCGTGCGGGAGGTGGGACACGTAGGCGAACACGTGGTCGTGTGTCCGCGCGTCCATGCGGAGAACCCGGGCTCCCACCCGCCTCCAGAGCGCCTCGACGCGCCGCACCGCCGCCGAGCCGCTCTCCGGCGTCGGCGTCACGATCACCGTCCTGCCCCGGAAGAGGCCCGGAAACGCCGCGGGGTAGCCGGAGTTTTCCGTCCCCGCGATCGGGTGTCCGCCGACGAATGCCGCGCCCCGCGCCATGGCTGCCTCCCCGGCCCGCACGATCCCGGCCTTGACGCTCCCCGCGTCGGTGAGCACGGATCCGGGGCGCATCCGCGCCCCCAGGCGCCGGATGAGAGAGACGGACTGAAGGACCGGGACGCAGACGACCACGACGTCGCAGGCCGCGATCTCCCTTTCCGTGCACGCCCGGGAGATCGCCCCGGCGTCGAGGGCCTGCCGGGCGTAAGCGCGCCTCCGGTCGCAGCCCCATACCTCGGGGCCGCCGCGCCTTCCCGACAGCGCGAGGGCGAGGGAGCCGCCGATGAGCCCCAGGCCGACGATCCCGATCCGCTCCCGCGTCACGCGTTGCCGATCCTCCGGCCCACGGCGGACGCCACCCTGGTCAGCCGCGAGACGATCTCCCGGAACGCGTCCGGCTTGACCGACTGCGGCCCGTCCGACAACGCCTTCTCCGGCCGGTCGTGGACCTCGATCATGAGCCCGTCCGCCCCCGCGGCGACCGCCGCAGCCGCCAGCGGCGCGACGAGCCCGACCTTCCCCGCCGCGTGGCTCGGATCGGCGATCACGGGCAGGTGCGACAGCCCCTTCACGACGGGAATCGCGGAGACGTCGAACGTGTTGCGCGTCTCGGACTCGAAGGTGCGGACGCCGCGCTCGCAGAGGATGATCTTGCGGTTCCCCTCGGAGGCGATGTACTCGGCGGACATGAGCCACTCGACGATGGTGGCGCTCATCCCCCGCTTGAGGATCACCGGCTTGTCGAGCTTTCCGACCTCGGTGAGCAGCCGGAAGTTCTGCATGTTCCGGGCGCCGATCTGGATCACGTCGGCGTACTTCATCACGACATCGATGTCCCGCGGGTCCATGAGCTCCGTGGCCACCGGGAGCCCCGTCGCGGCCCGCGCCTCCGCGAGATAACGCAGCCCCTCCTCGCCGAGCCCCTGGAACGCGTACGGCGACGTTCTCGGCTTGAACGCGCCGCCGCGCAGGAAGGAGGCGCCCGCCGCGCGCACCTGGCCGGCGATTCCCACCATCATCTCGCGTCCTTCGACCGAGCACGGCCCGGCGAAGAGGGCGACCGTGTCGCCGCCGATCTTCTGCCCCATCACGGAGATGACCGTGTCCTCCTTCTGGAAGTCCCGGCTGACGAGCTTGTACGGCTTGAGGATGCGCAGGACCTTCTCGACGCATTCCATCCCCTCGAACGCCTCGGCATCCATCTTCCGCTCGTCGCCGATGGCGCCGATGATGGTCCGTTCGACCCCCCGGGAGATGTGGGTCGCCAGGCCGAAGGACCGGATCTTCCCGTCGACGAGGTCGACGTCGCGGTCGGTGGCTCCCGGCTTCAGAACGATGATCATGGCTTCGCCCTTTCGCTCCCCGGATTCCCGGCGCCCGCCGAGCGCGGGTCAGATCGCCCGGGGATAGGATCCCAGGATCTTGAGGAACTGGGCCCGCATCCGGAGCTCGTCCACGGCCCTGGACACCGGGTCGTCCGC
This sequence comes from Gemmatimonadota bacterium, assembly GCA_050257455.1. Taxonomy (GTDB): domain Bacteria; phylum Desulfobacterota; class Deferrimicrobia; order Deferrimicrobiales; family Deferrimicrobiaceae; genus JBLMWX01. The sequence continues at coordinate 8,900 of JBLMWX010000196.1, read as the reverse complement.
GATGTGGCCCTCCATGTCGAGGAAGAACAGGTACTCCCAGGCCTTCTTCTTGATCGGGCGCGATTCGATCTTGGTCAGGTTGACCTGGTGCTTCGCGAACGGCGCCAGCATCTGGTACAGCGCGCCGACCTCGTCCTTCGCCGCGAAGAGCAGGGACGTCTTGTCGTTCCCCGTCCGCTCCGGGGCGATCTTGCCGACGATGATGAACCGGGTGACGTTGTTCGCGTTGTCCTGGATCCGCTTCCGGACGCTTTTCAAGCCGTAGATCTTGGCCGCCGCGTCCCCGGCGATCGCCGCCGACGACGGGTCGTCCTTCGCGAGCTCCGCCGCCCGGGCCGTGCTTTCCACGTCGTAGACGGGGACATTCCGCATGTTCCGCTCGATCCAGCCCCGGCACTGGGCGATGGCGTGGGGATGCGAGTAGACCTTCCGGATGTGCTCGAGATCCCCGGTCACCGACAGGAGATCGTGCGCGACCTCGATCTGGATCTCCCCGCTGATCAGGAGGTTGTGGTCGACGAACATGTCGAGCGTGTGGCTCACCACCCCCTCGCTCGAGTTCTCGATCGGGACGACGCCGAAGTCGGCCAGGCCGCGCTCGACCGCCTCGAACACCTCGGAGACGTTGATCTGGGGGATGTAATCGGCGCTCTCCCCGAAATGCTTGAGGCACGCCTGGTGCGTGAACGTGGCCCGGGGCCCCAGGAAGGCGACCGAGAGCGGCTTTTCGAGGGCAAGCGACGCGGAGATGACCTCCCGGTAGATGGCCTTGAGCGCGTCGTTCGGGAAGGGCCCCTCGTTGGCCGCGCTGAGGCGCAGCAGGATCTCCGCCTCCCGCTCAGGAACGTAGAACCGCAGGTTCCGCTCGGACTTGATCCTTCCGACCTCGATCGCGGCCTTCGCCCGCTCGTTGAGAAGGGCGAGGATCCGGTCGTCGATCGCGTCGATCTCCTCTCGGAGGTCCTTCATCCGGTCGCGCGTCACCCGCCGGCCCCGGCCTTCCGCTTGATGCGGCCGATCTCGCGGAACTTCGCGTACCGGCGGTCGAGAAGGTGCTGGGGGAGGAGCGGCTTGAGGGAGGCCAGGCTCTCGACGACCGCCGCCTTCACCGCGTCCGCCGCGGCCCGGTGGTCCCGGTGCGCGCCGCCCTCGGGCTCCTTGATGATCCTGTCCACGACGCCGAACCGCCTCAGGTCCGGCGCGGTGATCTTCATCATCTCGGCCGCCGTCTCGGCCCGGGCGGTGTCGCGCCACAGGATCGACGCGCACCCCTCCGGCGAGATGACCGAATAGATGGCGTTCTCCATGATGAGGATCTCGTCGCCCACGCCGAGAGCGAGCGCCCCGCCGCTGCCGCCCTCCCCGATCACGACGACGATGATGGGCACCTCGATGCGCGCCATCTCGAGAAGGTTGCGCGCGATCGCCTCCGACTGCCCCCGCTCCTCGGCCCCGATCCCGGGGAAGGCCCCCGGCGTGTCGATGAAGGTGATGACGGGAAGGCCGAACTTCTCGGCGAGCTTCATCACCCGGAGCGCCTTGCGGTACCCTTCCGGGTGCGGCATCCCGAAGTTGCGGTGAATCTTCTCGGTCGTGTTCCTCCCCTTCTGCTGGCCGATGATCACGACTTTCTCGGCATCGAGCTCGGCGAAGCCGCAGACGATCGAGGTGTCGTCCTTGAAGGCCCGGTCCCCGTGGATCTCGAGAAAGCTCCGGAAGCAGAGGTTCACGTAATCGAGCATGTAGGGGCGGTTCGGATGCCGCGCGAGCTGGGTGATCTGCCACCGGGTCAGGTTGGAGAAGATCTCCTTCCGGATCTTGCCGATCTTCTTTTCCAGCTTGCCGATCTCCTCGCGGACGTTCCTGTCGGTCCCGTCGTCCAGGCGGCGCAGCTGCTCCAGGCGCCCTTCGAGGTCGACGATCGGTCGCTCGAAATCGAGGTATTGGAGGATCATCCGGACTCCTTCTCGGATATAAACCTTTAATTTATGGAAAAAATGCCATCAACACAAGAACTTTCGGACCATTTCTGAAGCCGGTTCAAGGGGGGAGTCGCCGGTCACCCGGACCGCCTCCGGCTCGCCGAGGAGCCAGGTCCTCTGCCGCTTCGCGTAGCGCCGGGTGTCGCGCTTCATCGCCTCGACGGTCCCGGCCAGGGGAACCCCGCGGAGCAGGTGGGCGGCCACGTGCCGGTACCCGAGCGCCCCCATCGACCTGAGATCCGTCCCGTAGCCGCGCGCCATGAGGCCGCGGACCTCGTCGACGAGGCCGTCCCGGAACATCGCGTCGACGCGCCGGTCGATGCGGGCGTCCGTCGCCGCCCGCCCCGGGTCCAGGGCGAGGAACAGAACCCTGTACCGCCCCGTCCCCCTCCAGCTCACGCGCAGCGCGCTGGCGGGGCGGCCGGCGATCGCCGCGATCTCGAGGGCCCTGACCACGCGGACCCTGTCGGCCGCGTGGATCCGCCGGGCGGCGTCGGGATCGATCCGTTCCAGCTCCTCGTAAAGCGCCGCCCCGCCCTCGTCCTCCCACCGCCGGTCGAGCCGCGCCCGCACCGCCGGGTCCGCGGGAAGCGGGTCGAGCCCCTTCCGCAGGGCCCGGATGTACATCCCGGTGCCTCCGACGACAAGCGGGACGCGTCCCCGGTCCCGGATCCCCCGGATCGCCTCCTCGGCCTCCGCGACGAAGCGCCCCGCGTTGTACGCCTCGTCGGGGTCGGCCACGTCGATGAGGTGGTGCGGAATCTCCTCGCGCTCCGCGGCGGTCGGCTTCGCGCTGCCGATGTCCATCCCCCGGAAGACCTGCACCGAGTCGGCGCTGACGATCTCCAGCGGGAAGCGCCGCGCCAGCGCGATCGCCAGCGCCGACTTCCCCGACGCCGTCGGCCCCGACACGACGATGAGCCCGCTTCCGGGCGCCGTCACGGGAACGCCTTCTTTCCGTTCAGGACCGGCCGAACATGCGGTCCATCTCGGTGCCGGAGATCTTCACCCAGACGGGGCGCCCGTGGGGGCAGCTGTGCGCGGCGACCGCACGGTCCAGGTCGTGGAGAAGCGCCCGCATGCCGTCCCGTTCGAGCGGCTTGCCGGCCCGGACGGCGGCGTGGCACGCCATGCGCCAGAGCTCGCGGTCGGCGTCGAATATCCCCTTCGGGGCCGCCTCCTGCGACTGCAGGAAATCGCGGAAGTCCGTCCACCACGCGTTGAGGTCGAACGCCCCGAGGATGGCCGGCCCTCCCGTGAACTTGAACGTCCCCTCCCCGAAGGCCTCGCACAGGAAACCGACCCCTGCCAGGAAGGAGAGGATCTCCGCGCGTTCCTCCGGCCCGATCCCCGAGATCGCGACGACCTTCGGAACCAGCCAGCGCTGGACCGGCGCGTTCTTTCCGAGGAAGGAGTCCTTGAGCCTGGAAAAGACGATCCTCTCGCCGGCGGCGTGCTGGTCGACGATCACGACGTCTCCTCCCCCCTCGCAGACGATGTAGGTGCCCAGGATCTGCCCGACGGGCCTCAGGGAGGAAAAGCCGCCCTGAAGCGGGTCCGGCGACGCGGTCCCGCCCGGCTCCTCGAACGCCGGGGGGTTCCCGAAGAGGGGCGCGACGGCGAATTCGCCCCGAGGGGCGGGCGCCGCGCCGACCGCCCGGGGGGCATCGCGCCCGGGAGCGGCCACGCCCCCGAGATCGACGGTCGCCCGCGTGACGTCGCCCACCGCCCGGCCGACCGCGTGCCGCACCAGTTCGAACAGCTCCCTCGCGTACCGGAACCGGACTTCCGTCTTCCCGGGGTGAACGTTCACGTCCACCTCGGCGGGGTCGCACTCGATGAACAGGCACGCCACCGGCTGCCGGTCGGCGGCGAGAATCCCGCGGTACGCCTCCCGGAGGGCCGCGAACACCCCCTTGTCCCGGAAATGGCGGCCGTTGACGAAGAACCTCTGCCCTCCGGCGCCGAGCCGCGAGACCTGGGGAAGCCCGACGAGCCCCGAGAGCCGGAAGAAGAGCGACGGCCTGTCGATCCGGACGAGATATTTCCCCTCGTCCCCGGCCAGGCGCATCGCCCTGTCGGCGCGCGGCTCGCGGGCGTCGTACGCGAATTCCGACCGCCCGTCGGACATGCGGAAGAAGATCCCCTCGCCGGGCAGGGCGACGGCGTGGAAGACGTCCCAGAGGTGGGCCATCTCGGTGCGGGGGCTCTTGAGGAACTTGCGCCGGGCCGGGACGTTCCAGAAGAGATCCGACACCTCGACCGTGGTGCCCGGGGGCGCCCCCGTCTCGCGGGGCTCCCGCGCGAGCCCGCCCTCGATCGCGATCTCCGTCGCGGCCGCCTGCCCCGGGGGCCGGGTCACGATCCTCATCCGGGAGACCGAGGCGATCGAGGGAAGCGCCTCGCCCCGGAAACCGTAGGTGACGATCCGGCGCAGGTCCTCGGCGGAGGCGATCTTGCTCGTCGTGTGGCGCCGGATGGCCTCGCGCGCCTCCTCCGGGGTCATGCCGCACCCGTCGTCGGAGACGCGCAGCGTGAACGGAAAGGTTCCGCCGACCTCCGCCTCGATCCGCTTCCCGCCCGCGTCGGCGGCGTTCTCGAGCAGTTCCTTCAGCACCGAGGCCGGGCGCTCGACGACCTCGCCCGCCGCGATCTGGTTCACGACCCCGTCCGGAAGGAGCCGGATCCGCCCGGTCAACGGCCGCGCCCCGCCGCCGGGTTCCCCTTCCCCGGGGTCCGGGGACCCCCGATCCGGATCTCCGCGACGGCCCCGCCGGCCGCCGGCTCGAGGGACGCCGGGGCCGGCCTCGCGGAGCCCTTCTCCCCCATGAGGGCGCGCGTGATCTTCTTCCCCTCCTCGACCCCGGGCTGGTCGAAGGGGTCCACGCCCCCGATCGTCCCGACGACGGCGGCGACCCATTCCCAGAAATGGAGAAACGCCCCCACGTGCTCCTCGTCGCGTTTCCCGATCTCGATCCGGACGATGGGCCGTCCCGCGCTCGCGAGGGCGCCGATCGTCCCCTCGAACTCCGCCTCGAAGAGGTCGCGCAGCGGCCTCCCCCCGAGCATGGTCATGTCCGGCGCGAACCCCGCGCGCGGGACGTTGCCCTTGACGCGTCCCCTGCGCCACCTGATGAACGTGAACACCTTGTCGGCCGGACCGTCCTGGTAAAGCTGCAGCTGCGAATGCTGGTCCGTCACCCCCACCGCGCGCGCCGGCGTCTGGCCGAAGCGGCTGCCGTCCGGCCGGCGTTTCCCGAGGCTTTCCCCCCAGAGCTGCTGCCACCATTCCGCCACCCGCTCCAGCCCGTGCCCGTAAGTGAACCAGACCTGGACCGGCTTCGGGTTCTCCATCATGTAATGCGCATACACCGCGGCGGCGAAGACCGCCGGGTTCCTCGCGCCCTTCTCCCGCCTGATGATCCGTTCCATGCGGCGCGCCCCGGCGAGGAGGCGCGACGTCGAGACGCCTGCCGCCGCCAGGGGGAGAAGGCCCACGGGCGACAGGACCGAGAATCGCCCCCCGACGTTTGGCGGCACCGGGAAGGACGCGATCCCCTCCGAGGTCGCCATGCGCCGGAAGACCCCCTTCCCGGGATCGGTGACGAGCACGAGGTGGTCCTTCCATCCGCGGCCGTTCGCCTTCTTCAGGGCGTCGATCGCCAGCGCCAGCTGGGCGTTCGTCTCCGCCGTGCCGCCCGACTTGCTGATGGCGACCACGACGGTCCGCTTCATGGGAAGCCCCCGCAGAAGAGGAAGGAACGTGTCGGGGTCCACGTTGTCCGCGACGGAGAGGGAGAGCCCGCGCCGGCCGGGCGCTCCTCCCACGCCTTCGAAGACCGCCTTGGTGCCCAGGGCGGATCCGCCGATCCCGAGGACGAGGAGGTGGGCGAACCGCCGGCTCAGCCCCGCCGCGGCCCGGGCGACTGCCCGCGCCTCGGCGTCGCGGAACGGAAGGGCGGGGAAGCCGATCTCCCCCGCCCTGCTGCGGGCCGCGATCGTTGCGGCGGCCTCTTCGGCCCGGCGCACCGCCGCGGCGAGCGCCGGCGCGTCCAGCCCCTCCCCGTTGCGCAGGCTGGCCTCGAGAACCCGCGAGAAGTCGAGCCGGATGTCGATGTCGGTTCTCACGTCCCTCCCTTCGCGGCCGGCCTAGGCCTTGACCCCTTCCTTCTCCTTCACGACCCGGAACCGCGCGTCCATCTTCTTCAGCCGATCCACGATTCCCCCGTACTCGAGCTCGCTGTACGGAAGCATCGCCGGCCCGAAGAAGCCCTGGCGGCGCAGGTCCTCGGACTTCGCCGAGACGCGCTGCCGCACGTAGTCCCAGTACGGATGGTCGAACGTGTCCGCGGGCTCCGTGAGCCGGCCGTTCTTCACGCAGTACGCGAGGCACGAGACGATCGGGGGCCCGTCGAAGAACGACGTTCCCGTGTTCCGCGCCACCGGCATCAGCGCCCCGTGATGGCTGCCGCGCATGAATCCGGCGACGAGGTGGCCGATCGTGAACGGCGACAGGACCTCGCCCGTCGCGGGGAAGTTCCCCTGGACGCGCACGAGCATCACGGGATCGTCCTTCCCCGTGTACTTGCCGGCGATGTTGTGCAGGCGCGTTGTGCTCACCGAGACCGCGATCTCGCCCGTGGACCGGGACCGGATCGACTCGACCACGAACCGTTCCTGGTCGCGCAGGAGCGCGGCGATGTCGTAGAGATCCTCGGGCGCGTTGAGATCGATCACCCGGTCGCCGTCCGTGTGCTCGACGTCCATGATCCGGAACGTGAAGCCCGCCCCGACCTTGGGGGACAGGATCAGCCCGGCGCTGTGCATCGGATCGGCGAAGGCCATGTAGCACGGCAGGTTGTAGGCGCCCGGGTCGGTCTTGTCCGCGGCGAAGAGGAGGAACGGCTCGTTGGGCCTCTCCTCGAACTCCATCTCGGCGACCGCGGGGCCCATTCCCTTCACGTTCCCGGAAAAGGAATCCTTGAGGAGGTCCTGCCCGGCGCCGTAGAGCCCCTGCGCCTTCGCGACCTCGGTCCCCGCGAGGAACGCGTCCCAGGCGAGCTTGTGGATCTTCTCGTCCAGGACGCCGTTGACGTGCGTCATGAGGATCGCGATGTCGTCCCCCGTGAAGTTGACGGTGCTGTCGATGAAGAGCGTCCCCGCCCCCGCGGCGATCTTCTTCCGGACCGCCTCGACGAGCTCGGAGCTCGGCTTGATGTGGCCCCCGATGGACCCGATGTCCGCCTTGATGACCGAAAGAGTGATCTTCATCCGCCACCTCCCCGTTTTGAAGTGTTGGCCATGTTCTGCCGGAACCAGGAAACGAATTTCTCCACGCCGGCCGCGACCGGGGTCCTCGGGTCGTACCCGAGCTCCGCGCGGGCGCGCGAGATGTCGGCGTACGTGACCGCCATGTCCCCGGGCTGGAACGGGCGGAATACCCTCCTGGCCCGGATCCCGGCCGCGCCCTCGATGAGGGAGACGAGGTCCGCCAGGGAAACGGTCGCCGACCCGCCGAGGTTGTAGACCCGGTGCCCCGGCGGCGCGGACAGCGCCCCGAGGACCCCGCCCACGATGTCGTCGACGTACGTGTAGTCCCGGCGCGTCGTCCCGTCGCCGAAGAGCTCGACTTCCCCCCCCTCGAAGATCCGGCGGGTAAACTTGTGGATCGCCATCTCGGGGCGCTGCCTCGGGCCGTAGACGGTGAAGAAGCGCAACGAGGCGATGTTCATCCCGTAGAGGTGGGCGAAGGTGTGGCAGAGAAGCTCGCCCGCCTTCTTCGTCGCCGCGTAGGGGCTCACCGGGTGGTCGACCGGGTCCTCCTCCGAAAACGGGACCTTCTCGTTTCCCCCGTAGACGGAAGACGACGAGGCGAACAGGACCCGGGATACCCCCCTGTCCCGCGCGAACGTGAGCACCCGGGCGGTGCCGCCGACGTTGACGTCGGCATATCCCGCGGGGTCCGCCACCGACGGGCGGACGCCCGCCTTCGCCGCCAGGTGGATGAGGGCGTCGGGCGTCCCGCCGCGTCCCCACCGCTCCAGCGCCGCCGGATCGCGGATGTCGCCCTCGACGAACCGGAACGCGGGGAAATCGGCCAGCGCCGCGACGTTGCGCTCCTTGGCGGCCCGGTCGTAGAACGGATCGAAGTTGTCGATCCCGGCGACCCCATCTCCCCGGCGCAGCAGGGCCTCGGCGACGTGCGACCCGATGAATCCCGCTACGCCTGTTATGAAGACCGACCGTGTCATCGGGGCTCCCGGCGATGCGGCAGCGGACGATGTGCCCATCTTACCATCCCGCCCGATCATCCCCAAGACCGGACTGCCTCATTTCGGGGACGCGCTATTGACAGCCCGGAGGCGTTCGCGGAGAATGGCGGGTACGGCGGCATAGCCAAGTGGTAAGGCAGAGGACTGCAAATCCTTTATTCCCCGGTTCGAATCCGGGTGCCGCCTCCACTTCTGTCCCTCGCGCGACGTCATTCCTCGTGAAAACGCGGGCTCTCCGCCCCGACGGACCTGTTGTGCCCGCTCCCGCTGTGCTATCGTGCAGTGACACGCCCGGGTGGCGGAATTGGCAGACGCACGGGACTTAAAATCCCGAGGCCGACGAGGCCGTGGGAGTTCGATCCTCCCCCCGGGCACCATTATTTTCGGGCAGTTACGACCGCGGCCTCGGGGGTGGAAGGGGCGATTTCGCCCGACTGTGAAGTAAATTGTGAAGTAGACGTTCTGTTCGGGGACATCGCGCGGTCGATTGCTGCAACAGCATTCCGCAGGTGTCCCGGCGACAGGTGGCTGTACCGCAGGGTCATCTGGATCGTCTTGTGACCCAACAGCTGCTTGATCGCCATGAGGTCGACACCCGCCATCGCCATGAAGCTGGCGGCCGAGTGCCGTAGGTCGTGGAACCGGA
>JBLMWX010000195.1:0-6434 GCA_050257455.1 Gemmatimonadota bacterium | reverse complement strand
CTCCGGGACCGCGCCGAGGCGCTCGGGCTTCTCGACGCGGACACGTCCCTCAAGCTCGACAGGCCGGAGCTGCGCGTCCGCATCGACCGGGCCCGGGCGGCCGACCTTCGCGTCGACCCGGGCAGGATCGGCACGGCGGTCCGTCTCATGGTCGGCGGGGACGAGGAGGTGTCGCGCTTTCGCGATCCGTCGCTCAACGAGGACTACGACGTGCAGCTGCGGCTCCGCGAGGGGGACCGCAACGACCCCGAGGCGATCGGCCGGCTGTACGTCGCATCGGAGGAGGGGGGCCTCGTCCAGCTCGCGAACTTGGCGGACGTCGAGCGCGTGCCGAGCGCCTCGCGGATCGACCGGCTCGACCGGCAGCGGGAGGTCCGCCTCCGGGCGTCGGTGGCGCCCGGGTTCGCGCTGGCGGACCGGCTGGCCGCGCTCCGGGCGGAGGTGGCGCGGATGAAGCTTCCGCCGGGCTACACGACCGGGGTCTCCGGGCGCGGGCGGGAGCTCGAGCGGACGTTCGGCGAGTTCGTCTGGGCGTTCGCCCTGTCCGTCGTGTTCATGTACATGATCCTCGCGTCGCAGTTCGAGAACCTCGTCCACCCCGCCACGATCCTGCTCTCCCTCCCGATCTGCGTGCCGTTCGCGCTGCTGTCGATCCTGATCGCCGGGCACACCCTGAACCTCTACTCGGCGCTCGGGGTCCTGGTGCTCTTCGGGGTGGTCAAGAAGAACGCGATCCTCCAGATCGACCACATGAACAACCTGCGGGCGGGGGGGATGGACCGGGCGGCGGCGATCCTCCAGGCGAACCGGGACCGGCTCCGGCCGATCCTGATGACGACGCTCACGTTCGTGGCCGGGATGCTCCCGCTCGCCGCCGGGACCGGCCCCGGCGCGGAGGAGCGCCGCGTGATCGCCGTGGTCGTGATCGGCGGCCAGACCCTCTCGCTCCTGCTCACCCTGCTGGTCACGCCGGTCGCCTATTCGCTTCTCGACGACCTGGGGTTCGCGTTCGGACGGCGGCGCCGGGGCGCGCCCGCGGCGGCACCCGCGGCGGCGGCAGCCGTGGCCGCCCCGGCCGGGTCCGGAGGGCACGCGGCCGTCGCGCGCGCCTCGGAAGGAGGCGCCGGCAGCCGCGGCGGGCGCGGACTCGACGGCGGTCACGTCGAATGAACCGGGGCGCGGTGCCGCGGGCGTTTCTCCGCCCGTCTTCGGCGTAGGGAAGGCGGGTCGCCGGTGTCCTTTCTCCCTGCCGTCGTTCCGCCCCCGGGGCGCGACCGTCCGGCGTGGTGGCTTCTCTTCCACGAGGATCGGCTCCTCGTCGAGGCCCGCGGGGACGCGCTCGCGATCCCCCGGTGGACCGACCCGGCAGGGCGGGTCCCGGCCCCGGTCCGGACGCAATACCTGGGCACGCTCGACGGCGTTCCGTGTTTCTCCGGCGAGCTCGCCGACCCGGCGGCGCCGGAAGGCATGGCCTTCCGCCCGCTCCGCCCGCTCCTCGGGGCGCTGCCCGAGCCGCTTTTCGCGCTGGCCGGCCGGGCGTTCCAGATCATGGACTGGGACTGGTCGCACCGGTACTGCGGCAGATGCGGGGGGCCCACCGAGCCGGTGGAGGGGGAGCGCGCCAGGGGATGTCCCCGCTGCGGGATCCATTTCTTCCCCCGCGTCGCCCCGGCGATCATCGTGGCGGTCGTCCGGGGCCGGACGATCCTCCTGGCGCGCGCCCGGCGCTTCCCCCCGGCGTTTCACAGCGTCCTTGCCGGGTTCGTCGAGCCCGGCGAGACGTTCGAGGAGTGCGTGCGCCGGGAGGTCCGCGAGGAAACCGGGATCGAGGTCGAGAACCCACGCTATTTCGGCAGCCAGCCGTGGCCGTTCCCGCATTCCCTGATGGTCGCGTTCACGGCGGGGTACGCCGGGGGCGAGCTCGCGCTCGACGACCGGGAGATCGTCGAGGCGGGATGGTTCGGCGCCGGGGAAGTCGCGGATCTCCGGATCCCGGTCCCGGGGACCATCGCCCGCCGGCTGATCGACTGGTTCCTGGCAGGGGCTTCCGCGTCGGGCGGGTGACGGAGCGGCCGCTCTTTCCGCGTCCCCGGCGTCCCGGGACGTGGTATGTTCTGGTCCATCGATTTCCCATCACGCGCGCGGGGGGATCTTTAAGGATGGCGATCGTGTTCGTGAGCGTCGCACCGCTGGGCACGGCGACGACGAGCCTGTCGCGGTACGTGGCCGGCGTCGCGCGGATCCTCGGGGAGAGCGGCCTCAAGCACCAGCTCACCGCCATGGGAACGATCATCGAGGGGGACCTCGACGCGATCCTCCCGGTGCTGCGCCGGATGCACGAGCAGCCGTTCGCGGACGGCGCGGCGCGCGTCTCGACCCTGATCAAGATCGACGACCGCCGCGACAAGCCGCACTCGATCGAGGCAAAGGTCCGGTCGGTGGTCGATCGCCTTCGGGAATAGGGGGAGGATCCGTTGCCGCAAGTCGCGCAGGCGTTCTACCGGATCGCGGTCGCCCTCTGGTTCGGCGGGATGGCCGTCTTCACCCTCGTCATGACGCCCGTCATCTTCCGGACGCAGCCGCGGGAGACGGCGGCGCGCGTCGTGGGAGCGATGATGCCCGTCTATTTCCGCTACGCGATCTTCGTGGTCGCCGCGGCGCTGGCGGCGCGTTTCGCGGCCGGGTGGGGCCTTTCCGGTCTCCAGCCGTCCCTGGGGACCGTCATCCTCGGCCTGGCCCTCGCCGCGAACCTCTGGCAGGCGTTCGTCCTCGTCCCGCGGATGGAGCGGGTGAAGGCGGCGATCCCCTCGTTCGAGCCGGGCGACGCCCACCACCCCGCGCGGCGCGAGTTCGGGCGTCTCCACGCCTTCTCGATGACCGTCAACTTCCTCCTGATGGCCGCCGCCGCGCTGCTCGTTGCCGCCCAGGACGTCTTCGCGCCATAGCGACCCCGGGGCGGGGGAACGGGAACGGGTAATGGAGGCAAAGATTTTCCGTCGTTGCCGACGCGTTTTCCGCGTGCCGCGCGGGCCTCGGGACCCCCTGGTCGATTCCGATGGTTTATCGGCGGAGTGCGGCACGGTCATTCGTCCGCGCGCGTGGTACGTCCGTTGCATTTCTATTCGGCGGGTGGCGCGCCGGGAGAGATGGTCACCGTAGGGCGATGGCCCGGGGCCGGGAGACAGAGACCCAAACGGCGCTTGGCTGGCTGACGGCCCTGTGAGCCGGTCGCCGTGAGGAACCACTCATCCGCCGCCTGAGAGGGGCAGTCCCTTGAAAAAGGGCTGCCCTTTTTCCTTATCTCCCCCGGCGACCTTTCCGGTGGGCTTCGAATCCTCGCGGGGGGGCTGGCGAATCCCGCGGAGGAGGGCAGCGGACCGCGTGACATCGGGCTAAGGCAACCCGTTGTAATAGATCACGACGCTGTCATCGCCTCCTCCGGCGACGCTCGCCATGGTCGAGAGCTGCATCTTTGCCGCCGGGTTGCCGCGGACCTCCCCGTCGAGGAATGTCAGCGTCCACGTGAAGATATCGTTGGTCGAGGCGACATCGAACCCATGCTGCACGCCGGCGAGCGCAACCAGTTCCCGGGTCCCGGCCAGGCGAGACATGCCGATCTCCACTTCGAGGATCGGAGCGACCGTGTCCGCCGTCCCGCTGATGCCGAGGAACGGCAGACCGATGCCGTCGAGCCCGTGCTGATCGTCTCCAAAAGCCGGCAGGAACGGCTGCCCGAAATACGGCACGTAGCCGACCGCCGCCTTGATCCGCGGATCGTGCGTGACCTGGCTCCACGACAGCCCGGGGTACGATGACGTCAGGCCCGCTCCACCCAACAGCATCATCGTCTCGCCGCCCATACTCGCCCCAAAGCCTCCGATCTGCGTCGTATCGACGTGACCTTGCCACTCCGGACGGGCAAGGACGAGGTCGAGCGCGGCGGAAATCGAAAGCGGTCGCACCGCCTGCAGCGCCGTGAAGTCGCTCAAGTGCGACAGCAAGGTAATCGCGTCGCCGAAATCATTGATGCTGAGGTCCGTAAATCGCCGGTCGCCGTGGAACGGGGCGATCACGACGTAGCCGTAGCTCGCGAAGGTGGCTATCCCCGAAAGATAGGCCCCGGAGATCGGATTGCCGCCGTAGCCATGCGAGAACGCGATCACCGGATAACGGGCCGAACTGTCCGCAAATAGCGGCGCTTCCGGCCCGGTCTGCATGTGCGGCACGTTATCGCCGCTCGGCAGCGGGTAGTCGGGACGGGGGTTGTCAGCCGTGGTGGGATAGCACGCGATCACCACGAAGGGAACATCCTGTCCGGCAAACGATCCGTAGAGATTCGTGTCGTTCGGGGCCGTGACCGTGGCCATCAGGGTATCTTCCGGGTCCGCCAGCAGGTCGGTCACATAACGCGGTGAGCCGTCGGCCGTCGGCCTGCCGTCCCAATAGCTCTGCGCGTCCTCGCCGGAACCGACCCGGCTGAAGTCCTGGGAGACGTTGCTGCACCCGACCGCATAGGGACCAGGCAATGGCAGGGGTTGCACCACGACCGTCGGAGCGGTCGCTCCCGGCGGGTTGATGTCCCCACCGCCCCCGCCACATCCGGCGAGCACGATTCCCAACAGAGCCGTCGACACCGTTCTCCCCGACAGGCGAACCATGGCGGAATCTCCTCGAGACCGGCTCCCTCGCACCAGTTGCCGGCGACACGATACGGATAAGATGGGGTTGGCGCTCCGGAGGTTCTCCGCCGGCCAGGGATCGTTCCGCGGTTCGGTTCGAAACCGCGCTCGCTCGCGCTCCCTCTAACAGGTGCTGATCTTTCGCCAAGGAACCATGTCCGGACCCGAGCGGATCGTTTCCCCCCGCTTCGGCATGCGGTGGAGTCATGGGACAAGCGCGTCGTCTCGCGTCGGCGTACGGAATTCTCTGCCTCGTTGTCGTGAGCGGGTGCGCTACCGTCCCGAACGCGAAAGAAATCGTCGAGGCCGCCTACGCCGCACGCCAGCCTCCCGCCATCATCGGAGCCGGGGGGCGTCTGTCTCCGGAAGAGAGTCGGGAGACGCTCGCCGCGCTCCAGTCGCGGGTCGAGTCGACCGACATTCTCGAACGGCACACCGCGGTGATGGAACTGGTAGGTGCCGCCCCGCTGGTCAAAGACAACAGGGCGACCCTTCTGGTCGACGGGCCGAGAACCTACGACGCCATGTTCCGGGCGATCGCCGCGGCACGGCATTCCATCGACTTCGAGACCTTCATCTTCCAGGACGACGACGTTGGCAAGAAGCTTGCGAATCTTCTGCGATCCAGGCAATCCGAGGGCGTATCGGTCCGCGTCATCTACGACAGCATCGGCAGCATCCACACGCCGCATTCCTTCTTCAAACAGCTTCGCGATGGCGGGATACAGGTCCTGGAATTCAACCCGGTGGATCCGCTCAAGGCCGGTGGCCGATGGCGACTGATCAACCGGGACCACCGCAAGATGCTCATCGCGGACGGGAAGGTCGCGATCACGGGTGGGGTGAATATCAGCGAGGAGTACTCGAGCAGACTTTCCGGGCCAGAGGACGAGGATTCCGGGAGGGAGGGGTGGCGGGATACCGACGTGCAGATCGAGGGGCCCGCGGTGGCCGAGTTCCAGGACCTCTTTATCGATACCTGGAAGCGTCAGAAAGGCCCTGGTCCCCCGGAGGCGAGGTACGCGCCGGACTTCGTCGAGCGGCCCGGCTGGAATGACCTCGTGCGGGTCGTCGGAAGCACGCCGGGGGACCAGAATCGGCTGACGTATCTCATGTACCTTTCCGCCTTCGTCTACGCGCGGAACACGATTCACCTCACCAGCGCTTACTTCGTTCCCGACCGGCAGACCGTCGAAGCATTGACCGACGCGGCAAGGCGCGGAGTGGACGTGCAGATCGTCCTGCCGGGCGGCACCGACATTCCGATGACCCAGTACGCGGGACGTTACTACTACACTCAACTCCTGCGTGCGGGCGTGAAACTGTACGAACATCGCAGCGCGGTGCTTCACGCCAAGACCGCCGTTGTCGACGGAGTCTGGTCGACCGTGGGTTCCACGAACATGGACATGTGGAGTTTTGCCCGAAACGACGAGGTGAACACCGTCGTGCTCAGCCGACAGTTCGCGAAACAGATGGAGGACATGTTCGCGCAAGACCTGTCGGACTCAAGGGAAATCCGCCGGGAGGAGTGGGCGGAAAGGCCGCTGCTGCCGAGGATCCGCGAATGGTTCGGCCACCTGGTTAGCCCCTGGCTGTAATGGACCCCGGGCACGGGCAGTTCCCGGAACAAGGGGAAACGAAACGCACGCAGGGAGGTGCTAGCTTGTCCCGCCACGAAGAGCGCGCATCCTATGGGCGATCCGGGGAGACGAGTTTGGGATCCGTAGGTGACGGGTGGACCGGAAGGAGAGA
>JBLMWX010000194.1:0-12353 GCA_050257455.1 Gemmatimonadota bacterium | reverse complement strand
TCCTGAACTTTTCGACGGCCGAAAAGTTCAGGAACGTCCCTGGACTCTTCCCAGCACGATCCGCGCGCCGCAGGACGCGGCGATCCTTTCGGCCTCCTCCCGCCCGATCACCAGGGGCAGCGGCAGGAGGCCTTTTTCGTTCCCGCGGCTTCCGGCGAGGAGAAGCGCCGCGCGCGCCAGGGTCGCGCCCGCCAGCCGCCCGTCCGGATCCGTCACCGACGCCGTCTCGAACCCGGCCCCCGCCGGCGCGACGACGCCGGCCGCCGCCGCCGGCGTTCCCGCGGCGCCCCGCGGGGACCCGCGGAGCCAGAGATGGAAGGCCGCAGCGAATTCGCGCCCCACGGGCCCCAGGGCGCAGAGCCGGCCGATCCGGCGGTACCGGACCGCCGCGCCCTCCGGGAAGCCGAGGAGATCGCCGGCTTCCGTCGCAAAGTAGACGCCGCGGGGCGCGTTGGGCGGAGGGGGGACGGGTTCCTGCCGCCGCGTCCGCGCCATCCTCCGGAAGAAGGCGTATCCCCCGAACCGGTCGGGCGAGCAGAACAGGAACCGCCGCGTTCCCTCGAGCGTCCGTTCCCCGCGAGCGCTCAGGAAGTGAGCGGACAGGAGCTCCGTCCATCCGGGGAGCAGGCCGCTGCCCGAGACGGCGGGGATCCCGGCGCGCCGCACCGTTTCGTGGATCTCCCGCCGGTCGGCCTCGGCGAGAGGGCCGTCGCCGATGCTCGCCACGGCCGTCCCCGCGGCGGCGCACGTCGCGAGAATGCCCGTCTCGTACTCCGCGCACGGACCGACCGCGTTCGCGACGGCGTCGAGACCGCCGAGCAGTCGCTCGAGCTCGGGGCGTCTGCCGGCGTCGGCCATCGCGTACCGGCACTTGGGCGAGAGCGCCTTCGCGAGCTTTTTCGCCCGGCGGACGTCGTAATCGACGAGGATGAGCTCGCGGACTTCCGGCCGGGCGGCGAGCTCGCGGGCCGCCGCCTGTCCCACGAACCCCATGGCCCCGAGGAGAGCGATCTTCATGGCGCCATCATACCAGACCGGGCCGCGACGGGCCGGGCGAATCGCGTTGACACGCCGGGACCGTTTTGGTATTTTGAGAAGTCCTGATTTTCGGTCAGTTTCGGGCGGATAGCTCAGTTGGGAGAGCATCGCCCTTACAAGGCGAGGGTCGCAGGTTCAACTCCTGTTCCGCCTACCAGTCGTTGTCGATCGGGGTGGTAGTTAAGCTGGTTATAACGCCGGCCTGTCACGCCGGAGGCCGCGGGTTCAAGTCCCGTCCACCCCGCCAGTCATCGAAAGGCCCCCCGGGGATCGATTCCCCGGGGGGCCTTTTTTCTTCACGGGCGGGCGGCGGGAATTCCGTCCGGGCGGAGATTGCGGTAGATTGGAGGCATCGACCGCACGGCGGCCGATGCGTGCGCCCCCGGGAACCGGGGGACGCCCAGGAGGGAGCGATGGCCGACGAAATCCGGAAGATCGACTATTTCAAGGCGCAGGTCGCCGACAAGGCGGGCGAAGGGGCCCGCGTCCTGGCGATCCTCGCCGACGCCGGCGTCAACCTTCTCGCCTTCACCGGCTTCCCCCGGGGGCGGAAAGCCCAGGTCGACTTCGTCCCCGAGGACGCGGCGGCCTTCAAGGCGGCGGCCCGGAAGGCCCGGCTCTCCGTGACGAAGAAGACGGCCTTCCTCGTCCAGGGCGACGACCGCCCCGGGGTGGTGGCCGGCGTCGCGTCCAAGCTGGCCGCGGCCGGGGTCAACATCACCGCCATGGACGCCGTCGCCGCGGGGGCGGGCCGTTTCGGGGCGATCCTCTGGGTCAGGCCGGCCGACGTCAGAAGGGCGGCCAGGGCCCTCGGGGCGTCTTAAACGGCCGGGGAGGCCGAAAGGCGCCTCGGCGAGATGCCGGGCCGGACGCTCGACGAGCGGGCGGCCCGTCAGTCGTCCTTCCGGATCCGCACCACCTGGCTGACGCCGGGCAGGCCCTCGATCTCCCGCGCGTCCAGGGAGGCCGTATCGCCGATCACCCCGATGATGGTCCGGTTGACCCCGGTCGACTGGTGAATGTCGAACCCGTGGCCGATCAGGTATTCCTTGATGGCGTCCAGCGCCTCTTCGGGCGCGTCCTTCTTCGTGATGATCAGCATCTGTCCCGTTCCTCCCCCAGGGACATGATCCGCTCCAGGCGGCGGGATTCGTCCACGACCCGCTCGAAGAGCCGCACGATGGCTCCGCCGTCGAGCGGACCGGGGTTCTCCTCCTTCATTCGGGCGAAGATGCGCTTCTCCCGGGCCGGGTCGAAGACCGGCATCCCCGATTCCTTCTTCAGGTGCCCGATCTCCAGGGCCAGCCGGGCCCGCTCGTTGAAGATCCGCAGCAGGACGTCGTCGAGCAGATCGATGCGCTTCCGGATCCCGTCGATCGCCACGCCCACCTCCCCCGGTCCGCCGTCGCACGGCGGGGATCGGCCTCCAGTGTACGTCGCCCCGGTCCCGGCCGTCGACCGGGAAATGGCCCGGCGGACCCGGCCGCGCGCCGGACCTGCGTCCTTCGGGGCGGCGCCGGCATGCCGCCCGCGCGCGGGGCGTCCCGGCGGAACGAAAAAGCCCCGGGCCGCAACGGGCCCGGGGCTTCGGACGGCACGGGGGCGGCCCGACGGCCGCCGCCGTCATGTCGCGAGCTGCTTGAAGAAGTCGTTCCCCTTGTCGTCCACGAGGATGAACGCCGGGAAGTCGACGACCTCGATCCGGTAGATCGCCTCCATCCCGAGCTCGGGGTACTCGAGCACTTCCACCTTCCTGATGTTCTCCTGCGCGAGCAGCGCCGCCGGGCCCCCGATGGAGCCCAGGTAGAAGCCGCCGTGCTTCCTGCAGGCGTCGGTCACCTGCTGGCTGCGGTTCCCCTTGGCGATCATGACGAGGGAGCCGCCCTGGGACTGGAAGAGGTCCACGTACGAGTCCATCCGCCCCGCGGTCGTCGGCCCGAAGGAGCCCGACGGCATCCCCTTGGGCGTCTTGGCCGGGCCCGCGTAGTAGATCGGGTGGTCCTTGAGGTACCGGGGCATCCCCTCCCCGCGGTCGAGCCGCTCCTTGATCTTGGCGTGGGCGATGTCGCGGCCGACGACGATCGTTCCCGTGAGCGAGAGCTGGGTCGTCACCGGGTACTTCGAAAGCTCCGCGCGGATCTCGTCCATCGGCCGGTTCAGGTCGATCCTGACGACGCCGTGCTCGTGCTTGCCGCGATACCGGTCGGGGATGAGGCGGCCCGGGTTCCGCTCCAGCGCCTCGAGCCAGATCCCCCGCCTGTCGATCCTCGCCTTCACGTTCCGGTCGGCCGAGCAGGACACGCCCATCCCGACCGGGCAGGAGGCGCCGTGGCGCGGAAGGCGGATCACCCGGACGTCGAGCGCGAAATATTTCCCGCCGAACTGCGCGCCGTAGCCGCTCTTGAACGCGGCCTGGAGCAGCTTCTCCTCCAACTCGAGATCGCGGAACGCCTGGCCGCCGTCGTTTCCCTTCGTCGGCAGGTGGTCGAGGTAGCCGGTGGAGGCGAGCTTGACGGTCTTGAGGCACGCCTCGGCGGACGTCCCCCCGACGACGAACGCGAGGTGGTACGGGGGGCACGCCGCGGTCCCGAGCGTCTTCATCTTCTCGACGAGGAACTTCTCGAGACTCGCCGGGTTGAGGAGCGCCTTGGTCTCCTGGTAAAGGTAGTTCTTGTTGGCCGACCCGCCCCCCTTGGCGATGAACAGGAACTTGTACTCCATCCCCTCGGTGGCGTAGATGTCGATCTGGGGAGGCAGGTTGGTCCCCGAGTTCTTCTCGTCGTACATGGACAGCGGGATCGTCTGCGAGTACCGCAGGTTCTCCCCGGTATAGGTCTTGAAGACCCCCTTGGCGAGGAACTTCTCGTCCTTGGCGCCGGTCCAGATCTGCTGTCCCTTCTTGGCGACGATCGTGGCCGTCCCGGTGTCCTGGCAGAAGGGGAGGACGAAGTTGGCGGACACCTCCGCGTTGCGCAGCATTGCCACGGCGACGCCCCGGTCGTTGGGCGACGCCTCGGGGTCGGACAGGATCGCCGCCACCTTCTCGAGGTGCGCCGGGCGCAGGAGGAAGGAGACGTCCCGCAGCGCCTGGTTCGCGAGGAACGCGAGCCCCTCGGGCTCGACCATCAGGATCTCCTTCCCGGCGAACTTCCGGACGGAGACGAAATCCTTCGTTAACAGCCGGTACTTCGTGCCGTCTTTTCCGAGGGGGAAAGGATCCTGGTACTTGAACGTCGCTGGCATCGTGTCGCTCCTTTTTTCGGGATGGCCCCGCCCGGGGCCGTGTGGACTGTCGACAATGGTCAGAAGATAATCCGGCGGGCCGCAAAGGTCAAGGACGCGGCCGGCGGCGCAGCGGAGCGGACCGGCTCCCGGGGAAACGGACCGGAACCGGAAACAGCCCGCCCCGGCGGCGCATCGAAGACGCAAAGGTCGGCGTGAAGCGGGCAACGGACCGAGCGGACGCGGGGGGGGCAAGCCATGACGCGCGAGGAAGTCTACAAGGAGATCGAGCAGATGTTCGGACTGGTTCCGGGGTTCATCAAGGCGGTGCCGGATTCGTCGCTCGAGATGGAGTGGAAGCTGTTCAAGCGGGTCCAGTTCGACGAGGGGCCGATCCCCAACAAGTACCGGGAGCTGATCGGGGTCGCGATCTCGGCCGTCACGAAATGCCGGTACTGCGCACTCTTCCACACCGAGGCCGCCAGGTTGAACGGCGCGACGGACGCCGAGATCGAGGACGCCGTCCATTTCGCCAAGTCGTCGGCCGGCTGGAGCGCATACCTCAACGGGCTCCAGATCGACTACGACGACTTCCGGGACGAGGTTTCCCGGATCTGCGAGCACGTGAGGAAGCAGACGAAGGCGGCCTGACACGCGGCGGCTCGCCTGGCGCAGCTACACGGGGCCCCCGGGACGTCGGCCCGGGGGCAATTTTGCAGTATGTAGTGTCTTGGCTCGGACGAAATCCTGCGTCGCGCGGACGCAAAATTACCAAATATTTTAATGTAGTCACGACGATTTCCCCACGACCTTCAATCTTTTGCTTGACACTACTTGGTGTTTACAGTAAATACTGGTGTCAGCATGGATCCCGAGCTTTCAAAGACGCTCTTCTCCCTCCAGGGCAGGACGGACATCACCCTCGAGGAGCTCCTCGAACTCGTCGCCCGGCTCGTTCCCCGCGTGGCGGAGGGGCAGGCCCGGCACCGCGTGACCGAGATCCCGTCGGAGCGGACCATCCGGTACTACACGACCTCGGGGCTCGTCGACCGTCCCCTGGGATTCTCGGGGACCCGGGCGCTTTACGGTTACCGCCACGTCGTCCAGCTCCTGGTCGTCAAGTCGCTCCAGGCGCGCGACCTCCCCCTGCGCAAGATCCGGGCGATGATGGCGGGCCGCCCCGACGACTATCTCGAGGGGATCCTCGGCCGCACGGAGTCCGACCGGTGGGAGAGCGTCGCCCTGGGACCGGGGGTCGAGCTCCGGATCCGGGGCGGCGGCCTTCCGCCCGGGGACAGGGAGAAGGTCGTCGAGGCCGCCGGGGGGGCGGTCGCCGGGATCGTCGGCGCGGGCGCGCCGTCAGCGGGACAAGAATCCGGTTCGCCCTCCGCCTCCGGGGCGCGGCCCGGTCAACTCGAAAGGAGAGACATCAAGATGAGCGGCGTGGACACCAGGAGCATGTTGCGGGGCCAGCGGGTCAGGAACAAGGCGCTCAAGGAGAAGATCACCTTCGCCACCGACGCGGCCGAGCTGATCAAGAGCGGCTACCGCGTCGGGATGAGCGGGTTCACGGGGTCCGGCTATCCGAAGCTCGTGCCCCAGGCGCTGGCCGAGCACATCCTGCGCGAGCACAGCAAGGGCGGGAAGTTCCGCATCGTCGTCATGACCGGCGCCTCCACGAGCAGCGAGCTCGACGGGGCGCTCGCGATGGTCGACGGCATCGAGCTGCGGATGCCGTACAACTCGGACCCGGTTGCCCGCGAGAAGATCAACTTCGGGAAGATGGAGTATTTCGACTTCCACCTGGGGACGGTGGCCCAGTACGTCCGGTCCGGCTTCTTCGGCGAGCTTGACGTGGCCATCGTCGAAGTGGCCGGGATCACCGAGGACGGCAGGCTCATCCCCTCCACCTCGGTCGGAAACAACCAGGTCTTCATCGACGCGGCCCGGGAGGTCATTCTCGAGGTCAACAACTACCATCCCCTCGAGCTCGAGGGGATGCACGACGTCTACGAGCCCCAGGCGCCCCCGAACACATCGCCGATCATGATCATGAAGCCGTCCGACAGGGTCGGGACGCCGTACCTCACCTGCCCCGCCGACAAGATCAAGGCCATCGTCGAGACGAACCATCCCGACCGGACCACCGTGTTCAAGGAGCCGGACGCGGCGAGCAAGGCGATCTCCCGCCACATCCTCGATTTCTTCGCGCACGAGGTAAGCAAGGGGCGGCTGCCGAAGAACCTTTTGCCCCTCCAGTCGGGCGTGGGCAACGTGGCCAACGCGGTGCTCTACGGGCTCCTCGATTCCGAGTACGAGAACCTGACCGTCTATACCGAGGTCATCCAGGACGGGATGCTGGCCCTGATCGACGCCGGGAAGATCACGTTCGCGTCCGCGACGGCGCTCTCGGTCTCGCCGAGCGTGGTCGAGCAGTTCAAGTCGAACATCGGGTTCTACAAGGACAAGATCATCCTGCGGCCCCAGTCGATCAGCAACCACGTGGGGGTCATCAAGCGCCTCGGCGTCATCGCGATGAACGGGTGCGTCGAGTTCGACCTCTATGGCAACGTGAACTCGACCCACGTCAACGGAACGCGGATCATCAACGGGATCGGCGGCTCCGGCGACTTCGCCCGCAACTCGTACATCTCGATCTTCACGACGCCATCCGTCGCGGGCCGGGACGGGTCGATCTCGTGCGTCGTCCCGATGGTGTCCCACGTGGACCATTGCGAGCACGACGTGGACGTGGTCGTCACCGAGCAGGGGCTTGCCGACCTGCGCGGCACGTCGCCGAAGCAGCGGGCGGTCCAGGTCATCGAGAAGTGCGTGCACCCGGACTACCGCCCGATGCTCAAGGAGTACTACTTCAGGGCCCTCAACCACTCCCCCGGAAAGCACACGCCCCATCTGATCGAGGAAGCGTTCTCCTGGCACCAGCGCTTCCAGAGAACCGGGTCGATGAAGGGCTGACCCCGGGCGCGCGGCGGCCCGTTCCGGACGAGCGCCCCCCCTTCTCCCCGCGCCCTGCCCCCGGGGGGAAGGGCGCGATCGTCTTCCGGCGAAGGCAGGGGCCCGGCGGCGCCGCCCGCTCAAGTTTTCGGTCTGCGGTTCCGATGAATCCAGGCGGCGGACAAGCCCGGTCGTCGTGCCGGCGGCTGGCGGTTTCGCGGGGAGGGCGGAGACGGAAATGGATGCCGGATCGGGCGCGAAGATCCTGATGGTGGACGACGACCCCACGGTCGTGGAGCTCATGTTAGCCGTCCTCCGCCGGGAGGGATTCCGGTTCGCCTCGGCCGGCGACGGCATCGAGGGTCTCGAGAAAGCCAGGGAATTCATGCCGGACCTCGTCATCCTGGACATCTCGATGCCGCGAATGGACGGCCTCGAGATGTGCCGGCGGCTGCGCGCGGACCCGGCGACGCAGATGATCCCGGTCGTGATGTTCACGGGCCTTTCCGACCGGTCGCTGCGGATCAAGGGGCTCTCGGCCGGGGCGAACGACTTCCTGACGAAGCCGGTGGACAGCACGGAGATCCTCGTCCGGGTCGGCAACCTCCTCAAGATCAAGAAGTACCAGGACTTCCTCGAGGCCCACGGCCGGATCCTCGAGCTCAAGGTCGAGGAGCGGACGCGGCAGCTCCGCGAGGCGCTGCTCGACACCGTTCAGCGGCTGACGCTGGCGGCCGAGTACCGGGACGAGGAGACGTACGTCCACGTCAAGCGGATCAGCTACTACACGGCGGTGATCGTGAAGCACCTCGACATCCCCAAGCCGGAGGCCGACGTCATGTTCTACGCGAGCCCGATGCACGACATCGGCAAGGTCGGCATCTCGGACACGATCCTGCTCAAGCCGGGACCGCTCACGTCCGCGGAATTCGAGATCATGAAGACGCACACGACCATCGGCGCCCGGATCCTGCGGGGCTCCGGCAGCCCTTACCTGCGCTCGGCGGAGAAGTTCGCGATGTCGCACCACGAGCGATGGGACGGGACCGGATACCCGATGGGCCTCAAGGGCGAGGACATCCCCATCGAGGGACGGATTCTCGGCATCATCGACCAGTACGACGCCCTCAGGAGCCGGCGCCCGTACAAGCCGCCGATCGACCACGCGGAGACGGTCCGGATCCTCACCGCGGGCAACGAGAAGACCAGCCCGTCCCACTTCGACCCGAGGATCCTCGAGATCTTCAAGGCCTGCGCGGCCGAATTCCAGGACATCTTCGAAGCCCACGGCGCCTGACCGGGGCGGCCCGGTCCCCGCGCGTCGATCGGGTCGACCCGGGTGCGCCGCGCGCCCCGTGCCGATGCCCATGATTCCTCCGTATAGTAGAATGTTATCGCGGATCGCCTGCCGGAGGACGCCGGCGGCGAAGATTCCGGACCCGGCCAGGGTGCCGGGATCGGGGGGAACGGCCGGGGAGGAGATCCGCGAGGCGATGGACCCGTGTCCGGCGAGTGGAATGCATTGGAAAGACGGGGCGGTCTGCCGACCCGGCGGCGGGGCTGAATGTTCGCCGGCGCGGATCGTCCAAGGGAGGTGCGGGGACGGCGAAGCCGGGTGGCCGCCGCATCCGCGTGCGCCGTCCTCGTCCTGCTCGCGGCGGCGTGCGGCGGAAGCCGGGCGGTCCGGGGCGGCGGGGCTCCCGCCGGGGAGGCGGCCCCCGTGCCGGCGGGACCGCGGGTGGCGGTGGCGCCGATGGAGAACTTCAGCAACGACCTCGACGCATCCGAAGTCGTCCGTAAGGCGTTCGCCGACCAGATCGCGAGCCAGGGGTGGAACGTGATGCCCACGGACGAGAGCGACCGCCTCCTCCGGGAGGGCCTCGGTATCAGCTACGGGGGGCAGCTCGGCGCGACCACGCCGGAGGACGTCTGCCGGACCGTCGGGGCCGAAGGCGTCTTCTACGGCGAGGTCCGGGAATGGGGCAAGACGACGGCGGGCGTGTACAACAGCGTCGCGGTCGCGGCGTCGTTCACGCTGTACCGGAAGGACGGGTCGGTCGCCTGGGAGGGCCGGGACCGCCAGGCCCGCCAGTTCGTGCCCCAGGGCGGCGGCTGGGATATCGGAGGACAGATCCTCGGGTACGCCATCCTGAACCTCCTCAACCCCGTGACCCCGTTCGGCAGGGACGTGGGGCGGAACATCGGGAAGCAGCTGCCGGCCGGGGCCCTGGAGCCGCGATGACGCGGAACGGGCCGCGGAGATCCGAAGACGGGAGGAGATCATGAAACCGATCATCGCCGCATTGTCCTGCGTGGCGCAGGCGGCGCTCCTTTGCGCCTGCGCGACATCGCCCCCCGTCACGGGGCCCTCCGAGGCGCCGTCGGCCGCCGCCGCCCGGGCCGGGCGCGGGCCCGCGGCGGCCCCGATCATGAGCACGGGGCCGAAGCTGCGCGTGGCCGTCGTCAGGTTCCAGGACAAGAGCGCGTACGGGCGCGGGCGGCTCGGCGGGGCGGTCCAGGACATCCTGACGACGGAGCTCGCCAAGTCCGGGCGCTTCATCCTGGTGGCCCGCGGCGGCGACCTGGACGCGATCCTCGACGAACAGGATCTCGCGAAGGCCGGGGGGGTCAGGGCGGGCACCGGCGCCGCGGCGGGCGAGGTGCTCGGGCTCAACGCGATCGTGACCGGTGCGGTGTCCCAGTTCGGCGTCAAGCAGAAGTCGGCCACCTACCTCGTGGGCGCGAGCAAGACCCAGACGGCCGAGGCCACCGTGGACGTCCGCGTGGTCGACGCCTCGACGGGCCAGGTCATCTTCGCCGACAGCGGCAACGGGGTGCACGAGACGAGCTCGACGCAGGTCCTGGGAATCGGCGGCGCGACGGGATACGACGAGACGATCGAGGGCAAGGCGCTGCGGGCGGCGATCGCGAAATTCATCGACAACATGGTCCGGCGGCTGGCGGCGGTCGAATGGAGCGGCAAGGTCGCCGCCGTCGACGGCGACGAGGTGACCGTCAACGCCGGCCGCAAGACCGGCCTGGTCGCGGGCGAAAGGCTTCGCGTCTTCGGCGAGGGGCGCGAGGTGATCGACCCGGACACGAAGGTGTCGCTCGGGCGCAAGCGGGGCCGCGAGAAGGGGGAGATCGAGGTCGTCGATTTCTTCGGCGAGGACGCCGCCGTCTGCCGGCGGGTCGGCGGCGGGGGGTTCGCGGTCAACGACATCGTCAAGCTGGCCGGCGCGCCAAGCGGCGCGGGACCGGAGCGGGGTCCCGCGGTTCCGGCCAGGTAGGAGGGCGCGGTCATGGTCAGGTTCCCAGCGAAGGGTGCCGCGGTCCTGCTGGCGCTCGGCGTCCTTCTCGCGGCCGGCTGCTACCCGAAGTCGCAGGTCTACGGCGTCGGGAACGTCGGCGGGCTGATCTTCGCGGTGAACCCGCCCGACGCGGAGGTCCTCCTGGACGGCGTCTCCCAGGGGAAGGCGTCCGACTTCACCGGGGAGAGGTATCTCAAGGCGGCGAGCGGAACGCACCGCCTCGAGCTGAGGAAGCCCGGGTACGAGACGTACGTCCGGGACGTCTACGTCTCGAACTCGCTTCTCCGGATCGAGGCGACGCTGGTCGTCGGCGGGAGCGCGCCCGGCGGCTACTGACGCCCGCCGGGCTATTCCTTCCCGGGCTCCTTCCCGCCTTTGCGGACCGCGCCCCACCAGGCGCGCAGCCGCTCGGCGATCACCTTCTCGTGGCCCGCTTCCGACGGCTCGTAGTAGGTGCGGCGCCCGAGCGTCTCGGGGAAGTACTCTTCGGGGACGAAGCCGTCCGCGAAGTCGTGGGGGTACCGGTAACCCGCCGAGTACCCGAGCTCCTTCATCAGCCGGGTCGGCGCGTTGCGCAGGTGGAGCGGCACCGCGTGGCTCCCCCCTTCGCGGGCGTCCCTCATGGCCCGCCCGAACGCCGTGTAGACGCGGTTGCTCTTGGGCGCCGTCGCGAGGTAGACGGCGGCCTGGGCGATGGCGAGCTCGCCTTCGGGGCTCCCCAGCGTCCGGTACGCCTCGGCGGCGGCCAGGGCGACCTGGAGCGCCCCCGGCGCGGCGTTGCCCACGTCCTCCGACGCGAACCGGATCATCCGCCGGGCGACGTAGAGGGGGTCCTCGCCCGCGGCCAGCATCCGCGCCAGCCAGTAGAGGGACGCGTCCGGGTCGGACCCGCGCAAACTCTTGTGGAACGCCGAAATGAGGTTGTAATGCTCCTCCCCGTCCTTGTCGTAGAGCAGCGCCTTCTTCCGGAGCGCCTCCTCGGCGGTCGGGACGTCCACGGCGGGGAGGCCCCGGTGCTCCGCGATGGCGACGGCCGCCTCCAGGGCGTTCAACGCCGCCCGCGCGTCCCCGTCCGACGCCGCGACGATGTGGCGCAGGGCGTCGCCGTCGAGAAACGAGTCGGGCTTGCCCAGGCCGCGCGCCGGGTCGGCGAGGCCGCGCCGCACGATCGCCTCGATGTGGGCCTCCGCCAGCGGCGACAGGACGAGGACCCGGCAGCGCGACAGCAGGGCGCCGCGGATCTCGAACGACGGGTTCTCCGTCGTCGTCCCGAACAGGGTGACCGTCCCGTCCTCCACGAAGGGAAGGAGGGCGTCCTGCTGGGCCTTGTTGAACCGGTGGATCTCGTCGATGAACAGGATCGCGGGGCGCCCGTCGCCCGGGCGCGTCTCCCGGAGCTCCGCCACGGCGTCCTTGATCTCCTTGATCCCCGACAGGACGGCCGAGTAGGGCAGGAACACCGCCCGCGTCTCCGCGGCGATGATCCGCGCGAGCGTCGTCTTGCCGGATCCCGGCGGGCCCCAGAAGATGAGCGACGGCAGGGGGCGCGCCGCCAGCACGGACGAAAGAAACTTCCCCTCCCCGAGGATCTCCTCCTGCCCGACGAACTCGGCGAGCGTCGTCGGGCGCATCCGGTCGGCCAGCGGCGCGCGCGGCGCCCGCCCCTTCGGTCGCCCGCCCGGGCGTCCCGGAAAGAGCGGATATGAGGAGCCGGAGGTAGGCATTCTCTTTCTCTTTTCCTTCCGATATATTATCGTATTTAGCCATGAAGTGCGCCGGGATCATCTCCAAGCACACGGATCCCCGTGCCGAGAAGATCGTCACCGA
>JBLMWX010000193.1:0-14269 GCA_050257455.1 Gemmatimonadota bacterium | reverse complement strand
CGTCGTCATAAAGGGAAGATGGCTCGCGGCCGCGCGGCGTTACGGCCGGGCCCGTCGGGCGCCGCCGGGAGTCGCGCCGCCGTTTCCATCGCTCGTCACGATCCGGCTCCCACCCCGTCGGCCCGACGCAGAGACAGCCGGGCAGCACCATCGTTCCGAAAAAGAGAATGGCGAGTGCCGCCATCGTCGGACGTCTCATGGCCCCTCCCCTGGTGCGTTGTTCCATTGCCGCGCCGTCCCCGGGGCGCGCCTGCAGGCGCATCCCCGGGGGACGGTCTTCCGGCGCAACGGGGTCGGCCGCGCGGGGGATCATCGCCCGGTTACACCGGGCCCGGCGGCGTTGCGGGAAGCCGGCGAGGGGATCACCGGCCCCGGCGGCCGTGTCCACGTCCGCCCCAGTGGTCTCCGTGCTCCTTCTTCCACTGGCCGTAAGGAACGTGCCGTTCGCGGCCGTACACGGCCCGGTAGTCGCGCGGGACCCGGAACAGCGGCGGCGGGACGGCCCGCGACCTGGCGATCGCCCACGGCCCGCGCGGCGATTGCGCGCGGTACCATCTCGGGCCGCGGGGCGCCCACCAGTAACCGTCGTAGAAGAAGATGTCCGCCGAGATGCCCGGGATGAAATAGACGCCGATGCCGGGCATCAGCACGAGATCGGCCGGCGGCGATTCGATCACCGGGGGCGGGCCCAGGTTGATGTTGAGGTTGACGCCGACATCGGACCTTGCGTCCCCCGGCGCGCCCAGCACAAAGACAGCCGCCAGGAGCGGGAACGCGAACAGTGCTCTCGCGCGATGGATCATGGCTCGTACCCCCTCCGGTCATGTTCCTTTTGAGTTTCCGCTACTTTCCCTTCGGTCCGGGCGGGGCCGGAACCCGCGCCTCCCTGATTAGAACCCGCCTCCCCACCGCCCGGTTTCACGTCTCGCGCCATTTGTTTCGGCCCGGTCGCCGGCGTCCGGACGGTCATTGGCCCGGGGGCCCCGTGTCCTCCCGCGGCGAAACCTGGAGACGGGGGAAGAACAGGCTCGCGGCGAACCCGGCGAACGCGATGGCGGCCACCGCCCAGAGGATGCGCTCCATGCCGGCCTCGAGAACCCCCGAGATGCTGCGCACCACGGCGGGCGCCAGCAGGTCGCGTCCCGGCCCGAGGAGGCGGTCGACCGCTCCCGCGGGCGCCCCGCTTGCCGCAAGCGCCGCGGCGAGGACGCCGCCGAGGATCCCCACCGAGAGCGTGCCGCCGATCGTGCGGCTGAACATTGTGCTCGCGGTGGCCACGCCGCGGCGCTCCCAGGGAACGCTCGACTGCACCGCGATGATGAGCGGCGTGTTGGCGAACCCCAGGCCCATTCCGTAGACGAACGTGAGGGCCCGCGTCACCCACAGGTCGACGCCCGGCCGCAGCAGGAACGCCAGCAGCAACGCCGCGAGCGACGCCACCCCCAGGCCCCCGCAGATGGGGGCGCGGTAGCCGGTCCGGGGGAGCAGCCGCCCGGAAAGCGTCGAGGCGATGGGCCAGCCGACCGAGATCGGCGCGATGGCGCTGCCGGCGTCGGTGGGGCTTCCCGCGAGGACGCTCTGCACGTACAGGGGCACGTAGGTGACGACGGAGATCATCGCGGCGCCCACGAGCACGCCGCTGGCCGACGCGACCGCGATGACGCGCTGTGCGAAGATGTCGAGCGGCAGGAGGGGCTCGGGCGCGCGACGCTCGGTCCAGAGGAAGACGGCCAGGCAGACCGCCGCCGCCGGGACGAACGCCGCGGTCTGCTCCCGGGAGCGGGCGGCCAGGAGCGCGAAGACGACGGACAGGGAGAGCAGCACCGCGCCGGCGAAGTCGAGCCGGTGCTCCCGCCGCTCGACCTTCTCGTGGTAGGCGAACAAAAGCACCGCCACGCATCCCAGCCCGGGAGGGATGTTGACGTAGAACACCCAGCGCCAGGAGAGCCACTGGACGATGGCGCCTCCGAGGACCGGCCCGACCAGGCCGGCGAAACCCCACATCGCGGCCAGAAGCCCCTGGACCCTTGCCCGCTGGTGCACATCGAAGAGGTCCCCGACGATGGTCAGCGCGACCGGCTGGATCGCCCCGGCGCCGATGCCCTGGATGGCGCGGAAGAGTATGAGCTCGTTCATCCCGTCGGCATGTCCGCAGAGAAAGGAGCCGGTGAGGAAGACCCCGATGCCGACGATCATCACGGGCTTGCGCCCGTAGAGGTCGGCGAGCTTCCCGTGGATGGGCAGCGTCACCGTCGTCGTCAGCATGTAGGCCGCGAACACCCAGGCGTAGAGGTGAATCCCGCCCAGGTCGCCCACCGCCGTGGGCATCGCCGTGGAGACGACGGTCATCTCCATGGCGGCGAGGAAGAGGCCGAAGAGGAGCGCGAGCACGGTCAACGGGCGGTTGGTCGTGCGCGCCGGGGCCCCGCTGCGCCCCGGTCCGCCCGGCGAATGGGGAGCCGGACGCGTCAACGGGCGCCCCGGGCCCGTGGGCCGGTCGGCGCTTCGGCCCCCGCCGAAGCCGTCGGTGTCCTGCGAGTGTCCATTGGCGCCTGGTCCCCCCGAAAAGGGAATTATACCGGAAAGCGGGGCGGCAACCGGGGGGCGTCGCCCCGCCGCCGCGGGATGCGAACGATCCGGGGGCCGGAATCCCCGGGACGGGGGATTCATCTTATGGGGAAAGCAGGAGGAGATCGCCATGAAGAAGACGCTCTATGCGGTACTGATGATCCTGGCCACGGCCGCGTTCGTCGCCGGCGCCGCCGAGGCGCGCGGCATGAGCCATGGGCAGCAGGTCGTGAAAGTCAAGCTCGTCCCTCTTCCCAAGGTGACTGCGAAAGAGGGAGGCGAGGCGGATTTCACGCTCGCGAAGGACGGTGAGACCCTGCGCTACGTTCTACGGGGACGGAACGTCGCGGACGTGACGATGGCGCACGTTCACGAAGTGGCCGCCGACGGCACGCCCGGCGCGATCATCGCGTGGCTGTACCCGACCACGGGAGAGGCGCCGTCGCTCAAGGCGGGGAAGACCACGGGAATCGTGGCCGAGGGCAGCATCGCCGCGGTCAAGCTCGGCGGGCCCCTGAAGGGCGGGACCGTGAAGGATCTGTACGCCAGGATCGAGGAAGGCAAGGCGGGCGTCGCGATCCACACGAAGGAGAACCCGGGCGGCGAGCTCTGGGGATTCCACAAGGTCGGGGGGCACGCGAAGCACGCGATGGGCCGCCGGCACGCTAAGAAGACGACGTAGCGGCCGGAGGTCCGGTTGGAACGGGGGCCTGCGGGCTGAAACCCGCAGGCCCTTTTTTCGGTGTCGCAGGCGGCGCCGGCCCCGCGTCACGCGACGGAGCGCATTCCCCCGTCCGCGGCGGGCCGGATGTTCTGGTTGACCCGGAAGAAGTTTGCCGCGTCGTACTTCGTCTTGACCGCGACGAGCCGCTCGTAGTTGCCCCGGTACGTCGCCTTGACGCGGTCCTGTCCCTCGTCGTGCATCATGAAGTTCACGTACGCGCCGCCGGCGGAGTGCGGATGGAGCGCCTCCCAGTAGGCGTTCGCCCACCGGATCAGCCGGTCGTTGTTCGCAGGGTTCGCGTCGACGCCGATGATGACCTTCGCCCACGTCGCGTCACGGTAGCTCCAGGCGGTGGCGTCCGGGGCGACCCGGTGCGCCGCGCCGTTGACCGGGTAGAGGTGCATCGCGGAGAGCGGGGTCGGGAGCGTCCCGCCGTGCTTCGCGTGCAGCGCGATTGCCGCCTCGGTCAAGTTGTCGACGAAGTCCGCCTTCCAGTACCACTGCAGGCCCGGCGGGTAGAGCGGGTCGAACAGGGCCTGGAGGGCGGGATAGGGCACCGGACCGACGTGCTCGAACGCCGGAGGGGGGAAGCGCCGCACGGGTTTCAGGACCTCGCCGAACCTCTCCGGGGCGCCCGCGTAGCACCAGACGATCCCGCACATCGCGCGGTTGTGCAGGGACTCCGGAAACGGCGGTCCCGGCGGCACGGTCATGAAGGCGAAGAACCCGTTGATCTCGTCCGGCGCCGATGCAATGAAATCCCCGTAGGAGGCCATGACTTCCGGCGCCCGGTCGAGCTCCCACAGCATCGGCCCCGCGTGCACCGTGGCGACCGGGTGGAGGCGGAAGAGAAAGGACGTGACGATCCCGAAGTTGCCGCCGCCGCCGCGGATCGCCCAGAAAAGATCCGGGTTCTCCTCGGCGCTGGCCCTGACGAGCGTCCCGTCCGCCATCACCATGTCCGCGCCGATCAGGTTGTCGATCGAGAGCCCGTATCGTCTCGTCAGGTGGCCGAGCCCCCCGCCCAGCGTCAGCCCCCCGACTCCGGTGGTCGAGATGACGCCGCCCGGCGTCGCCATGCCGAAGGCGTGGGTCGCGTGGTCCACGTCGCCCCAGGTGCATCCGCCCTCGACGCGCACGGTCCTGTCCCGCGGGTCGACGCGGATTCCCTTGAGGGACGACAGGTCGATGACGATCCCGTCGTCGCAGACTCCCAGGCCGCCCGCGTTGTGTCCGCCGCCCCGAATCGCCGCGAGCATCCCGGTCTCGCGGGCGAAGCGCACGGACGCGACGACGTCCGCGACGTCGGCGCAGCGGGCGATGATCCCGGGATGCCTGTCGATCATTCCGTTGTACACCTTGCGCCCGTCTTCGTATCCCGGATCCCCGGGCCGCAGGAGCCGGCCCCTGAAACCCGCCCTGTAGCTGTCGAACGAAGAGTCGCTTCCCATGATCGCCCCCCCCCGGCTTCCCCCGAGCCGGCGTCGTCGATTGGACCGATGCGTCCCGATCCGTCCCGTCATCTCATTCGATAGACCGGGGAGAGCCCGGGTTTCGCCCTCCGGGCGACGGTCGCCGCGTCCCCCGGAACCGGAGTGCCCGCAGCGGCATCAATTGGGTGGAGCGGCCGGACCCCGCAACGAACCCCGGACAACGGAGGCGTTATGAGAAAAGCCGCGATACTGATCGCCGTGTTGCCGCTGTTGGCGCTGACCGCGTGCGTGCCGTACTACGCGGGGACGTATTACGAGGAGCCCGGCGTCTCGGCCGGCGTCTCGGTCTCGGTGCCGGTCCTGCCGCCGGTGGTGGTCCTGGAATCGAGGCCGTATTACACATACGGCGGCTACTATTACTATTGGGACACCGATCGGGGGTTCTGGCTTTATTCGAACGCGCGGCGGGGTCCGTGGTATCGCCTTCCGCACTCGCATTACCCCGAGAGATTCCAGTACCGGGGACAGTGGCACGAGGGGCGCGGCCGGGGACTCGAGCGGGGACGCGGCCGCGGCCACGACCGCGATTAGGTCGATCCGGCCGGGCGCTCGCGTCCGGCGGACGGCGTAACGCGGGCGGCGGCCGGAACCGTCGGGTCCGGGCTGCCGCCGCGCCTCCCGGCGGGGTTCACCAGTTGTAGTGCACGGTGTAGGCGATGACCGCCTCGCCGCCGGGGCGGACCTTCGGGCGGAACTCGATCGTCCTCGCGTCCGTCCTGTCGAAATCCATGGATCGCGACGTCACCTCCCATTCGACGGCGCGGTACAGGTGCTCGACCACCCGGACCTCGATCTGCTGCTCCTTGTGGTTGCGCACACGGATCTCGAACGACTCGTCCGCGCGATGGTTGTTCGTGTCGAGCCGGAACGCCGTCTGGCGGCGCTCCCCGACGACGTCGAACGCGTTGCCGGTGTAGAGACGGACCGTCTCGTCCTTCGGGGTGTGGTCGAGGGCATCCTCGCCGACGAACTCGTTGCGCCCGTCCTCGTCCCGCCGGTAGATCTTGACCTTGCCCTTCGGCAGCGGCATCCCGAGCCCGGAATCTTCCGCGTTGCGGAACTCCAGCATCACCCAGACCTTCGGATTCGACTGGGTGCCGTAGTCGGGGCGGTTGCGGATGCTCGACGCGTCCCAGCCGCGGTACTGCGCGCCCGCCTGGAGCCCGTCGTAGACGTAAAGGCGTTTCGCGGGGACGCCGGACGCCCGGACGAACTCGACCTGCTTGATCTCGCGGTCCAGGACCGTGGTCGGGCGCGCCAGGGTGTAAAGATGGTACTCCTCGAACGCGCGCTCCGTCACGGCCGCCGCCGGAGCCGCCGCCATCTCCATGGCCGCGGCCCGCGCGTAAGCCACGCCCTCTCCCTGGACCCGGGCCACGTCGCCCGCCATGAGCTTGACCCGGGCGTCTTCGAAATCCCGTCCGCTCATGTTTTCCAGCGTCACCCATCCGACGATGTCGAAGGCGTCCCCCGTCTCGGGCGCGACGGCGTTGTAGGACGCCTCCCACCGCATGCCGCCCGTCAGGTAGGAGAATTCCACGTCGTGCTGTCCCGGCGCGTCGGTCGACAGGCGCCACAGGAGCGTCGGTTTCAGGAACGCCTTCGGGTCGAGGGCTTCGAAGACCGGCTTGCCCGGGAGCCCGAACACGATCTTCCCCTCCACCTCCACGATCGGCTGCCCGCCGCCCTGGGGATCGCCGTACCGCTGGAGCGCCGCCATGCGGGGGACGTAGCCGCTGCGCAGGACCTTCCCCCTGACGATCTTCTTCTCGCCGGTCTGCGGCACGGTGACTTCGAAGTCGAGCGTCTTCCCCTCCGACCTCCGGAGGAGAAGCCCCTCGCTCAGCGGGTCGCTCTCGTAGTTCTGCTCCAGGATCCGGACGGCGTCGGGGCGCGACAGATCGCGCAGGACCAGGGAGTCGGGCTCGAGGAGGGCGGTGATGCCCGTCACGCGTACCTCGCTCTCGCCCTGCGGCAGGGTCAGCGTGCGCGTCTCCTTGACGGTGGCGAAGTTCCGGTTGTAGATGGTCAGCTGCGTCTCGGCGGCGGCGGGTCCCGCCAGGAGAATCGCCGCCAGGGCAATCGCCGCTCGCTTCATCGGAACCCTCCTTCCGGATTCGTTACCCGTGATGAGACGGCGCCGGGCGGAAAAGTTCCCGCGCCGGAATCGCACCCCCCCCCCGGGCGGCGCCATCAGGACGAAGCGGGGATGTTCAGCAGGAACCCGTCCCGCCGGTGAAAATCTGGCCGGGCGCCCGGATGGGTCAACGCCCAGTGGCTCATGCCGCCTTCCCTTGTCCTGACGACGGCGCCGACGCCGATCTCCGCGGCGGCTTGCCGCGGGACGACCGGGCCGATGTCCGCGGAAAGCGACAGCCGCAGCGCCGCCGGGTCGACCCGGACGTCGAACGGGAGCGACGTGAACGCCGGCTCCTCCCGCATCCCCTCCCGGTAGGCCGCGAAGCGGTAGACGTTCCAGTGCCCGGCGGGGGAGAGGTTGAACTCCCGGTAATCCCGAAAGCCGTCGACGCCGAGGAAGATCTCCAGGCACGTGTCCTCCCAGAGGCGATCCCTCCGCGCCGGGGACGCGGCGCGGGGGGGGATCGAAAGCGCCGGCAGGTCGTGCCCCCGGATCTCGAATCGGACCGATAACGTTTCCGCGCGCCGGGCGATCGCGCCGGTGATCGCGATCGCGGGCACGGGGTCCCTGCCGTGGAACGGTTTCAGGGAAAATCGCACGGGATCCACGGGCGGTCACGCGTACCGGAGGTGCCGGTCTCGCCGGCGGGCGAACGCCCGCTCCTCCCGGCGCCATGACGCGGCGGGGCCGCGCCACCCCTCGCCCCCTTCGAGCGCCTCCCGCTCCCGGCTCGAGCCGCACAGGAGGTCGAAGGCGGGGACGTGCTCCACGAACTCGTACGCCTCGGTCCGCCAGCGGAACCGCGCCGGATCCTGGGCGCGGGCCGCGGCGACGCACGCCAGGCCCGTGCGGACCGGGCGGAACGCGTATCGATCGGCCACGACGACCTCGGCCCCGTGGCACCGCGTCCCGGCATGCTTGTCCCAGGAGGGCACGAAGCTCGCCGGCCGGAACGCGACTCCCGGCAGCCGCTCGGCGGACAGCGCGTCCGCGAGCCGGCGGGCATCGAGCCAGGGTGCGCCGAACAGCTCGAACGGTCTCGTGGTGCCGCGGCCCTCGGAGAGGTTCGTCCCCTCGAGGAGGCACATCCCGGGGTAGACGAGGGCCGTCTCGGGCGTCGGCATGTTGGGCGACGGGAAGATCCACGGCAGCCCGGTGTCGCGCTGGTGCATGTCCCGCCGCCAGCCGCGGCACGGAACGACGGTGAGCGCAAGGTCCAGGTCCCGCTCCTCGCGGTACATCCCCGCCAGCTCGCCGACGGTCATGCCGTGGCGGACGGCGACGTCGTGCACGCCGCAGAAGCTTTCGAAGCCGGGGTGGAGAGCCGGGCCTTCCAGCGCGCGCCCGCCGACCGGGTTCGGCCGGTCGAGGACGAAGAAGGCGATCCTCGCGCGGGCCGCGGCCTCCATGCAGTAGAGCATGGTCGCCTGGTAGGTGTAGAAGCGCGTCCCGACGTCCTGGATGTCGAAGACGAGCGCGTCCAGCCCGGACAGCGTCCCGGCGGCGGGCCGGAGCGACTCCGCGCGGCTGCCGTAAAGGGAGTGGACCGGCACGCCCGTCGCCGGGTCCCGCTCGTCGCCGACGGCGGCCATGTACTGGCTGTCCCCGCGGACCCCGTGCTCCGGCCCGAACAGGGCGGCGAGGCGGACGCCCCGCGCCTCGCGGAACAGGTCCGCCGCGTGGCGCAGCCGCCTGTCGACCGCCGTGGGGTTGCAGACGAGCCCGACCGCAAGCCCGCGCAGCGGCGCGAACCGCTGCGCGACGAGCACGTCGAGGCCGGCTGCGACCTCCTGCGCGCGGCGCCCGGCGCTCGCGGGCCGGGAGGCGCCCCGGGACGACGCCCGCCCCCTCCCGTCTCTTCCCGCGGCTCCCATAACCGAGGAAGATACCACAACTTCCGCGGGAGC
This sequence comes from Gemmatimonadota bacterium, assembly GCA_050257455.1. Lineage (GTDB taxonomy): Bacteria > Desulfobacterota > Deferrimicrobia > Deferrimicrobiales > Deferrimicrobiaceae > JBLMWX01. The sequence goes on along the minus strand of JBLMWX010000193.1, from coordinate 5,437 downwards.
GGGTCAGAGCCCTTTCCGCGCCCTCGGAAGGAGGATGTCCCGGAACGCCACGTCGTGCTCGACGCGGAACGACTCCTCGAAATCCCGTCCCCCGGACGCCGCGAGACAGCCCTTGAGAAACGAAAGCGTCTCCGCCGGCGCCTCCAGGATGGACTTCGCGAGGAGGAACGCCTCGTCCATCAGCCGGTCCGCCTCCACGATCCTGCCGACCAGGCCGATCCTGAGCGCTTCGTCGGCGCGGATGGTCCGGCCGGTCAGCGCCAGGTCCCGGGCGTGGCCGTCGCCGACGATCCAGCGCAGGGGCGTGACGAGGGGAGGGGCGCCGAACTTGACTTCCGGGTGCCCGAACGACGCGGCGGGGGTGCCGATCCGGAGATCGCACAAGACGGCCAGGTCGAAGCCCCCGCCCATGGCGGGGCCGTTGACCGCGGCGACGAGAGGCTTCGGGAAACGCCAGACGTCGCGGTGGTACCGGGAGGAGGAGTCGAGCAGCTCGTCGAACCGTTCCGGCTGCCGGAATTCCGCGAGGTCGAACCCGCCGCTGAAGACGGGTCCCGCGCCGGTCACGATCGCCGCCCGCACCTCGCCGGAGCCGCTCCACGCGTCCAGGCAGCCGGAGATCTCCCGCCGCATCCGGATGGAGATCGCGTTCCGCCGGTCGGGCCGGGAAAGCGTCAGGACGCCGATGCCGGGCTCGTGCACCTCGGCGCGGATCGTGCCGTAAGGCGTCATGGCTCCTCCGGGAATCGCCGGATCCCGGGCTCGCGGACGACGATCATCGCGCGTCCGCGATCGAGAACGTCGGCGGGAAAGGGACACGACCTCCGGATCCGGGTGTCCAGGTGGACGCCGGTCAGGACCGTGACCGCGGCGACGTCGCCGGCGCGGAGCTCGCGCTTGTAGGCGATCTCCTGCTGCACGGCCGCCATCCCCCGGTCGTTCTCCCGGAAGAAGGACGGCGTGAGCCCGATCCCGCCGAAGAGCCGCCACGTCGCCTCGTCGAACTTCCCGACGTACCACATCACGTTCATGTGCCCCATGTGGTCGCAATGCCACGGGTAGACGACGCCCTGGTACGTGATCGCCGAATCCGCCATCACGCGCCTCCTTCGCGGGAGGGCCTTCCCGCCGGGCAGGAGCTCATGCACCGGAAACAGAAATATTGCGGCCCGATGTGGCCGGCCTGGTACATCCGCCAGAACAGGTCGTCCTTGAACATCGCCTTCCTCTCCTCGGCGGACGCGTCGGCGTGGCGCATCCAGAACCCGATCGCTCCGGAGAGCCCGTACGGCTGGGAGTGCCGGATGCATTTCATCACGTCCGTCCGTCCCGCCTCGTCGAGGGCCCGTCCCGGGCACCCCGCGACGCAGAGCCCGCACTCCGTGCACGGATTGTCCGGCGCCGGCGGGTCGGAGGGCAGGTCGAGGTCGGTCAGGACGGCCGAGAAGATCACGCGGCTCCCGAAGCGGGGATGGACCACGAGGTTGTGGCGGCCGAACGTCCCCAGCCCGGCCGCCACGGCGGCGTGCCGGAGCGAGACCTGCCCGACCGTCCCCCGGGTCTGCCGGCTCATCTCCATCGGGTAGGACACCGGCACCGTCATGGCGCGGGCCCCGTACTCCCGGTCGAGGAACCGGGCCAGCCGGTAGTTGCAGCCGCGCGCGAACTCCATGAGATCGTACCGGCCGTTCTGCGCGATGTGCATGTCGGGGCTCTCGCAGCTCGCGAGCTCCCTGTAGGCCAGGAGCACCAGGGACCGGGCGCCGGGAAAGATCGTATCGAGGGCCGGCGATCTCGGGCTCCGGTAGTCCGCGGCGGCCGCGAAGCCCGCGTCGTCCGCTCCCAGTCCCAGCGCGTGGGAGCGGATGTCGTCCTTCACCATGGGAAACCTCCTTCCGTGGTCCGTTGTCCGGCCGCGCTTGTGGCGACCGGTCGGTATGTCCGTTGCCGCGGCCGGGCCCGCGCGGGGGAAGCCCCGGGCGGGCGTCACGCCCTCAGCTGCCGCAGGTACGCTCGGAGCTGGCTCGACGTCTCCCGGAGAAAACGCGCGTCCCGGCTCGACGTGTAGAGCGCCGTGGCCCCGTTGATCGCGATGACGATGAAGTCGGCCACCTCCCGGCGATTCACGCCCTTCCGGAGGCGCCCCAGCCGGTCCGCTTCCCCGAGCCAGGACGCGAGCAGGGCGGCGAACTCCATGAAGCCGGCCCGGATGCGGCGGCTCATCGTCTCGGACTGGCCCGACAGCTCGACGAGCATGTTGAAGAAGAAGCAGCCGCCCGCGAAGACCTCCGCGCCGCAGTAGCCGAAGAGGTCGTTCTCCACGACCTTCTCGATCCGGGCGATCGGGTCGGCGATCCCGCGGACCCCCTTGAAGACGATCCCCTTCCAGATCGCGACCGCCCGCTCGTAGGCGGCGCCCCACAGCTCCTCCTTGCTCGCGAAGTGCCCGTAGAGCCCGCCCTTCGTGAGGCCGGTGGCGGCGAGGAGGTCGTTGATCGAGGTGTTGTAGTAGCCCTTTACCGAGAAGATCTGGAGCGCCTCGGCGATGATCTGGTCCCGGGTGCGGCTTCCGTCCTTCCTCATGGCCGCCCCGGGCGCGCCTTCCGGTCCTCGACGCCCAGCTCGAGCACGATGCGGCCCCATCCGCCGCACTGCACCCCGACGTCGAAGCAGGCCGCCCGCCGGAACCGCATCTCGTTCGGGTCGACGCCCGCGTAGAACAGCTCGTTGGACGCGAAGATCATGGCGGTCGCCGCGTTCAGCGCGTAGATGCAGACCTTCTTCGGGCAGCGCTGCGTCAGGAGGTTCCCGGCCCCGTCGAAGTAGAGCCTGTCGCCCGCCCGGTGCCCGCTGTTGCACCCGTGCGACGCGACGACCGTCAGGACGATCGTCTTGTCGAGGAGGGCGGGGGCCTTGTCGAGCACGTCCGCGTTCCTCGGGTTCGCGCGAAAGGCCTCCATCTCCTCTTCGGTGTACCCGAGGCGGGATTTCATGACGTTCCACTTGACGGTCTTCCAGGCGGCCTCGCGGACTCCCATGCGTCACCCCCTCCTCGCCGAACGCGGCCGGCCGGCGAGATAATATACCGACCGGTCTGTTTATAGCAGCGGCGGGACGGGACGTCAAGCGGAAAAGGGGCCGCGGTACCCCGCCCGGCTACGTCCCGGCGACGGCGATGCCATTCCCGCGCAGGTACGCCTTGACCTGGCCGATGCTCAGGATCCGGAAGTGGAAGACGGACGCCGCGAGCAGGACGGACGCCCTGCCCTCGGTGACCGCGCGACGGAAGTCTTCCAGCTTGCCCGCGCCGCCCGACGCGACCACCGGGAGATCCACGGCGTCCGCGATCGCGCGCGTGAAGGGCAGGTCGTACCCGGCTTTCGTGCCGTCGCCGTCCATGCTGGTCGGGAGGATGACGCCGGCCCCGAGATCCCGGCACTCCCGGGCCCAGGCCACGGCATCCTTGCCGGCCGGTTTCGTCCCGCCGGCGACGACGACCTCGAAGCCCGACGGCATCGCCTCGTTCCGGCGGCCGTCGATGGCGACGGTGATCGTGTCCTTCCCGAACTTCGCGGCGGCCTTCTTCACCAGGCCGGGATCCCTGACCGCGGCGCTGTTCATGGACACCTTGTCGGCCCCGGCCGCGAGGACCGCGTCGATGTCCTCCAGGCTGCCGATCCCGCCCCCCACGGTGAGGGGGATGTGGATGGCGGCGGAGACGGCCTTGACCCACGAGAGGCGCGTCTTGCGGTTCTCCACGGTTGCGGCGATGTCCAGCATGGCGAGCTCGTCCGCTCCTTCCTTCTCGTAGAAGGCGGCGTTCTCGACCGGGTCGCCGGCCTCCCGAAGGTTGACGAAGTTGACGCCCTTGACCACGCGTCCGTCCTTCATGTCGAGGCAGGGCATGATCCGGACCGGCTCCATCGCGCCTCCTTTCGGGTCGTCCCGGGACGGGACGGGGTGGGAAACGGGGTCACTGTATATCACCGCCGCGAGGCGGGGCAATCGCGATTTCGGGGCCGGCGCGCGGCGTCACGGCGCCTTGCCGGCCGGTGCCTCGCCGGGGCGCGGCAGCGCCGCGGCCGCCAGGATGCCGAGCGCGGTCGCGGCCGCCGCCAGGAGATAGCTTCCGTTGAATGTCCCCGAACTTCTCGCGAGGACCCCCGCGATGCCCGGGCCCAGCGTCTGCCCCGCGGCGAAGAAGAAGGTGATGACCGAGAACGCCGTGGCGGCCTTCGCCGTCCCCATGTAGTCGCCGACCGCCGCCGCCATGATGGTCGGGATCGCCCAGGCGGACATCCCGTACAGGACGATCGACGCGTAGACGGACCACGTCCCCAGCGCGAGGCCCGCGAGGCCGTAGCACGCCGTCTGGACCGCGAAGACCGTCATGAAGCCGCCTTTCCGCCCGATCCGGTCGGAGAGCGCGCCGAAGAGCGGCCCGGAGACGCTGCCGATGATCCCGACCCAGGACCAGAAGCGCCCGGCGGTCGCGACCGCCATGCCGCGCTCCGCGACCATGGTCGTCACGATGAAGGTCCCGTAGACCATGTAGGTGAGGCCGAAGATCAGGTAGAGGACGCCGAGGTGAGCGACGGTCCCCCGGCCCGCCGGCGCATGCGGCGCCGCGCCGGGCGGGGGCGGGACGCCCGCGGGCCACCCTCCGATCGGCGCAAGCCCCAGGTCGGCCGGATGGTCGCGCAGCAGGATCCAGGCGGCCGCGGCGACCGCCGCGGACAGCCCTCCCAGGATCCGCCAGCCGGCCCTCCAGCCGTCGGGGCCGAACACGCCGCCGAGCGCCGGGATGAGCAGGCCCGCGAAGACGATCGCCACGCCGTTTCCGACGAGCATGAGCCCCGCGGCGCGGCCGCGCGTTTCCCGCGCGAACCAGTGGGAGACCAGCACCATCATGGGGACGTTGGCGAGGCCGCTGCCGACGCCCGTCAGGAAGTAGAGCCCCAGGATCGGCCGGAAGCCGTTCGCGGAGCCGATCAGCGCCATGGTGCAGGCGTCGAGGGCCAGCCCCGCCGCGACGGCCCTGCTGGCCCCGATGCGCCTCATGAGGTAAGGCGCCATCCCCACGGCGGCGAGGTATCCGGCGAAGTTGCCGGTGCCGATGAACCCCATCTCGTCGTAGCGGAGCGCCAGGGACTTTCCCATGAGGGGCAGGAGCATGCCGTAGGCGAACCGGGCCAGGCCGAGGCACGAGAACACGGTCATCGCGCCGGCGACCACGATGACCCACCCGTAGTGAACGCGCGGCCTTGCCATCGAACGATTATACCCGGCGGCGGCGCCGTGTCATCCTCGCCGGGGTTCCCCGGGGACCGGTTTTCGACGCCGTCGCGAACCCTTGGCAAATCGCCTCCGTTCATGTTTACTACTCGGGGCGCGTTGTCACGCGACATTCCCGATACCGACACCGATCCGGGGGGGG